>UQIS01000001.1 GCA_900541245.1 uncultured Collinsella sp.
CGGATGCGACACATCTGGTGTGTCCATCCTCGCAGTATCCGGTTCTCAAGGTGCACGCTTTGCGGCTCATCCGGTTCCACCGGGCCGCGCGGCAAGGAGATATATTGCCAGACCGCGAAGCGATGCGGGACGTCAATTCCACTCTTCACAAGTCCTACACAAACTATGGCTTTCTATATAGGAACTAGAAAGCCGAGTGCAGCAAGATCGCACGTATCAGATGATGACCCTTCGGTTAAGAGATATATAGAGATCGGTCACCTGCAGGTGTTTATCTACCCGCGCTTTTTGCTATGTAAACCAGCGCTTTCGATAAAAAAGAGGGAGTGCCGCGCACAGTGCGACACTCCCCTAGCGATTCAACAGAATCTATTAGGCCTCGAGAGCCTTCTTGGCAATGGCAGCCAGCTCGTTGAAGGACTCGATGTCCTCGTAAGCCATCTGAGCCAGGACCTTGCGGTCAAGCTCGATGCCGGCAACCTTCAGGCCGTGCATGAACTGAGAGTAAGAGATGTCGTTCAGGCGAGCGGCAGCGTTGATGCGGGTGATCCAGAGAGAGCGGATCTCGCGCTTCTTGTTGCGGCGATCACGATACTGATACTGCAGGGAGTGCTGGACCTGCTCTTTAGCATGCTTGTAAGTACGCGAAGCGGCACCGTAGTAACCCTTCGCACGGTGCATAACGGTACGGCGCTTCTTCTTGGCGGCAACAGCGCGCTTAATACGTGCCATGTTCTATCAACTCCTAGACGGTAAAACGAAAAACGGGAACGCGGACTTAGGCGAGACGCGACTTGATGACCTTGCGGTCGGCAGCGGCGATCTCGGTCTCCTGACGGAAGCCACGCTTACGCTTGGTGGACTTCTTGCTCAGGATGTGGCTCTTGAAAGCCTTGGCGCGCATAAGCTTGCCGGTACCAGTCTTGCGGAAACGCTTCTTGGTGCCGCTGTGGGACTTCATCTTAGGCATGAAATACTCCTTAATCGGTTACAGAACACTAGTTACTTGGTATCGCTTGCCGCTTTATCCTCATCGAAGGCGCCCTTAATCGGGGCGAGCAGCATAAGCATGTTACGGCCTTCCATCTTAGGCTTAGACTCGACCGTAGCGTAAGGCTTGAGATCCTCGGCGAGACGCTCGAGAACGTTAAGGCCCTGCTCCGGGTGAGCCATCTCACGGCCGCGGAACATGATGGTGATCTTAACGCGTGCGCCCTTCTTGAGGAAACGCAGAACGTGGCCCTTCTTGGTCTCGTAGTCGCCAACGTCGATCTTGGGTCGGAACTTCATTTCCTTGACCTCGACCTTGGACTGGTTCTTACGAGCAGCCTTGGCCTTCATGGCCTGCTGGTACTTGAACTTACCGTAGTCCATGACCTTGCAGACCGGCGGCTCCGCGTTGGGAGCGATCTCGACCAGGTCGAGACCCTGATCGTCGGCGACACGCTGGGCATCGCGGATGGCGAACAGGCCGAGCTGAGAGCCATCGACGCCAATCAAACGGCACGAAGATGCAGTAATCTCGTCGTTGATGCGGGTGTCATCAGACTTAGCTATTTTCCCTACCTCCATTCATAAAAAAATAACCCGGCGCTTCTCAGCAACCAGGTCGTACACATAGAGTTCCTCGATTTGAGGAAGGGAATCTAAGTTGTATGACCAGTCAGCTGCTCATTGGCGCCAAAAGGTGGGAACCCTCGGGTTCCTCTTTAGGGCATTGCGGGAACAACGCCTTGCGAATAATAACACGTACAGCGCGTTATCACATTACGTACACGAAAAAGGGGGCCGCAACCCCCTTGAACGCTCACTTGCATGTATGGTGCCCGAGGCGAGACTCGAAGGGCCTTCGCTTCGCGAAGCCCCGGGCTTCGGGCGCGCGGCGCCCTCGCCACGCTCCGCTACAAACAGGCCACAGGCCTGTTTGCTTAACGCTTCGCGCGCTCACGCGAGTTCGGCACGAAAAAGGGGGCCGCAACCCCCCTCGAACGCTCACTTGCATGTATGGTGCCCGAGGCGAGACTCGAACTCGCACGTTGTTGCCAACGGTGGATTTTGAGTCCACTGCGTCTGCCAATTCCGCCACTCGGGCACGTAATGCGTGAGTTAGTTTATCACAGCTTTCTACCGATTAGTCCGAAAATGGAACTTCGAGCATTTCGATGAGTTCGACCGTGCGTAGCATCTCGCGCTGACGGCATCCGCGACCGTCGACCGAAGCCTCACCCATCTGGTTATCGTAAGGGTCCTCGCGCATGCCGTCGAAAGAGGGCTCAAACTCTGCCTGGAATCGATTGTTGGCCACCATACGCCATGGGTCGAGATTGCCAAAGTAGTGACGGCGGCGCCACTCCTCCCCCATCCTGCGAGCAGAAGATCCAAATGACACGTCGGCGTTGAGCCAACCGGTCTGCGGCGTATAGAACTCTGCCCAGTCGTGCGACCCCACCGAATCGGGCGCAACGTAGAGGCCGCTCTGCCAACGGGCAGGCACGCCCGCGATACGGCACATGGTGATAAACGTGAGCGCCATAACGCCGCAATCGCCGCGGAGCGAATGCGCGCAGTCATCGGCAATAGATCCCAAAAGCAAGTACGGCGGCTGATAGCGATAGTCGATATACTGCGTCAGGTAATCATAGATAGCACGGGCGCGATCGAGCGGATCCTCGAGTCCGCCAACAACGCTGGCCGTCAGCTGCTGCAGATACGGCGTAAATGCAATGTGCGGACGGTCCTCGGAAATATCCTCGGGCAGAGGCGCGTCCATACGCGGATGAACCGGAAGTGTGCCACCGTAGACATCACAATAAGCAGCATCGATGTGATAACGATAAGTCACCGAGAATGAGCGCTCACTCGAAGAAGACCACGAGGCGGTACGCGCCGAAGCGTTCGCGGGAGCAACAGCACCCTCCGGCGTCATATCGAGAACCTCGATATGAGACTGTTGACGACAGGCGGCGGCAACGGGTAGCCAAGCGCGAACGGTCTCCCCCTCTAGAGCGCCGGGGACAGACAAGGACGCCTTAAGCGTAATAACGCGAGTCAATCCGTTTTGCGACTCCATCTCCTTGAGCATCTCGTTGCGCAGTGCTATTCCGTCCGTAGAATCGGGACGCATGCCGGGGACCTCTTTGGGATATACGCGAAGCGAATCGAGGAAGTTGTCGAGAACGAACAGCTCACCATCGATAAAGCGCCAGTCAATACGCTTACGGTCAATCAGATCGTTAAACTGCTCCTCGGTAAACTCAGGCCACTCCTCGCGAATCATCGCAATAGCTCGATCGCGCGACACCGAAAAATGAAGCGGCGTCTCAAGCATGCGATACCGCTCGGCACGAACGCAGGCAGCAAGCGAGGGATCGGGATTCTGCCCCAAAAGACGATCACAAGCCGCAACAGTCTGCGTCAAATATCCGGCATCCTTGAGTCGAAGAATCTCGGGCGGCAGTCCAATATCGAGATGACGAAAGTCATTACAGCAAACATCAACAGAGCAACCAACAGGACCCTCGTCAATAACCTTCCCATCCGAAGGCAGCACATTAATAACAGCCATACCAAACTCCAAGTCATTAGAACTCTTGAAGTCCATTGTAGCGAGATAAAAAGAAAGCCCCAATAAAGGAACCCTCAACACCGATAAACGGTACCTATAAAAAATGAATTCAGCCCAGTAACCCTGTAGCGAGTTAACGAAGGAGGCCCCGTTTCCCCGGAGCTGATTCCGTCGCGCGACTTCTAGCGAAGCCAGTAGCCACCTTAATTCAGACTCGTAACCCTGCGGCGTTAAACGAAGGAAGCCCCGTCTCCCGGAACTGTTTCCTTGGCGCGACTTCTGGCGAAGCCAGGTGAGCGCAAAGGAAACAGCGTAGGGAGACGGGGCTTCCGGTGGGAAGTTTAGCGACGCTTACGCCTTGTTGACGGAGCCAAACTCTTCCATGAGCTCCTTGGTGCGGGCAACGATGTTGTCGCGACCAGGCTTGAGGAGCTTGCGGGGGTCGAAGCCCTTGCCCTGCTGATCCTTGCCGGCCTCGATGTACTCGCGGACGCCCTTGGCGAAGACGAGCTGCAGATCGGTGTTGACGTTGATCTTGGAGATGCCCAGGGAAATGGCCTTCTTGATCTGATCCTCGGGGATGCCGGTGCCACCGTGCAGGACGAGGGGCAGGTCGCCGGTCTGGACCTTGATCTCGCCCAGGCGCTCGAAGGAAAGGCCAGCCCAGTCGGCAGGGTACACGCCGTGGATGTTGCCGATACCGCAGGCGAGGAAGTCGACGCCCAGGTCAGCAATCTGCTTGCACTCAGCAGGAGCAGCGAGCTCGCCGCTGGAGGTCACACCGTCCTCGGTGCCGCCGATGCCGCCGACCTCGGCCTCGATGGACATGCCCTTGGAGTGGGCAAGCTCAACGAGCTCCTTGGTGCGGTCAAGGTTAAGCTGGAAGGTCTCCTCGTGAGAGCCGTCATACATGATGGACGTAAAGCCGGCCTCGATGCACTTGAAGCAGTCCTCGTAAGAACCGTGATCGAGGTGAAGGGCGACGGGAACGGTAACGCCCGTGGCCTCGACGGCAGCCTTGACCATGTCGGCGCAGACCTTGAAACCGCCCATCCACTTAGCGGCACCAGCGGTGCACTGAAGGATCAGCGGAGACTTGGCCTCCTCGGCGGCCTGGAGAATAGCCAGGGTCCACTCGAGGTTGTTGGTGTTGAAGGCACCGAGACCGTACTTGCCGGCCTCGGCCTTCTTGAGCATGTCTGCTGCGTTGACGAGCATAAAAGAAACCTCCTGTAAGGTTGCTCCGATAACGCCTGAGATTTTACCACGACATACCCGAGCATAAACGTTCGTTTGTTCACGAATACCATCCGATTGGACAAATTTTGACCGTTTGCCCCACAGAATCGACCCACTGGGGAAAATAGCTTGACGATTGACCGGTCTTCGTGGTTCGAAAGACGGCTTCGAGCCTACATCTGCATAAACGGGTTCTGCATAAGTTCGCGCGCCATCGTGGTCGAATCGCCATGGCCCGTCAAGCAAACGGTATCGGGCGGAAGCGTCTTGGCAAGTTTGGAGAGCGAGCGCATAATCGCCGCCTCGTCACCGCCGGAAAGATCGGTACGACCGTGGCTGCCCGGGAAAAGCGTGTCGCTCACAAAGGCGATGTTCCCCTGCTCGGTCGCGGCGAACAGGACGATGCCGCCCGGCGTATGCCCCGGCGTCTCGATCACCTGCAGGCAGACGTCGCCCACCTCGATTGTATCGCCCTCGGCAAGCAAACGCGTCGGCTCACCCGGATCGGGCGTCTCGATACCCCACATGGCGCGCTGCTCCTCGATATTTGCGCGAGGTACCGTCACGTCCTTAGCGCACAACTCATATAGTGCGCTGTCGCCAACGACAGCTCGAACCCCGGCAACCCCGCCAACATGGTCGGCATGACCGTGCGTGCAGACAGAGCCGAGTACGCGCACCTCAGGATGCGCGGTGTGGATATGCTCCACAAGACGCTCGCCCTCCCACGCCGGGTCGACGATTAAGCACTCGTCATTCGAAATCACGGCGTAGCTGTTGGTCTGAATCGGGCCGTTGACGAGCGCCTCAATCGAAGCCGCGCCTCGGGGTGTCAGGTCCAAAGTCATATCGTCCATGCGCGTACCCTCCTTCTAAAATACGTTCGAGGCACCAAACGATGCCTCGAACGTAACCAATATCTATGATGCTGAGAGGCTCTCGCACCTACACACGGCGCTTGAGCTGAGCTCCGCCTTCGCCGGGCATCAGGCGGCGAGCGTCGTAGACCGAATCGACACTGCTGATGGAAGCCAGCAGCGGATCCAGACCGCTCGCGTCCGAGATCTCGACCATGAAGCGCAGGGTTGCAATACCCTCGCGGTTGGTCGACGTGGCGGCAGAAAGGATATTGCCGCCCGCATCGCCAATGGCAATGGTGACATCCTTGAGCAGGCCCATGCGGTCCAAGCACTCGACCACGATCTCGACCTGGAAGAGGGTGTCGGCAGCGCCGTCCCACTCCACATCGATCATGCGCTCGGGATGTTCCATAAGACCCTTGACGTTGGGGCAGTTGGCGCGATGCACCGAGACGCCGCGACCGCGCGTGATGAAGCCGACGATGTCGTCGCCCGTCACGGGGTTGCAGCAATGAGCCAGACGGACCAGCAGGCCGCTGTTGCTCTCGCCCTTGACGATAATGCCGTTACTGGCGCTCTTGCCGCGCTTTTGCGGCTTGCGGTTGGAGCCTCGGGCCGGCTGCTTGACGACCTCGGCAATGGCTTCGGTCTTGGTGAGCTGCTCCTCGGGCTTGGGGTCCAAGATTTGCTCGACCTTGTTACCCACAGCGCGCGGGGCAACCTTGCCGGCGCCGACGGCGGCAAACAAGTCCTCGAGCTGCTTGTAGTTAAACTGCTCCGCCACGGCGTTGAGCGCACGCGTGGATCGCGGCGTAGAGATGCCATACCCGCGCTTGCGCAGGTCCTTGGCCAGTATATCGCGACCGGCGGCAGCGTCGTCGTCCTTGGTCGCGGCGGCAAAATAGCGGCGGATCTTTGACTTGGCGGAAGGCGTCTTAACAATCTTGAGCCAATCGCGCGACGGCTTGGAACTCTTGTTGGTCAGGATTTCAACGCGGTCGCCCGTCTTGATCTCGTGCGTGAGCGGGGCCACCGCACCGTTGATCTTAGCGCCGACGCAGTGGTTTCCCACCTCGGTGTGAACGGCGTAGGCAAAGTCGAGCGGCGTGGAGCCGGCACGAAGCGCCATGACCTCGCCCTTGGGCGTAAAGACGAAGATCTCCTGATCGAAGAGGTCGACCTTCAGCGAATGCAGGTATTCCTTGGCGTCGGTGATCTCATCAGACGCAGCCCAATCGAGCGAATGCTTGAGCCAGTTAATTTGGTCGTCCAGACGCTGGGCATCATTGGTCTTAGACGCAGACGATCCGCCCGACTTCTTATAGAGCCAGTGGGCGGCAATGCCGTACTCGGCCTGCTCATGCATCTCATAGGTTCGAATCTGAATCTCGAGCGGGCGGGCCGTGGGGCCGATAACCGTCGTATGGAGCGACTGGTAGTTATTGACCTTGGGCATGGCGATATAGTCTTTAAAGCGACCGGGCATGGGGTGCCACAGCGTATGCACCGCGCCGAGCGTGGAGTAGCAATCGCGCACCGAATGCGTGATGACGCGCAGTGCCACCAGGTCGTAGATCTCGGAGAACTCCTTGCCCTTGCGCTTCATCTTTTGGTAGATGGACCAATAGTGCTTGGAACGGCCGTTGATCTGGAAGTCCTCCAGGCCAATGCGGTTGAGCTCATCGGTGAGCGTCTTGATGGTCTCGGCCAGATAACGCTCACGGACCTCACGCGACTCCGCCACCATGCGCGCGATGCGCTGGTAGGCGTCGGGCTCAAGGTAGAAGAAGGACAGGTCCTCGAGCTCCCATTTAATGGAGCTCATGCCCAGACGGTCGGCCAGGGGCGCATACACATCCATGGTCTCGCGAGCCTTAAACAGGCGACGGTCCTCACGCAGGGCTGCAAGGGTGCGCATGTTGTGCAGACGGTCGGCAAGCTTAACGATGATGACGCGGATGTCCTTGGACATGGCGAGGAACATCTTGCGCAGCGTGAGGGCCTGCTTCTCGTCCATGCTGTCGACTTCGATGTTGGTGAGCTTGGTCACGCCATCGACGAGTTCGGCCACCGTATCGCCAAACAGGCCGGAAACATCGGCAAGCGAGGTCTCGGTATCCTCGACGGTATCGTGCAGCAGCGCGGCGCACACCACATCGCAGTCCATTTTGAGATCGGCCAAAATGATGGCAACCTCGACGGGATGGTTAATGTACATCTCGCCCGAACGGCGCTTTTGGTTGCAGTGCTTCTCGGCGGCAAAGCAGTAGGCCTGCTCCACCTTGGAGAAGTCGTCCTCATTCATATATTTGAGGCACAGGCGCTCCAGCTTGTCGTAGCTGTCCGCCATAATCTCGGGCGGCAGCTCATCGGCATGCTTATAGTGCTCCATCTCCGAAAAAGGCTGGAGGGTGGAATCATGGGCGGTACGGGCTGCGGCATCCATCGAGGTCCCCTTCCCCTAGGCCCGCGGAACGATCGGGCGGTTAACTTTGGCTAGCATATCAGAAGCGCACGAATCGAGTGCCCAGCTCCGAAAAGCCGAGAACTCCATGCGCGAGCGCAAGCCCTCCAAATAGCGAATCGACCTGCTCAATTGCACGCGGCCGGGATTTTCGGCCATCGCGATGCGACGAGTGTCGTCAAACCCCGAAACGCGACAGAAACCAAGCTCTTCGAAGATTCCCAGGCCACTTTCCACCGAGCGCTCGTCGACCGGCGTGCGCGCATCGATGGCAAGGCACATCTGCGCGATGTCGATATCGCTCGCGCTAAAGGAATCGTCCCCGGTCTTGCCGCGGTTGGAGCGCCACATGGTCTGCAACGCACGATAGAGCGTGACGAGCTCGTCGCGCTCGGGCGCATAGCAGTCGAGTAGGCGCTCGTTAATGCGGGCATCGCGCGACGAATAGAGCAGATGGATCACGGCGGGCTGGCCATCGCGACCGGCGCGGCCACTCATCTGGTTAAACTCAATGCCGCCAAACGGCATGTGATAGAGCACGACATGACGAATATCGGGAAGGTTGACGCCCTCGCCAAAGGCAGATGTCGAGACAATGCAGCTGAGGCTGCCGTCTCGAAACGCCTCCTCTACGCGATGGCGGTCGGTGCGCGTAAGGCCCGCGTTGTAAAAGGCGATATGCGACGCGCAGTCGGGAACGCGTTTGCGTAGCGTCTTGGCAAGCGCCACGGACTGATCACGCGAGTTGACGTAGATGACGGTCTTCTCCCCCGTCGCGACGATGGACACCAGGCGGTTTTCGCGGCTCGCAAGATCGCGGTCGTCCTCGAGCTGCAAGTTCTCGCGCACGGTCTCGTCGACCACCGTACGGGTAATCGGCAGCACGCGGGCAAGCTCCGCCACGACCGGAGCCGTCGCGGTGGCCGTCGCCGCCATAACGACCGGATCGCCCAGGGCCTTGAGGATATCGGGCATGTCGAGGTATGCGCTCCGGTCGCCGCCCTTGGCAAGACCGGCATGATGCGCCTCATCGATAACGACAAAGCCGATGCGGCCCGAACGCGCGAAGCGGTCACGGTGGATAGATAGGAACTCGGGCGTCGTGAGCACGATACCGGTGCGGCCCGAAGCTAGGCCGGCGAACACGTCATCGCGTGCGGCCTCCACGGTCTCGCCGGTCAGCACGCCAACGCCAATGCCAAGCGATGCCATCGTCGACGAGAGGTGATAGGCCTGGTCGGCAACAAGTGCACGCAGCGGATAGACAAAGATGCTCGCACGTCCGCGAAGCACCGCCTCACGCGCGGCATGCACATGGAAGATGAGCGACTTGCCGCGCCCCGTTCCCATAACGGCCAGAACACTTTGGTGATCGGCCAGGGCATCGAGCGCCTCGACCTGCGCGCGATGTGGCTGGTTCGAGCCGATAAAGCTATGGATAAGCGAGCGCGTGAGCTCGGTATAGGAAAGCTGGGCGAGCGTCTCGCGCTTGCGCGACTCCAAGCGCAGGCCGGAATCCGCCGGCTGCACGCCACGACGAAGCTCGCATGCCGGATCGTCGACGCTGGGCAGCGTGGTATCGCGGACCAGAACATCCTTGACCATGAGCTTGGGCTTCACACGACCCTGCCAATGCTCGGCAACGGCCTCGAACACCAAGTCGACAGCGCTATCGCAGTTGATGAGCTTATCGATTTGCGGCACGCGGAACATAATAGCCGGCACACTCGCGGCGCCATCGGTCGCCACAAAGCGCATGTGCTCGCCGGTCTTACCCACCACGGCGCGATCACACATCGTCACGCCCTCGGCAGCCAGCAGCGGCACCTTATTACCCTGGCCAAACGGCTCAAGGCGGGAAATCTGCTCGATGGTCTCGATATTCAATTCGGAAAGGTCGACCGTGGCGGCAACCTCGTCGGTGTCCTCAAAGTCCTCGGCGGGAAGCTCGGACAACACGACGGAAAGGCGACGGCGGAACTCATCGAGCTTGGATGCCTCGATGGTCACACCCACCGCACCGGCATGTCCGCCGCGACGAATCATCAGGTCGGAACAGCGTTCGATGGCGTCAAACAGGTTAACTTTGCCCACCGAGCGACCAGAGCCGCGCGCGATACCGTCCTCGATCGAGAACAGCAGCGCCGGCACGTGGTAGCGGTTGGTCAGACGGCTTGCCACGATGCCCTTGACGCCCTCGTGCCAACCTTCGCCGCCCACGACGATCGCGCGTCCGCCGTCATAGGTCTCCTCGACCTTTGCCATGGCATCGCGCGTGAGCTCCGCCTCGATCTCACGGCGCTGGCGGTTGATTTCCTCGAGCTCAGCCGCCAGTGCGCTTGCTTCGATGGGATCGCGGGCAAGCAACAGGTCGAGCGCCAGCTTGGGATCAGCCATGCGACCGGCAGCGTTTAAGCGGGGAATGAGCGAGAATGACAGGCCATCCGCCGTAATGCTCGAAAGGTCCGCCTTGGCGAGCGCGGCAAGCGCGATATAGCCCGGGCGAGCGGTTACGCGCATCTGCTGGATGCCCTCGGCAACCAGCGCGCGATTCTCGGGCGTGAGCGGCATCATGTCGGACACGGTGCCCAGCGCCGCGACCTCGATTAGCGAACGCCAATACGACGGCTTGCCCAGACGTTCGCCCAGGACTTGCACCAACTTGAGTGCCACGCCGGCACCGGCAAGCTCACGCGAAGGACCATCGTCCTCGAGCTTAGGGTCGGTCAGGGGTACGCCCTGCGGCACCTGATCGGAGGGCTCGTGATGGTCCGTGACCACCAAATCGATCCCCAGGCTCTTCAGATAGGAAACCTCTTCCTTGGCGGCAATGCCGTTATCGACGGTCACGATCAGCTGGGGGCGAGCGAGCTCGTTAACGCGGTCGAGCGCCGCGCGCGAAAGACCGTAGCCCTCATCAAAGCGATGCGGAATAAACGGCGTGACATCGGCGCCAAACGTGCGCAGCGCCTCGGTCAACAGGCAGGTCGACGTAATACCGTCAACGTCAAAATCGCCAAAGACTGCAATGTGCTCGTGGTTGCGAATAGCACGCTCGACGCGGGCGGCAACGACCGACATGCCCGGGATAATGAGTGGGTCGGCCCAGTCGCGATCGAGCGAAGGCGTCAAAAACAATTGGCCCTCTTTGATTGAGCCAATGCCGTGCGCGACCATAATGCGCGCCACCAGCCCGGGAATGCCCAGACCAGCCGAAAGCTCCTTTTCGAGCTCGGGGTTTTGCTGAGCGACCGCCCAGCGATGCGTCGTCTTAAGCGATGACATAGGCACCCACCCCCGATAGGGGCAGGTCGCCGCGATACCTCTCACGGTTCATAGCGATGAGTCCTCTGTGTATGCCCGCTTCGGCAGGCAGATCTGTTGAACGGATTTATTATACCGTGCAGCGCGGACGCACAACATCCAGCACGCCGTGGTTTCGATAAACGAGGGCGGTAATAGCCTCGAAATAATCGAGCGTTTCAGCCACACGGACGCATGCGAGCGTCTAGCATATCCATTCAAAACGGATTCACGAGCAAAGGGAGTCACAAGAGCATATGAAGCAATGGGTTGAACTGGGCAAATTTCTCGCAGGAAATATGCAGGTCATCGTTCCGATTTGCGTGGCGCTCGGCGTGCTCTTTCCTCAGCAGATCGGCGTTCTCAAGCCCATCGTTCCCACCCTGTTTGCCTTTATGACGTTCCAAGGCGCGCTCAGCAACACCTTCCACCAGGTGGCTGAGGTGTTCCACCGTCCCCTGCATCTGATTTTGGCGTTATTTGTCTCGGCGGCGCTTATTCCCATCGCGGCCTATGCCATGGGATCGTTGTTCTTTGGTTCCAACCCCAACCTTGTCTGCGGCATCGTGCTCGAGTACAGCGTACCCGTGGCAGTCACTGCCTTTATGTGGATCAGCATGTTCGGCGGCAACGGCCCGCTCGCGCTCACCATCATCCTGACGTCCTCGGTTATATCGCCTGTGACGATTCCGCTCACGCTTAAGCTCTTGCTGGGTGCCACCGTCTCGATCGATGTGCCGAGCATGATGCAAGACATGGCCTTTATGATCGCCATCCCCGCCGTGCTCGGCATCGTGATCAACGAGCTCACGCGTGGATGGGGACACGAGAAGCTCTCCCCCGCGCTCTCGCCCGCCTGCAAATTCATGATGATGGGCGTTATCGCCTCCAACTCCACCGCCATGAGCGAGTACGTGCTGCACATGAACGCGGTGCGCCTGGAAGTCGCCCTCTTTATTTTGACCTTCGCCATCAGCGGCTTTGTCGTCGGTTTTCTGGTCGCCCGTGCGCTGCATCTGCCATATAGCGAGACGACTACCATGTGCTTTACCTGCGGCATGCGTAACATCTCTTCGGGCGCCGTCATCGCCACGCAATACTTTCCGGGCGAAGTCGTGTTTCCCGTCATGTGTGGAACGTTGTTTCAGCAGGTACTCGCCTCGTTTATCGGGCACTTCTTTGAGCGTCTGACCGGCGAGGAGCGCGCCGCCCAGCGCAAGCGGGTCGAGGCCGGCCGCGACGCCATGGGACGCTAGACTGTCCGCATTACGCGGGTGTTAGTCTTACTATACGAGCGTTTCCAGATGCGCACGCAGGCGCTCAGCATCGACATCGAGCGTGGTCTCAGCATTGACCTGGGCCAACCGATAGCCGACAAAGTAGGGCGAAACCACCCAACGCGGCAGCGCCTTGGCAATGGTCCGACCGCCCAGGTGATAGAAGAACAGGTTGTACGACTCTGCGCGACCACCGTGGTGCTCGTTCAGGATATAGCGCAGAGCTACCTGGATCGCATCGGCGAAGAGGTCCGTCTCGGCTTGGTCTCTCGTGTCATCGCTGGCGGCGATTCCCTGCGGGGCTGAAACGTTGACCTCAAAGAACCCCATGATCGGTTCGGTTGAGATGTCGACCGAGATTCTCCCCTGTTGCCAGACACTAATGCCTTCAAAGTTGGCTGAGGTCAGCGCCGCATAGCCGTCCTCCTGTTCCAGGCCAACAATCTGCATGTGTGGATGGACGAGGCTGCCGCCCGAAAGTGGGCCTTTGTTCTTGTACATGAGCACACTGCGGTACTGTTGGGAATCGATCATCTGCTGCCAACAGCCCAGGGCAAACCGCATCACATGATGCAGCTCATCCGGTTCATAGGTCACCAGGTCGGCGTCGTGATTGGCAGACTCGATCAATACGGTCTGACGTGTGGCCCGCAAGGTCTTGAACTTATTCTCGAGCCAGATACAGTCACCATCGCGCTGGATGATGTTGGCAAGTCCCTCCGTGTCGCAAAAGGGGCACGCGGTGCCAGGGCGACGATTATCGTCGGGCTTACCGCTCGCCTGCTGAACGTCAAATACCAGCGCCACGGGTTATACCTCCAGCGGCACGATCTTGGTGCCATGGAGCTCGGAGACGCCTAGCGCCGCCGCGACCGCGTCGCGATTTGCCGTAGTGATGCCGCCGCCGGGAAGGATGGTCAAACGATCGCCCGCATACTCGATTAAACGAGCCAGGCAATCGAAATTATCCTCGATCGACGTACCGGCAGCGCCGCCATGCGTGAGGATGCGCGTAACGCCGCAGTCGGCAAGTGTATCAATCGCATCGAGCTGAGCCTCGGGCGAGAGCTGGTCAAATGACATGTGGAAGGTGATGTCGATGGGATCACGCTTACATTCCTCGGTCGCGCAGCCCGCAGCCATCACGAGGGCGCCAAGCGTAAGTTCGTCGAGCGCCCATCCGCCAGCGCAGGGTTTGCAGCAGCCAAAGACCAAGCCGTCAACGCCCGCACTCACGGCAAGGCCCAAGTCCATCTCCATCATGCGCAGCTCATCCTGGTTGTAGTGAAAGTCGCCGCCACGCGGACGGATCATGCACATCACCCGTGCATCGTGTTCGTGAGCATAGTTGGTCGTAGCGCTGATAACGCCGGCCGAGGGCGTGGTACCACCGACGGCAAGGTTATCGCACAGCTCGATGCGCCTTGCACCGGCCTCGATAGCCGCCGGCACCCGCTCAAAGTTCTCGGCACAAAACTCGTACAGCATAGATAGACCCCCAAAGACAGCAGATGTTTTCCGACGGGCATTGTCACACATCCCCATGAAGTTGCGGTGGAATAGGGACTCATTTGGCCTCTGGAGCCCGTATTCAGTCCCTATTTCACCGCAACTAAAAAGGGGCGCTGACTGAGATAGTCAGCGCCCCTTTTGTTAGGTGGGTTAGCCTCCGAGGTAGGCTTTGCGGACGTTATCGTCGTGCAGGAGCTCTTGACCGGTGCCGGTCATGGTGATCTTGCCGGTCTCGAGCACGTAGCCGCGCGTGGCGATGGAAAGAGCCATCTGTGCGTTTTGCTCGACCAGAAGCACCGTGGTGCCGGCCTTGTGCAGGTCCTCGACAATCTGGAAGATCTGCTCAATCAGAATCGGCGCCAGACCCATGGAAGGCTCGTCGAGCATAAGCAGTTTGGGGTTACTCATAAGAGCGCGCCCCATAACAAGCATCTGCTGCTCACCGCCCGAAAGGGTGCCGGCGACCTGGCGACGGCGTTCCTTCAGGCGCGGGAACTGCTCGTAGACGCGCTCGAGGCCCGGAGCCACCGTGGACTTGGGCTGCGTGTAGGCGCCCATCTCCAGGTTCTCCTCAACCGTCATCTGCAAAAAGGCGCGACGACCCTCGGGAACCTGAGCCAGGCCCTTACCAACCAGCTTGTCGGCGGGCGTATGGGTAATGTCCTCGCCCATAAACTTGATGGAGCCGGTCTTGGAGCGCAGCAGGCCCGAGACGGTCTTGAGCGTTGTGGACTTGCCGGCACCGTTGGCACCAATCAAGGCCACGATCTCGCCCTCGTTAACGTTAAAGGAGATGTCCTTGATGGCGTGGATGGCGCCGTACCAGACGTTGATGTTGTAGACGGAAAGCATCGGCTCTGCCATTTAGTTCTCCCCCTTATCCTGCTTGCCCAGATATGCCTCGATAACGGCGTCGTTGTTCTGGATCTCCTCGGCCGTACCCTTGGCAATGACCTTGCCAAAGTTGAGCACGCAGATGCCCTCGCAGATGTTCATAACGAGCGACATATCATGCTCGATAAGCATGATGGCGATGCCGAAGGTGTCACGAATCTTGACGATGTTCTCCATAAGCTCCGCGGTCTCGGACGGGTTCATGCCGGCGGCAGGCTCATCGAGCAGCAGCAGCTTGGGGTTGGTGGCAAGCGCGCGGACGATCTCCAGACGACGCTGTGCGCCGTAAGGCAGCGATCCGGCCTGCTCATTTGCCAGGTGTTCCATATCAAAAATGGACAGCAGCTCCATGGCGCGCTCGTGGGCGGCCTTCTCGTGCTTCCAATACGTCGGCAGGCGCAGCACGCCCTCAAAGCCGGAGTAGCGCTCCTGGTTGTGCAGGCCGACCTTAACGTTGTCCTCCACCGTCATGGTGTTGAACAGGCGAATGTTCTGGAACGTACGGGCAATACCCATGCGGTTGACCTGGTAGACCGACTTGCCCGAAGTGTCCTCACCGTCGAGCAGGATGGTGCCGTGCGTGGGCTGGTACACCTTGGTGAGCAGGTTGAAGACCGTGGTCTTGCCGGCACCGTTGGGGCCGATGAGACCGGCGATCTCGGTCTTGCCGATAGTCAGGCTAAAGTCGTCGACCGCCTTAAGGCCACCGAACTCAATGCCCAGGTGGATGCACTCGAGTGCCGGGCGCTCGCCCAGGTCGCGGTCGGGAACGATGGCGCCAGAAGGATACGGGACCATCTTGCCCTTGTTGAACTCAAATTTACTGGGCATCGGCTGCCACCTCCTTCTTGGAAGCAAAGCGGTCCTTGACGCGACCGAAGAACGCCTTGAGCTGCGGGTTGTTGGTAAAGATCATGACCAGAATCAGCACGATGGCGTAGATGAGCATGCGGTAGTCCGAGAACTGACGGAGCAGCTCGGGAAGCACCGTGAGCAATGCCGCCGCGATGACGGAGCCGCGCATATTGCCCAGACCGCCCAGGACCACGAACACCAGAATGAGGATGGACGTGTTGAAGTCGAACTTGGTGGCGGAGAGCTGCGAGAAGTTACCACCGAAGAGAGCTCCGGCAGCACCGGCGAGGGCAGCGGAAACCACGAAGGCGATCATGCGGTACTGGGTGACGGAGATGCCCACGGACTCGGCTGCAATCTTGTTGTCGCGCACGGCCATAATGGCACGGCCGGTACGGCTGCGAACCAGGTTGAGCACGATCACGAGTGCGACCATGACCAGGATGGCACCGGCGAGGAAGGTCGAGTACGTCGACACACCCGATGCGCCCTGCGCGCCCTTGATGATGGCGGTGCCGTCCTCGAGCAGATGCAGGTCGTCGATCGTGGAGTTACCCGTGATGTTAAAGATCACGTGCAGGCCGCGGGAGTCGACGCCCACAATGAGGCAGGTGACGATCTCTTTGATGATCTCGCCAAAAGCCAGGGTCACGATGGCCAGATAGTCGCCGCTCAGGCGCAGGACCGGGATACCAATCAAGAAGCCCAAGATGGCAGCGGCGATAGCGCCGACCACAATGCTGATGATCAGACGCATCGGATCGGACGGAACGGCGCTCTCCAGCGCGACGGCGGTGACGATGCCCGTGTAGGCACCGACGCTCATAAAGCCCGCGTGGCCCAGCGACAAGTCGCCCGCGATGCCGACGACGAGGTTGAGGGAAATGGCCATGACGATATAGGCCGTGATGGGAACCAGCTGACCGGCGATCATGCGCGGAATCATGTGGTTAGACTGCATAAAGAACACGATGGCGAAGGCCACGATGCACATGGCGTACGTGACAAAGTCGTGACGCGTCTGCTTGTCTTTAAGAAACTTCATAACGCTCACCTACACCTTCTCGGGGACGTACTTGCCCAAGAGGCCGGCAGGCTTGACGAGCAGGACGATGATCAAAACACCAAAGACGATGGAGTTGGCAAGGCTCGTGGAAATGTAAGCCTGCGCCATCGCCTCGATGATGCCGATGAGAATGCCACCGACAAAGGCACCGGGGATGGAGCCGATGCCGCCGAAGACGGCGGCGTCGAAGGCCTTGATGCCAGGCATGGCACCCGTCGTGGGCTGCAGCACCGGCGAGTAGGAGCACAGGAGCACGCCGGCGATGGCGGCAAGCGCCGAGCCGATGGCAAACGTCATCGAGATGGTGCGGTTGACGTTGATGCCCATGAGCTGAGCGGCGGCCTTGTCCTCGGACACGGCGCGCATGGCCTTGCCCATCTTGGTCTTACCTGTAAAGAACATCAGGCCGGCCATGATAACCAGGCAGGCGACGATGGTGACGAGCGAGACGGCGCTTACGTTGAACTTGGCCAAGAACTCCGGCACCTGGAAGGTGACGAGCGAAGTGAAGTTCTTGGGCGTGGCGCCCCACAGAAGCTGCGCGGCGTTCTGCAGGAAGTAAGACACGCCGATAGCCGTGATCAGAACGGCCAGCGGGCCTGCTTGGCGCAGCGGCTTATAGGCCAGACCCTCAATGAGAACGCCGAGAACCGTGCAGACCACACAAGAAAGAATTACAGATACCCAGCCCGGGAGGCCGAGATACGACGTGGCGCAGAACGAGACATAGGCACCGACCATGATGACGTCGCCGTGAGCGAAGTTCAGCATCTTGGCGATACCGTAGACCATGGTGTAGCCCAACGCGATGATGGCGTAGACGCTGCCCATGGACAGGCCGTTGACCAGGTATTGGATAAAGACCGTCATGTTCCACATCCCCCTTTCGAATAGGTTTCCAGTTGATGTATGAAACAGGGACGTTACATCGTCCCTAGATACCAAGCAAGCAGGGAAGGCCAAAACCTCCCCTGCTTGGGATCAAAACCGCTCTATGTAAGGCGGCCAATTAGGCCTGTACGTACTTGCCGTCGGTGATGACGTACGCCGTGGGCTCCTTCTGGACCTGGCCCTTGTCGTTCCAGGTGAGCTTGCCAGTCAGGCCGTCAACGGTAATCTTGAGCATAGCCTTGGACAGCTTCTCGGCGACCTCGGTCGGGTCGGCGTCGACACCAAGACCGGCCTCCTTGACGGCCTCGGCCACCGCGTGCACGCCGTCGTAGGCGTCGGCGGCAAACTGGTCGGGGGTATCGCCGTACTTATCCTTGTAAGCGTTGACGAAGTCGGCGTTCTTCTCGTCGTCGGCGGAGAACGGGGTCATGAGCAGCAGGCCCTCGGCAAGAGAGGTATCGAAGCCCTCAACGCCCAGGATGCCGTCCATGCCGTCGCAGCCCATCATCTTGACGTCGTAGCCCATGTCCTTGGCGTTCTTGAGCAGGACGGACGCCGGCGTGTAGTAGATCGGCGCAAAGATCATGGTGGCGCCGGCCTGCTTGGCCTTGGTCAGCTGGTTCGTAAAGCTCGTGGCGGAGTCGTCCTTAAAGGTCTCCTCGTCAACAATCTCGAGCTTGGACTCAGCGGCCTGGGCCTTAAAGGAATCTGCGATGCCCGAAGAATAGGCGTCGCCGGAGTTATAGAACAGCACGAACTTCTCGTCCGCATACTTCTGCGCCAGGAACTTGGCAGCGTTGACACCCTGGTTGGGGTCGGTGAAGCAAACCTGGAAGACGCAATCCTTGCCGTCGGTGACGTCCTCGGAGGACGCGGACGGGGTGATCATGAACGTCTTGGGGTCGTTACCGCACTCGGCGGCAACGGCAACCGACGCACCCGTGGTGGTCGGGCCGACGAGGGCCTGCATGCCCCAGTCGAGCAGGGTGTTGAAGGCGTTGACGGCCTTCTCGCCGTCGGCCTGGTCATCCTCGGCCTTGCTGGCAAGCGGCAGCTCCTTGGTCGAGAAATCCTTGCAGCCAAGCTCGACACCCTGGGTAACGGACTTGCCGTAGGACGCGTTGGCGCCGGTCAGCGGGCCGATGGTACCGATCTTAAACGAAGCGTCGCTCGAAGCGGAACCGCTGTCGCCGCCGTTGGAGGAGCAACCAGCTAGAATGGACATCGCCCCCAGACCTACTGCGCTCGCGATAACGCTCCTGCGATTCATAACAGGGTTCAATGACTTACCGGTGAGGCTCGACATGCGGCTCTCCTCTCAAATCTCGTCGGGTTTCGGTTACCCGACAGGCCATCCTTCGCCGTGTTCGGCGTTCGCAAAATACTAGACGCTTTAGTTAAGGAAAGTGGCGATTATTTCAACTTTTCTTTGGATTTGTTCATTTATCCATAATTCTGCGTATTTCTATTACTTTATGCAGTAATGCCACTTTATTGTGTGAAAGTAATGTTTCCGTTCTGTTACAGGCATACCTGCCTTGAATAAAACAGCCTCACCGGTCGTGCTTTATGCGCACTTAGGAAGCGATGTACTTGCCGTCCTGGATCACATAGGCTGTCCATGCCGTCGGCACCCATTAGTGTCATGTCGTAGCTCATGTCCTTGGCGTTCTTGAGCAAAACGGACGCTGGGGTGTAATAGATCGGGGCAAAAATAAGCGTGGCTCCGACAAGGAAACTCCTGCGGTTAAGTACGTTGTTGATGCTAAACATGGTGTCCCCCTTTTCGCTGGCCGCGGTGCGGCCGTCTTGCGGTACAGGGCAAACCTTATGGTGCAAACGTTGACAGTTTGTTACGGAAGTTCGTTTGTAGCGAGCATGTTTCCAATGTTTCCGCAGCGTTTCGGGGGTGCCGTTTTGTGCGACTCCTGTTGCCTGGCGAGCACGCGCCCTCGGTTCACGCTAGAATGCACTCAACCTTTAAGCGGTTAATCCATCCATAAGATGCACGAAGGAGCTATCTATGAGCGAACCCCTGCGCACCGTGAACGTCGGCCTCATCGGTCTGGGAACCGTCGGCGGCGGCGTGGCCCGTCTGATCAAGAGCCACCACGATGAGTACCTGGCAGCCTACGGCATCGACCTTAAGCTGACCCGCGCCTGCGCGCTTGCCTGGGAGCAGGCCGAGGCAGCCGGTATTGAGCGTGAGGCCTTTACGAGCGACTGGCACGATGTCGTCACCGACCCCGCCGTCGACATCGTCGTCGAGCTCATCGGCGGCGAGCACCCCGCAACCGAGATCTTCACCACTGCCTTCGAGAACGGCAAGCATGTCGTCTCTGCCAACAAGGCCCTGCTGGGCCGTCATGTCGAGACGCTCGCCGAGAAGGCGCGCGCGTGCGGCGTGCAGATTAAGTGCGAGGCCAGCTGCGGCGGTGGCATCCCCATTGTCAGCACGCTCGAGCACGACCTGGTGGGCAACAAGATCCTGACCATCGCTGGCATTCTCAACGGCACCACCAACTACATCCTGTCGCGCATGGACGCCGAGGGCGCCGATTACGCTGACGTGCTCGCCGACGCCCAGGCAAAGGGCTATGCCGAGGCCGACCCGTCCGCCGACGTCGACGGCTTCGACGCCGCCAGCAAGACGGCAATCCTCGCTTCCATCGGCTTTGGCACCCGCGTGACCACTGACGATGTCTACCAGCAGGGTATCCGTACCATCGGCGCCGAGGACATTGCCCAGGCCCGCGAGCTCGGCTACACCATCAAGCTGCTGGGGATCGCACGCAACACCGACGCCGGCGTCGACGTCCGCGTGCATCCCACGCTCATCCCGGCAGACCATATGCTCGCCAAGGTCAACGGCGCCATGAACGCCGTCTACGTGGTGGGTGACGCCGTGGGCGAAACCATGTTCTACGGTGCCGGCGCAGGCTCCTTCCCCACCGCGAGCGCCGTCGTGGGCGATATCCTGTCGCTCTCCGAGCAGATCAGCCGCGGCGTGGCTCCGCTGCCCGAGATTGAGCCCTATGGTCACAACCTCGCCTTTAAGCCCATGGACGAGCTCCAGACTAAGTACTATGTGCGCCTGAAGGTCGCCGACCGCGTGGGTGCCCTGTCCGAGACGGTCGACATCTTTGCCAAGCACAACATCTCGATCTCGCTCATCAACCAGGTCGAGGACGGCAAGTCGGGCGCCAGCGATACTTGCTCGGTCATCTTCCTGACGCACCGCGCGCTCGAGAAGGACGTCCAGGCTGCCGCCGCCGAGCTTGCCAGCGTCGACTGCGTGGCCGAGGTCGCCAACGTCCTGCGCATCGAGGACGTCGAGGCATGGACCGAAGGCGTCATGGCCAACTAGTCCACTACTTCGAACCTCAACGAAGCTCAACGCAAAAGGCGCGCTGCCTGCATCAACCACAGGCAGCGCGCCTTCTTCTGTTTGCAGGGGAAGCTGCGTCCCGGTATTTCAGCTCAGAACGGGGCGAAGCTTCCCTCAGGGCCTTTTTCGGAAACTATGTCCCATTCTGGGCGCGGATTCTGGGACACGCTTTCCGCAACGGGCCTCTCGCGGAAAGCACGTCCCACTCTGGACGCCAATTCCGGGACGCATTTTCCGCGGCGGCGTTGGCTACCTGCCGTCGTCGTCCTGGGCCTCATCGCGTGCATAGAGCTCCAGCATGCGGCGGCGGTATTCGCGCACGGCGAGCTTGGCGCGCTCCAGGCGGCGACGCTCATGCGGAGTCAGCTCGGACGTGTCGATCTCATCACCATAAGTCTTATCGGCAAGCAGGTGCGCCGCGTCCACGATGCGGGCATCGATGTGGCCGCTCGCCGCCTCGGCGGAAAGACGCTCGGCAATCGTATCGAGCGTAGGCAGGCCCTCGAATACGCGACCATGGCCATGCGAAGTCAGCAGCTCGTGCTCTCGTGCGAGCAGACTCGCCAAATCGTGATGAGCGCGCAGGATGTCGAGCGCATCGGATGGATGCTCGGCAACTTCTGCCACGGCGGCGACCGGCGCAGCATCCACCACGCGGTAGAAGAGCTGCGCGAGCAATGGCATCAAGAACACCGTGATGGCGCCGGCGGCAACCATAACCGACGCGATGTCTTGCGACAGCGCGCCCGCGTTGACGGCAACGCTTGTCACGGCAACGATGATCGGCAGCGCCGTGGTGCAGTACAGGGCCACGGTAATGCGACCATACGCCGACACATCGCGCGTCGCAGGGCAAATGCTCATAGAAATAAGAATGGGCACGGCACGAATAATCAACAACGCCACGATAAAGCCCAGGAGCAGACCCGGGCGCGACGTCACGGCCGTCAGATCGATCTTTGCGCCCGATACGGTAAAGAACACCGGAATCAAAAAACCGTAGGCCAGGCCGTCGAGCTTGGTCTCGAGCGTATGGTTGCCCTCGGGGATGATGTAGCGCAGGACAAAGCCGGCGGCAAAAGAACCCAACACGATGTCGAGATCAAAGACAGCCGAGAACGCCACGAGTGTGACCAGGATGAGCACCGTCAGGCGCACGAAGGTCTGCGACGTGGTATCGGCACGTTCCTCGACAAACGCAAAGAAGCGGCTGCCGACGCGCTTGGAGCGGCTTGGGACCACGGCAAGCAACACGCAGACCACCGCAAACAGGCCAAGAATCACGAGCGTTTGGATGCCGGTACGGGCAGACAGCAGCACCGACATGGCAAGCACGGGGCCGAGCTCGCCCCAGGTGCCATACGCGAGAATCGAGTCGCCCACACGCGTGCCGGTGAGCGAGCGCTCACGCATGATGGGCACGAGCGTGCCGAGCGCCGTAGAAGTGAGGGCAAGCGTCACGGCGATACCGTCGAAATGACTGACCGAGAACCACGGGGTAAAGCGCACGGCAAGCCAGGCGATACCAAACGTGACGACCCACGTCGCCAAGCCGTAGCGCCCCTCGACGCCCGTGATGCTCTTGGGGTCGATCTCAAAGCCGGCAAGCAGGAACAAAAAGGCCAGACCGAGCTCGGACACAAGCGAGACCTCGGCATCTACATGGATGACGCCGAGCATATGGGGTCCCAGCACCGCGCCGAGCACGAGCAAAAAGACCGTCTCGGGAACGGGTTTTCCAGGAATCGCCGAGGCGATAAAAGGACTCGCAAAGGCCACGAGTGCGATGATGGCGAGCGAAACGAATGCCATGTGATGCCTTTCTCTTGATTGCGCATCACTGTAGCACCCTCGCCGTCCTCAACGCGCCACGAGCTGTCGTATCATAGTGAGGTTTACAAACATGTGGCTCAAGGCGACCGCGAGGCTTGCCCCGCAAACCGACCGCTGCCGCATACCGTACCGTACGCCCAACCGATCAGGAAGGCAGGAACCAATGGTCTCTCGTATCTACGTGGAGAAGAAACCCGGGTTCGACGTCAAGGCTCAGCAGCTCAAGGGCGAGCTGACCGAAATTCTCGGCATCAAGGGCATCGAGGCCCTGAGGATCATCAACCGCTACGACGTCGAGGGCATCGACGAGGAGCTTTTCCGCTCCTGCGTGCCGACCGTCTTTAGCGAGCCCCAGGTCGATGTGACCTACGACGAGCTCCCCGCAAGCGGTGGCGCCGTCTTTGCCGTCGAATTCCTGCCTGGCCAGTTTGACCAGCGCGCCGACTCCGCCAGCGAGTGCGTGCAGCTCATCAGCCAGGGCGAGCGCCCCGCCGTGCGCTCCGCCAAGGTCTATATGATCTCGGGCACTCTGGACGAGGCCGCCATCGATGCCATCAAGCACTACGTGGTGAACCCCGTCGAGGCGCGCATCGCCTCGCTCGACCTGCCCGAGACGCTGTACATGGAGACCCCCGAGCCCCAGCCCGTCGAGGTGCTCGACGGTTTCCGCGAGCTCGACGAGACCGGCCTTGCCGCCTTTATTTCCGAGCGCGGCCTTGCCATGGACGAGGCAGACATCGCCTTCTGCCAGCAGTACTTCCGCGATGAGGACCGCGACCCCACCATCACCGAAATCCGTGTGATCGACACCTACTGGTCCGATCACTGCCGCCACACCACCTTCGGCACCGTCCTGGACGACGTGACGATCGACGACGCCGTGGTGCAGCAAGCCTTCGACCGCTACATGGAGATGCGCCACGAACTCGGCCGCGACGCCAAGCCCGTCTGCCTCATGGACATGGGCACCATCGGCGCCAAGTACCTCAAGAAGACCGGCGTCATGACCGATGTTGACGAGTCCGAGGAGATCAACGCCTGCACCGTCAAGGTGAAGGTCGATGTCGATGGCGAGGACCAGGACTGGCTGTTCCTGTTTAAGAACGAGACCCACAACCACCCGACCGAGATCGAGCCCTTCGGCGGTGCCGCCACCTGCGTGGGCGGTGCCATCCGCGACCCGCTGTCGGGCCGCAGCTACGTGTACCAGGCCATGCGCGTCACCGGCGCCGGCGATCCCACCGTCCCCGTGTCCGAGACGCTCGAGGGCAAGCTGCCGCAGCGCAAGCTCGTAACCACCGCCGCCGCCGGCTACTCCAGCTACGGCAACCAGATCGGACTTGCCACTGGCCAGGTCAACGAGCTCTATCACCCCGGCTACGTGGCCAAGCGCATGGAGGTCGGCGCCGTCGTGGGCGCTACCCCGGCAAACCACGTTCGTCGCGAGTGCCCCGCCCCCTCCGACATGTTCATCCTGCTGGGCGGCCGCACCGGCCGCGATGGCATCGGTGGCGCCACCGGCTCCTCCAAGACCCAGAACACCGAGTCCATCGAGACCTCGGGTGCCGAGGTCCAGAAGGGCAACGCCCCGGTCGAGCGCAAGCTGCAGCGTCTGTTCCGCCGCGGCGACGCCTGCCGTCTGATCAAGCGCTGCAACGACTTTGGCGCCGGCGGCGTCTCGGTCGCCGTGGGCGAGCTTGCCGACGGCCTGTATGTCGACCTTGATACCGTGACCAAGAAGTACGACGGCCTGGACGGCACCGAGCTCGCTATCTCCGAGTCCCAGGAGCGTATGGCCTGCGCCGTCGCCGACGGTGACGTCGAGGAGTTCATGGGCTACGCCGCCGAGGAGAACCTCGAGGCGACCGTTATCGCCGAGGTTACCGCCGAGCCGCGCATGCGCATGGCCTGGAACGGTGTCGCCATCGTCGACCTATCCCGCGAGTTCCTCAACTCCAACGGCGCGCCCAAGCACCAGATCGCCCACGTATGCGCCCGCAGCGTGTGGCAGCCCAGCTGGGCCGGCACCACGCTTGCCGAGCGCATGACCTCGCTTGTCACCGACCTCAACGTCGCTTCCAACAAGGGCCTTTCCGAGCGCTTCGACTCCACCATCGGCGCCGCGACCGTGCTCATGCCCTTTGGCGGCAAGACGCAGCTCACCCCCAGCTCGGCCATGGTCGCCAAGTTCCCCGTGGACGGCGAGACCACCACGGCGAGTGCCATGGCATGGGGCTTCAACCCCTATCTGATGGAGGCCGACCAGTTTGCGGGCGCCTACCTGTCCGTGGTCGAGTCCATTGCCAAGCTCGTTGCCGCCGGCTTTGAGCACAAGCGCGCCTATCTCTCCTTCCAGGAGTACTTCGAGCGTCTGCGCACCGAGGCCGAGCGCTGGGGCAAGCCCACGGCAGCCGTCTTGGGCGCCCTCATGGCCCAAGTCGACCTGGGTGCCGGCGCCATCGGTGGCAAGGATTCCATGAGCGGCTCGTTTGAGGACGAGACCGGCGAGCTCAACGTTCCGCCGACCCTGATCAGCTTCGCTGTCGCCGTGGGCAAGGCCGCCCGCGCCGTCTCGCCCGAGTTCAAGGGCCTCACGCACCGCGTCGTCCGCATCGCCCCCGCCACCTATGGCGAGGACTACCGCCCCGACGCTCAGCAGCTGCTCGCGGCGTTTGACGCCGTCGAGGCGCTCACTGCTACCGGCAACGCCCTGGCCATCTCCACGCCCGGCTACGGCTGCGGCGCCGAGAGCCTCTTTAAGATGTGCGTCGGTAACCAGATCGGTATCGAGCTTGCCGAGGATGTAGACGTAGAGAGCCTCTTCACCCCGCTCTACGGCAGCTTTATCGTCGAGCTCGCCGAGGACGCCGAGCTGCCCGAGGTCGCCGACGGCGTTGTCGTCGAGCCCCTGGGTACCACCGTCGAGGGCTATGTCATCGACACCGGCTCCGAGGTCATCGAGCTCGCCAAGCTCCAGGAGGCCTGGGAGAGCGGCATCGAGGGCGTCTTCGCCTACCGCAGCGCCGGCGAGACCCCCGAGGTCGAGACCATCGACTTCCGCGCCAAGGATATCCACGTGTACGGCGGCGCCAAGATCGCCCGCCCGCGCGTGATCATCCCCGTGTTCCCCGGTAACAACTGCGAGTACGACAGCGCCCGCGCCTTCCGTGCCGCCGGTGCCGAGGCCGACACCTTCGTGATCAACAACCTCACGCCCGAGGCCGTCGCCGAGAGCACCCACGAGCTCGCCCGCCGTATTCGCCAGAGCCAGATCGTCATGATCCCCGGCGGCTTCTCGGGCGGCGACGAGCCCGATGGCTCCGCCAAGTTCATCACGGCGTTCTTCCGCGCTCCCGAGGTCACCGAGGCAGTCCGCGACCTGCTCAAGGCCCGCGACGGCCTGATGCTGGGCATCTGCAACGGCTTCCAGGCCCTGATCAAGCTCGGTCTGGTGCCCTACGGCGACATCGTCGACGCCACGCCTGATGCGCCCACGCTTACGTTCAACACCATCGGTCGCCATCAGAGCCGTCTGGTGCGCACCCGTATCTCGTCCAACCTGTCCCCGTGGCTGTCGCAGTGCAGCCTGGACGACCCCTACACCGTCGCCATCAGCCACGGCGAGGGCCGCTTTGTCGCCAACGACGAAGTGCTCGCCCAGCTGATCGCCAACGGCCAGGTCGCCACGCAGTACGTGGGCGAGGACGGCAAGCCCAGCATGGACCTTTCCGTCAACCCCAACGGCTCCGCACTCGCCATCGAGGGCATCACGAGCCCCGACGGCCGCGTCCTGGGCAAGATGGGCCATGCCGAGCGTCGCGGCGACAGCCTGTACCGCAACGTGCCCGAGCATGTCCCCGGCGATAAGTTCATGCCGATCTTTGAGAGCGGCGTGGCCTACTTCGCTTAAACCTTTCCCATCGGGTACAATCCCCTCGGGTAACAACACCCGCCACCGGCACCCCCGGTGGCGGGTTCTTTTTTGCTTTGCGCGTATAGGAGAAGGACATCATGGAAAGCCGCAAGCCGTATCTCGCCACCCTGCCCGGACTCATCCTGGGCTGTCTTGTTTGCTGTGCACTCTGGGGATCGGCCTTTCCCTGCATCAAGATCGGCTACGCGCTCTTTGGCATCCCAGCGCACGATAGCGCTTCGCAGCTGCTCTTTGCAGGTTTACGCTTTACGCTTGCCGGCGCCCTGGTTATCGTTGGGATGAGCGCGGCCCAACGCCGCCCCCTCATACCGCAAGCGCGCGACATCAAGCCCATCTTTGTCTTGTCGCTCTTCCAGACTATCGGGCAGTACTTCTTTTTCTATCTGGGCCTCTCGCGCGCCAGCGCCATGTCGAGCTCCATCATCGAGGCCAGCGCCAACTTCCTCGCAATCCTCTTTGCCGCCCTGGCATTTCACACCGAGAAGCTCAATACGGCCAAGGTGCTTGGCTGTGCGCTGGGCTTTGCCGGCGTCGCGCTCGTCAACCTTTCGGGCGCGGACGGCACCTTTGGCTTTACGCTCGACGGCGAGGGCTTTATCTTGGCTTCCACTGTTGCAGGCGCTCTTTCGACCTGCCTGATCGGCATCTTCTCGCGCAAGCACGACGGTGTTTTGCTTGCCGGCTGGCAGTTTTTAGTCGGCGGCCTGGTCCTCACCGCCATCGGCTTTTTGATGGGCGGCACATTGTCCCCCACCGAAGTCGCCCCCGCCATCGCGCTCATCATCTACATGGCGCTTATCTCCGCCGTCGCGTACTCGCTGTGGTCCCGCCTGCTCGCCGTCAACCCCGTCAGCCGCGTGTCGGTCTTTGGCTTTATGAACCCAGTCTTTGGCGTGCTGTTGAGCGCACTGCTGCTCGGCGAGGGCGCTGGCACGAGCCCCGTTACCGTCATCGTTGCCCTGTTGTTGGTCTGCGGCGGCATCATCATCGTCAACAAACCCAAAAAAGCCTAGCGAGCTCACCTTTTTAGGGAGGGCGTTTGCACACTTTAGCTTAATGGAATACATCGATGAGCTGAGGGCCGCCACGCACGCAAGCGTGCGACCCTTTTCCTAGCGTATCTGGATGCCGGCTTTCTTTTTCTCGGCCTTGACGCGATAGAGCTCCGCATCGGCAGCGCGAAGTAAGTCTTGCCAGGTATCAACACTATCGCCGACCCGCGCGCAACCGATGGACATCCGCAATGCATACGGCACCTCGGCATGCGCGAGCTCGTCGTTGATTGTCGCGCACAGATGCATGATATCCTGTTCCGCCGCTGCCTTTTGGAGCACCACGAACTCATCGCCACCATAACGCGCGATAAAGCCACCAGACGCCGAGCAGACATCCTTGAGCGCCGTCGCAACAACCTGAAGAGCATGGTCGCCCTCCACATGTCCATAGCGATCGTTAATCTGCTTAAAGCCGTCAGCGTCCATCATAAGCAGATATACATCTTCGGCCTGATCCACATTTGAAAAGAGCGACAGCATATAGGTCTCAAAACGGTTGCGGTTGTTGAGTCCAGTCAACAGGTCAGTCGAGATCAGTTGCTCCTGGCAGATGATATAGAGCAGCAAC
This sequence comes from uncultured Collinsella sp., assembly GCA_900541245.1. GTDB lineage: Bacteria > Actinomycetota > Coriobacteriia > Coriobacteriales > Coriobacteriaceae > Collinsella. Next base: position 28,705 of record UQIS01000001.1, read on the forward strand.
ATGCTAATCATTATGCCGACACAAAGGCCAGGCACCGAGTATACGATCTGAAAGGTACCGCCCACCAGGGCCGGAATGGCGAAAAATGCCAAGGTTCGATAGATAGCCTTCGTCTGCAGGCTCTCGACCCTACGAGATTGCACAAACGCATGCAGGGACGTATGTATAACGTAACAGTAGCTGACAATGGGCTGGATCATATAGGCAAAGCCGCGACGATACACGCCCTGCGAATCGATATAGAACAAGGCGTGCGTCCAGTAACTGGTAAAAGCCAGCACGACCACCAGAGCCGTAGGCAACGTTACAAGCACCACCCTATAGCGCGAGGTCACAAGGCGAGAGCCCTGCATCGTCTCGGAATAGATAAACCAAATGAGACACGCGATGGCAAAGAGCGAAAACGAAACCGCGTTGGAAATCCAGTTGGCAGCAATACCCAACGTGCCGTCCGCACCATCCGAAAGCGTCCAGATCATATCGAATAATATGTACGCGGCAGAGGTGTAGCCAAGCATGCTAAACAATAGCTGCAGGGTGCTCGAGAACAAGGAGCGACGACTTCGCGCGGCAAGCCCGATAAGAACAATCATGCATAGCAGGAATATCTCAATCTTGAGTGCCTTAACCACTAGACGCCATCCCTTCAATATCCGAATGGTCAGAATCGCCCAATTCGAATCAGGGCAATAAACACCCCTTTACTCCGCAGGAGTAAAGGGAATCATAGCAAAGCGCCCGAACATCACTGCAAAACAGTTTCTGTTCGGGCGCTCGGACGACGCGAACTGCACGCCGGAATCAATTATCGGTAACGGCCGTTACTCGCCATCGATGTCGGTCGCGACGGCCTCCTCGATGGCCTCGACACCGGCAGGCGACAGGTCCTCCTTGCCCTGGCAGAACTTCTTGTCGACCCAGCCGGTCAGAATCGGAGCCATGATTGCCGTGATGATAACGGCAGTAGCGATCTGGGCGTACGCGGTGGGCGCAAGCTCGGCGTAGCGCGGCGCGACCTCGGCGAGAGCAACCGGCGTGGTCATAGCCGTGCCGGCGATGGTGGAACAAGCCACGGCAGCCTTGCCGTTACCACCGCACAGGCGCTCGAACGCAAAGGTGATGGGACCGACGACAAACAGCGTGACAAGGCCCAGCAAGATGCCGGAAATACCACCGGCGATGAAGCTCGAAAGGCTCATGGACGCACCGAGCTGAAAACCAATTACAGCGATCGCGGGATTGGCGCCGGGAACCAGCAGGTTCTTGATAAACGGGAACAAGTTGCCCAGAACCATGCCGATAACGAGCGGCAAAATGGAGCCGATGATAGTACCGACAGGGATGTTGGCAAGACCCGAAACACCAAGGATGATCATCGTGACGGCGGGGCCGGCCGTAAAGAACAGGATACCGACGGCGCCCTGCTCGGACTCATCGCCGAACTCGCCCATGATGCCCGTATAGAGCGCCATGTTGCAAAACGTGATGCCGCCGATGATAGACACGGAGCTCAGACCCAGGAAGTTGTCGTTAAAGAAATATGCCACGCCTAGGCCGAGAACCGCTGCGACGACCAGCTTGGGGATCAGCACGACGATGCCGGTCTTGATGGCGCCCGGCGTGGACTTAAAGCTGATGCCGGCGCCCACAAACAGCAGGATCGCGGCAACGATGGTGTTGGAGCCACCGCGGCAGGCAGCCGTAAAGAAGCCGCCGACCTCAAAGACCTGCGGGCAGAAGGTGTTGAGCAAAAGACCGACGATCATCGGATAGATCATGATGTCGCCCGGAATGCGCGGGACCTTGAATTTCTTTTGCTCGTTGGCGGTTGCTTCCTGTGCCATGAAACCCCCATTTCCGCTGACGGGGTACAAAAGCCCACGTCACGCTTTGCTACAGTAAAGTTTGACCATGGTACCAGAAGAAATAGACCAGCTCGGTGAAAAATTCGACAAGTTGGGATGGAACGAGATTCGGCACCCGCGACGCCACCCCTATATAAGGCTCAAGACGATATAGAGTACGATGCCCGAGACACAGCACCACAGCATCGATTTTGTCTTGACCGCCACGACCACGACGCCGGCGGCCGCAATCCAGGGAACCAAGGCAGGCCAGAGTCCCGCGTCGAACGCGCCGGGGCTCACCAAGTCGTTGGCGACCAGCGCGGCAAAGGCAGCGGGCGGGATATAGCCCAGGGCCTCGGTAATACGGGGCGACAGGGTCCGCCCGCGCAAGGCGAACGCCGGCGCGATGCGAAAGAACGCGATAGCAGCCCACGACGACAGCCACAGAACCAAGAACTCGTTAACGGGCATCGCGGGCACCTCTTCCGTCAAATACAGCATCGCACGCCAGCGCAATGGCAATGCCGACCACGACGCTTGCCGGCACGGCAATATTCGCGAGGCCCAAGAACTTGCATGCGGCGACGGACACCGCGCCCGAAACCGCCGCGACAACGTTACCGCGCGACAGCCGCTGCGAAAAGAGCAGGCAGATAAAGAGCGAGGTGCAGACAAAGGCTGCAATGGCGGTGGGAACATCGACAACGGCGCCGACGATGGCGCCCATCGTACACGAAACGCCCCATGTTGCGATGAGGATCACGTTGAGCACAAAGGACTCGCGCGGGCCCCAATCCTCCCCTTCAACCAACTTGGCAAGCGAGATGCCATATGCCTCCTCGGTAAGTGTCGCGGCAACAGCCAGCGTCTGACGCTTCGAGGCACCCCTCAGATGCGGTGCGATCGATGCCGAGTAAAGCGCAAAACGCGAGGAGATGGCGGCAACGCTCGCGACGATCGATGCTGCAGGCACACCCGCCAGCCACAGGTTGCAGATCATAAACTGGCCGCTGCCCGTCACAAACGTACTGCTTAGAGCAAAGACCATCCAGGGCTCCATTCCCGTCTGCCCCATGATCATTCCGCACGGCGCGCCTATTGCAACATAGGTAAGCATCACTGGCCAGACGGTTCTAACGATTTTGAGCACCATACGTTTCTCATCCTGACAAGGTCTCCGAGCCGCATGTAGCGACACGGCAGAATCATCATCCGGCAGCAACCGAGTTCACCTACAATTGCCACCGGATCGAAAGACACAACTTTTTAGGAAGTCATTATGACAACTATCGATCGAGACCGGGCGCGCGCGGCCTTCAAAAGCTACACCGATGCCTACGACGCCACCAACCCACGCATCGCGCTCAAAATCGAGCATACGTACCACGTGGCCGAGGCATGCGATGCCGTAGCGCGCGAGCAGGGCTGGTCGTCAGAAGATATTGACCTGGCATGGCTTTGCGGCCTGCTACACGATATGGGCCGCTTTGAGCAGCTGCGACGCTGGGACACCTTTAAGGACGCCGAGAGCATGAGCCATGCGGCGCTGGGCATCGAGGTCCTCTTTGGCGAGAATCCCGCCGATGCACCCGCCACGACAAACATCCGTGACTTTATCGAAACCGGTGCGCATGACGAGCTCATCCGAGCGAGCATCGCCTATCACAGCGACTTTCGCCTGCCGGCACAACTCGACGAGCGTACACGGTGCTTCTGCGATATCGTGCGCGATGGCGACAAGATCGACATTATGCGCACCATCGCCGACAGCACCGTCGATACCATCCTCAAGGTGGATGAGGACGCGTTTCTAGCCAGTCGCTTCTCGGTACCGACGCTTGCCGCCTTTGACGAGCATCGGTGCGTCGCGCGCGACGAGCGCAACGAGCCGGCGGACTACCTGGTGGGACTCATCTGCTTTATGTTTGAGCTCGTCTATCCAGCGAGCCGCACGCTGGCGCGCGAGCAGGGCGATATCTACCGCCTGCTCGACGCGCCCTTTGGCATTACGCGGCCCTTTACCGACCCCGCCACGCAGGCGACTTGGAGCCGCCTTAAGGACGAGATGCGCGACTGGCTGGCGCGCGCCTAGCGCTCAAGCTGGGCCAGCAGTTCCTCGACGACCTCGACGGCGTCCCCAACAACCTTGTACTGGGCAGCACCGAAAATGGGGGCATCCGGGTCCTCGTTGATGGCGATGATGCACTCCGCCCCACCGATGCCGGCAAGATGTTGGATGGCGCCCGAAACACCGATACTCACGAGAAGCCTGGGCGAAACCGATACGCCCGTCTGGCCAATCTGGTGGCGATACTCCAGCCAACCCGCCTCCACGACGGGACGCGTGCAACCAAGCTCGGCACCCAGAGCCTCGGCGAGCCTTCGCATCAACGGCAGGTTTTTCTTGGAACCAATGCCGCGACCCACCACGACCAGGCGCTCGGCATTGGCGATCGAGGGCTGCTGTCCCCACTCCTCGGCGGGAATCGAGATCTCGACACGAGCCTTAGCATCATCCGCAAGCGATATCTGGGTGATCGTGCCAGAGCGGCCGTAGTCGAAGTCGGGAGCCTTAAAGATACCGGGGCGCACCGTTGCCATCTGCGGACGGTGGTTGGGGCAAATGATGGTGGCCATCAGGTTGCCGCCAAACGCCGGACGCGTCTGTTGCAGCAGTCCCGTCTCTGTATCCATCGAAAGTACGGTGCAGTCAGCCGTAAGGCCCGTCTGCAAACGCACGGCAACGCCGGGTGCCAGTTCGCGACCAAAAGCGGTCGCACCGTATAGGATGGCCTCGGGTTTGCGTTCGGCTACCAAATCGCAGATCAAGCGGGCGTAGACCTCCGCATCGTTTTGGCGCAGGCGCTCGTCGCGACAGGCCAGGACTTCGTCGGCGCCCGCGCAAACCAGATGCTCCAGGTCCCCGAGCGAGCCCTCGGGGCTCATGCCGACCAGTGCCACCAGACGGCAGCCGCGAGCATCGGCAAGCTCGCGCCCCTTGCCCATAAGCTCATAGGCAACGGGAGTCACCGTATCGTGCTCGTCGGTCTGCACGAAGACCCAAATGTCTCGATATGCATCAAGGTCCACCGCACCAGCGGCCTCGTCACACTCGATCGAGATAGCGTTGACAGGGCAGGCGTCGACGCACCCACCGCATAGGATACAGCCGTCGGTTACGCGGGCGCATCGGTTGGGACGCTCGCCCTCCACCACAATGCCGCCCGAGGCGCAGGCGCGAACGCAGCGACCGCAGCCGATACAGGCTTCGCTATCGATAATCAGTCCGCTCATCTATGCCATCCCCTCGATGATCTTGGCAAGTTTTGCCGCCTGCTCGGACGCCGTTCCGTCAACGGCCTCGCACGTTTGGTCACGGTCGGGCACAAACGAGCGCACGACCTGTGTCGGCGACCCGGCAAGACCGCAACGCGCGGGGTCGGCGTTCACGTCGGCGGCACTGACCACGCGCACGTCCGCCTCCTCCGCCGCGCGGATACCGGCAATACTCGGCATACGCAACTGGCCAATCTCCTTGGCAGTCGTCATCGCGCACGGCATCTCAAGGTACACCGTCTCCTCGCCGGCATCGCATCCGTGAACGAGCGCCAGCGAGCCACAGGTCGTAAAGCCCGCGCTCTGCACGCAGCTCACATCGGTCACGCAGGGAATATCAAAGGCACCGGCAAGCTCGGGACCAATCTGGGCCGTATCGCCATCCACCGCCATCTTGCCGCAGATGAGCAGGTCGAAGTCCTCGTCGCGCGCCTCGATGCCGCACTTGAGGGCATAGGTGGTTGCCAGGGTATCGGCACCTGCAAAGGCGCGATCGGTCAGCAGTAGCGCGTCGTCGGCGCCTCGAGCGATGCAGTCGCGCAGCAGCGACTCGGTCGCGGGGATGCCCATCGACACCACCGTCACGCGCACATCCATGCCAAAGCCGATAAAGTCGTCCTTCAGCGCCAGCGCGCATTCCAAAGCGCTCGCATCAAAGGGATTAATGACCGCCTGCTTGCCATCGCGCACGATGGTATTGGTCTTGGGGTCCATCTTGACCTCGGTGCTGCCCGGCACGGCCTTGACGCACACCACCATATGGAAATCGCTCATCTTCACGCGCCCCCTTTCTGGACGAGCTCATCCAAGAGCTTCTCCGAAAACAGGTTACCGCGACCCAGCTGCCCGTCAGGATCGAGCTGCAGCTTGAGTAGAGCCGACTCGACCATGGCCTCGTGACCGTACATCGTCTCCAAGAAGCCCGCTTTGATCTTGCCGACGCCGTGCTCGGCAGAGACGGCGCCGCCCATAGCAGTTACCTCGGCAGCCCACTGGGCAAACAACTCGCCACCGCGACGGTAATCCTGTGCATCGCGCGGCAGGATGTTCACATGCAGATGGTTGTTGCCGATATGTCCCCAGGCGGCAGACTCAAGCCCGCTTTCGGCCAGCGTACGGCGATAGAGGGCCACGACATCGGCCAGGCGCGCGTTGGGCACCGACATGTCCGATCCCAGCTTGGTAATGGTGGGGTCGGTGCGGCGACGCTCGTCGATGAACATGTTGACACTCTCGGGGACGGCGTGGCGGAAGAACCGCTGACACTCGCGATCGACCTCGGTGCGCGCGACCCATGTCGCATCGTCACTGCCGCCCGCAAGCTCCAGTACCCACCCCAAGTGATACAGCTCCTCAGTCGCCTGAACTTCGTCGTCGCAGTCGAGCTCCACGTAGACACAGACCTTGACCTCTTTGTCGAGCGGCGGCAGCGAGGCGAACGCGGTCGACCGCTCACGCTGACGACGCAGGATATCCAGGGCGCCCGCATCGAAATATTCGATGGCAGCCGCGTGGGACAGGACGGGACGCACAGAATCGGTGAAGGACACGGCCTTGTCTTCGCTGTCAAAGAAACAGCTCACGCCCCAAACGACCGCAGGCGCCGCCTGCAGGGCAATCTCGAGCTCGGTGATGACACCGATTGTGCCACACGCACCGATAAACAGATCGATGGCATCCATATCGTCAGCAACGAAATAGCCCGAAGCATTTTTGGTCTTGGGCATGGTGTAGTCGGGAAGGTCGAGCTCGAGCGCGCGGCCCTCTGCCGTCACGAGCGACAGGTGGCGGCCCTGGGCAAAAGCCTCGCCGCGCTGAAGCTCAAGCAAATCGCCATCAGCCAGTGCGACGTGGAGTCCCGTGATATGTGGGCGCATGGGACCGTAGGCGTAGCTGCGGGCACCAGAGGCGTTACATGCCGCCATGCCGCCCAGACAGGCAGACGTCTCGGTGGGATCGGTGGGAAAGAACCGCTCGGGGGCCTCTTGGAACTCCTCGTAGGCCTCAAGCGATGTCTGGTCCCAACCAGCAGTCGGCAGCACCTTCTTGCTCAGCTGCTTGCGCAGCTCCGAGAGCACAACGCCCGGCTCCAAGCGCAGCAGAAATTGGCCTTGCTCATCGCGGCGAAGGCCCAAGTAGCGATTCATACGGGAAGTATTGAGGATATGCCCGCCGTGGGGCACGGCACCGGCGGCAAGGCCGGTTCGGGCGCCCTGAACCGTTACCGGGACACGCTCGGCATGGAGCTTTTCCAAAATGGCACGGACCTCGTCTTCCGTTGTCGGAAACGAGATGCTCGAGGCCTCGCCCGATGCGCGGGACTCATCGCGACCATACTCTTCGAACTCGTCGGTGAAGGGTTTGATGGTTGCAGACACGCGAACTCCCCCTTTAGCTAACTACAGTGTTTGCAGGGAGATGTTACCGCATCGTTTCGTCGACGTGTTCGAGACCGTCTCCATAATTGGCGATTTTTACGTTCGTGCAATTCGGCGAGCGGCTTGATTTCCTCGACAGACGATGCTTTTGACACATATGGCCCCGCCGTCGCCGACCGCGCGATTGTCGCTTGAAAAAAGTTGGAGTATTTTTTGCCGCCTTTTACCTGCGGAGACACCAATCCGTCAAGCATTTGGTCAGAAATTGGTCAAGTATCGGCTGATACCGTCGGCGTCGACAGCCAAAACCGATAGAAGTTTTGGCCCAGAAGCAGGGAGGTTCCCATGGCATATTACTGGCCCCAGTACGGCATCGCCATCGAAGTCGACGACGATCCCCATCTCCTGCCTTTCGACGAAGAGGCATTCCCCGATACGACGGTCTACCACGTTACCACCGATGTGATCTGCGACCCCGAGTCGTTCTCGGCGCTCGCCCACCACATCGCGCATATCCACGACATCGAGCTCCCTCCCGACTTCGAAGAGCTCGTCTACTCGCGCCGCCTGATGCTTCACATGCTCTTTGGAGCGGACCCGTCCACCTTTGCGCGCATCTATACCGCCAAGGATGCCGCATGAGCGCGAAGAAGCCACCCCACTTTGCAGGCCTGGGTCGTCGCAAGAAGCTCATCGTTGCCTGCTTGGCCATCGTCTGTGCCCTTGTCGCCGTAGGACTATACGTTTGGCAGTCGCAGCCCGTACCCGAGGCGGGCGCTTCGGTTACGACGGCCGAGGGCAAAACGCGCCAGGAAATCCAAGATGAGCTCGACGCCATCGTCCGCGACAACATGATGACGATTTCGGTCGCGCCGGTCGCTCAGCTGCAGGAGGACGGCAAACTGCGCGTCAACGTGCAAAACGTCCAAGACAATAAATTTCCCCAGCGATTCCGCGTCATCCAAAACGACGAGACCATGTACGAATCCGGTGTGGTCGAGACCGGCAAGACAATCGAGACGTGCCCCGCCGGCGACATCAAAGAAGGCGAGGCGTACATCGAGATCCAGGCACTCGATGCAAAGACCCTCGACAGCCACGGCAATCCGACACGTGTCAAGGTACGGGTTGAGCAAACCGAGAACTAGCCTTCCGGCCGACACGGCACCGCATGCAATTCACCAGCATTCGTCCAATCATCGCGGGGACGGCCCGCGGCGAATAGAAAGGAACGACCATGGACATCACCAGGAACATGAACGGAGTCAGAGCGCTCGTCGTGGGCACAGGGCTCGCGCTCGCGCTCGCAATGGGCGCCGCCCCGACGCCAGCTATGGCAGCCGGGCGCGTTGGAACCACGAAGGTAATGGTCAGGACCGAGATCGACAACGTTGAGTTCAAAGTTCCGACGGTTATTCCCTTCGTCGCCAAGGCCGACGGCACGCTTCAGGGCCCCTCAGAAGACGCGACCACCATCGACAATCATTCGGCCTACGGCATCCATGTCACCAACATGAAGATCGACGCCATGAACACCTGGACCATTGCCGCCGACGCCAAGGCCGGAACCGCGCAGAACTCCATCGACTTTAAGGTCGGCCCCGACGGCGCGCTCCAGAACGCCAGCGCCGCCGCGCAAGGGACGGGCCTCGATCTTTCCAAGAATGCAGCCTTCGACATGGGCTACCAGGGCATTGCCGGCGGCACGGACAAAATCAAGCTCAAGACAAGCGGAAACGTCGCCCGCGTCACGCGCGACATCTTCCGCGTAACCGGCGAAGGCGATCAGGTTGCGACGATCACCTGGACGGTCGAGCCCGGTGCGCACACGGCATAAGGCCGTCGCCCTGGCCGCCGCCGTCAGCATCCTAGCGTTTGGGCCAGCCATGGCCTTTGCCCAGCAAGAACAGGCGCAGGCCGCCACGCAAGTGACGGTCGACCTCTCGGAGCTCGACCGCGGCGACCGCGAGGAACCGTTGGCGCAGACAGGCGACAGACGATGGCTCTTGGCAGCAGGCGCCACAGCAGCAGGCGCGGGAACCGCCGGCCTCGGTCTGCACATCAAACGCAGCCAGAAACAAAACACGGACAGGCCGCACTAAATTAGCTAAGGAGACCCCATGGCATCGAAGAACCTTTTGCCCGTCGTCGCACTCTGCGGCGCGCTCGCAACCGGAACGCCTGTCGCCGCTTGGGCGACTCCCGTCATGGCAGACTCCTTACCAGTAGCCCTAAGTTCCGCACCAAATCCGTCGAGCGCCATTGCGTGCGAGCGTTTTTCGATCGCACAGGCCGTGATCTCAACCTCGGGATGCCTTCGTCGTAATACGGACGGCTCGATAGTCGTGGATATCAAGCGTTCGAACAAGGCAAACGGCTCCCAGGCGGGGTGCGCCGTCTGCACGTGGCGCTCGGTTGTGCTCGATGCAGATGGCGATCCATGCAATTTAGAGCTGCGCATCGACATCGCTTCGGTCGATGACTCGGCGAACGGAGCGAAGGTCGCCTTCGACGGTGCGTTTTTCGAGAAAGGAGGCGGTATATGTCTGGGCTGCGCCGCCGCGAATGCAGACGATGCGCAGCCCACCCTCTCATTCACGGCATCGTTGCGGCTGACCAAAGCCGGTACCGATGTTATCGCGGCGGGAGAAGCGTCCCTGCTGTTCTACGCCGTCAGCACCAAAGACACAGACGCTCATTTCGAGAAGCCAGCCGGATCACTCAGCCTTACACGAGGGATAGAGGCAGGCCCTATTGAAATCGATGCCCACGCGCAAAGCAGGCAACGCATTCTTGCCGACCCGGCGCTTCTCGAAATGGAGTGGAACGGATCCGGAGCCATCGGAATTCTCCCCTCCGCGTTTGACGCCAAGACGCTTCCCCCAAACGACGAACCCATCAACGCAACCATACAAGAAGAGAGCGCGGACAAAGAAGCAGGTGCGGGCGACACGCCGTCGCCGACAAACAGCGTCCCAGCTTCTCTCGAAGCGCCGAATGAGCCCGCTGCCGATCCAAACGATCCCGAGCTCGCGGACAGTCTGGGGCTTGCTGATCCTCAAGAGATCGATGAAGGTAACTGCTGCGTGCTTGCCGCGCTCGACCACACAGAGGTCATCGACGCTGCGAACATCGAAGTTGCCGCCGCCAATCAGCCCGTCCGCAAGTCGGCTATCATCGCATTTCCTGAATCCATCGAAGTCGTCTTTTTGCCATCGGGCGAGGTCGTGGCCCCAACACTGCTCACCTTGTTGGGCGCCAAGAATACTCGAAACGAAATTAAAAAGGTCACAGTTGTCGACCCTGCAACCACCGCCAAGCTGCGTCTATACGCCGTTGCTCCAGACGGAGGCAAGACCTTGGAATTCGATGGCGACACACTCCTGGCCTGGCGACGTCTGGACATTATGCAAGACGTCTCGTATCAGATCGAACTCGAAGGGTTTGATCGTGCCCGCGATGCCAATATCATCGCCGCGGCTATTGAATCCCCACAGCGGCTTATGATACTGCGCTTTGAATACTATCCCTATGTCCCGACAACCACCTGAGGCTTAAATGCCGCGCATCATTCCTAATACCACTTATATAACGTATTAGATGAGTCGCGATGTACCTCGCATTTCGTTCTGCTACGATTGCCACGTTGGCATCAATACAGGAGGGCTCATGCCGGGCTTGGGAACAATCATCAACGTTGTGCTTTTAGTTGCGGGCGGTCTTTTGGGATTAGCGGGCGGCCGCTTCATTACACCGCGCATCCAAGACACGCTCATGAAAGCATCGGGGCTGTGCGTCCTGTTTATCGGCCTTGGCGGCACCATGCAAAAGATGCTCCTTATCGATGGGAAGGCGCTAGCGACCACCGGCACCACCATGCTCATCGTCTCGTTCGCCCTCGGCTCGCTCATCGGCGAGGCCATCAACTTGGAGGCCGCCATCGAGAACCTTGGCGAATGGCTCAAGCGCAAAACCGGCAGCGAGGGCGATAACGAGTTCACCATCGCGTTTGTCTCGTCTTCACTCTCCGTGTGTATCGGCGCCATGGCCATTGTGGGATCGATCCAGGACGGTCTGCTCGGTGACTGGTCAACGCTTGCCCTGAAAGGCGCATTGGACTGCATCATCGTCTGCACCATGACGGCGTCGCTTGGCCGCGGCTGCATTTTCTCCGCCCTGCCCGTCGCCGTGTTCCAGGGGACGATCACGCTGTTTGCCGGCGCACTCTCCCCCATCATGACTACGGCAGCCCTCGACAGCCTTTCGCTCGTAGGCTCCATGCTCATCTTCTGCGTCGGCGTCAACCTCATCCGTCCTCAGACCTTCCGCACGGCCAATATGCTCCCCTCCGTCGTCATCGCCGTCATCTACGCCCTCCTGTTCTAAATCTATCTACGCAGCAGTATCTCGAACACCTGTTTGATGCTGTGCTATGATATGAGGTCACCGAAGCTGCGTTAGGAGAGGAGGAGCGGTGGCCGACCAGGACATCAAGATGCTCATCGAGCGCATTATGGCCGAGGCCCGGACCCATCAGTCCGCCCGCTTCTCAAACGAAATCTACGCAGACGAGCCGATTCTCAAAACCGGCCGACAGATGCAGAATTTCCTCCCCGACCAATACCGCAAGATGCGCGAGATATCGCGCTGGCAGGATGACCCCAAGGGCGGCGCGGGCCGCTGGCTATCGGAGGCCGAGCTTTTCTACCGCCAAGGCTTGCTGATGGCCGACTTTGAGGACGACTGTCCCTACAACGGCACCTTTAAGTCGTACTTTCCCACCTACAATGCCATGAGCGACCGGCAGTTGCGCGGCTACTTTACCTGGCGTGCCCAAGTGCGCCGCGGAACCGTCGAGGAAACGTCTACATCCTTTGCCTTTCTGTATCTCTATGAGCTGATTTGCGGCATTGGCATAGATGATCCGCTCGAAGGTTTTAACAAGATCAAGGCCTTTTGGGATGTCTATCGCGCCTTCGAGCCCGGCATCGACCGGTTTGCGCGCGTGTGGCTGCAGGATTACGCCGTTTTCCACGGACTCGACCCCAAGCTACTTCGCGACTCTAAAACCGTCATGTTCGATAACGCCCTTATCGAGCTACGCCGCGCAGCGCGAGACCTTGTACCAGCACCGGCACCGTCCGGCCAGACCCCTAAGCGTCGCAAAACCTCCGAGCCCACGCTCCCCCTTCCGCCCGATGAGGTGCGCGAGGAGCGACTCATGGCCGCCATCAACGCCCTCTCCACGTACAACCTAAGTAACTCGCGGCTCGACCGCAGCCACCACCGCGATCTGCGCCACGTGGCGTGCGCCGTGTATGTCCGTATGGCGCGCTACTATGACACGCACCGAAAGACCGACATCGTGGCGAGCTTATTTGGGGAGGAGACGGCCATGCCCTACACCATGTTTGCCTCGGCCGTATTCTTTTCGCCCGAGCGCCACGAGGACTGCGAATATCGCCTGGACCCCATTCACATCTACCGCTGCCAAAACGGCTTTTGGGAATGCATGCGAATTCACGGCAGCAGGCAAAAAAGCAGCAAGCTTGGTGAGATGATGCGCGCCTGCGACCAACGCCTACGCCTGGCCCTAGACCCCACCCACCCCCTGAAGGAGGAGAAGGTCCCCAAATATCTGGCCAAGATCATCGATGACGAGATCATGGCATGGCTTTCGTGGGACGCCGCACACCAGCCCATCAAGATCGATATCGATTTGAGCCAGCTGGGGCACATTCGGAGCGCCGCCGCGCAAACGCGCGAAGCGCTTTTGATCGATGAGGAACGCGAGGACGACGCATCCGCAGAAGCCGAGGCAGCGGACTCAGGGCAACCGGAAGCCGAGCCCGTAACCGACGCGATTGTCGAACCGGTCGTGGCACCCATTCGGCAGGACTTGACCGACGAGCCGACCATATCCACCGAACAGTTTGGTGTCGTGGCACCGCTTCTCGCGCCGACGCCCGCGTTCGCAGCTGCTGCACCCGCTGACGCCACAAACGAACTCGCGCCCGCCGCAGATGCCTTCCTTCGCGCACTGCTCGAGCAAAACGCAGCGCAAGCGACATCGGCAGTGGCGCACTCGGGACAGAGCGAGGACATGCTCGTCGATACCATCAACGAGGCGCTCTTTGACCTGGTGGGCGACACCGTAATTGAATTTAGCGCGGCAGGGCCGCAGATTATCGAGGACTACGAAGCAGACGTGAGAGGATACCTAGACCATGAGTGATACCGCATCCGCAGCACCCCGCGTGCCCAAGCGCGTCGCTGCCGTCATTCTCAACTCGCTCAAGGGCGGCGTGGTCCCGCGCATCGGCCTTCCCTACATTACCGTAGGGCGCGAGGTCGAGATCCGCGCCCTGCTCACCGATCTGAGTCTCATCGCCGACGGTGGTGCGAGCTTCCGCTTTCTGGTCGGTCGTTACGGCGCCGGCAAGAGCTTTTTGCTCCAGACCATCCGCACGCACGCCATGGGTGAGGGATTCGTCGTCGCCGATGCAGACTTATCCCCCGAGCGCCGTCTGCAGGGCGGGCAGGGGCAGGGCCTTGCCACCTACCGCGAGCTCATACGCAATATATCGACCAAGACGCGCCCCGAGGGCGGTGCGCTCAACCTTATTCTTGATCGCTGGGTCGCCTCGTACGCCGACGTCGACGAGTCGGTCGTCAATGCCCAACTGGCCCCGCTCGAGGAAATGGTCCACGGCTTCGACTTCACCCGCATGCTCCGCCGCTATCGCACGGCCGTATCCGAGGGCGACGAAGAAGCCATGAGCCGCGTGACCAAATGGATCCGCGGCGAATACCGTACCAAGAGCGAGGCTCGCGCCGAGCTGGGCTCCTCGACCATCATCAGCGATGACGACTGGTACGACTACGTTAAGCTCATCGCGCGTTTTTTGGTCTGCAGCGGCTACAAGGGTATGTTGGTGCTCATCGACGAGCTCGTGAATCTGTATAAGATTCCCAACGCGATCACGCGCCAGTACAACTACGAGAAGATCCTGACCATGTACAACGACACACTCCAGGGCAAGGCGCAGTACCTGGGCATGATCATGGGCGGCACGCCAACCTCCATCGAAGACCGCCGCCGCGGCGTGTTCTCCTACGAGGCCCTGCGCAGCCGACTCGCTCAAGGCCGCTTTGCACGCGAGGACCTTAAGGACATGCTCGCGCCCATCATCCGTCTGCAGCCACTCACCTACGAGGAGCTGCTGGTGCTGATTGAAAAACTCATGCAAATTCACGCCGGCTACTTTGGCTGGACGCCCACGCTTACCGAGAACGACTTGGTGGACTTCCTCAAGATCGAGTTCGGTCGTGTGGGAGCCGACACACATCTGACGCCGCGTGAAGTCATTCGCGACTTTATCGAGCTGCTCGACATCCTATGCCAGAACCCCGACGCCAACGTAGCCGAGCTGCTGCAAAGCGTCGGCGGCGACGCGCTGGTGCCGGCAGCAGCAACAGGCGACACCGGCACCGCAGGCGGCGACCGTAACTTCGCCGAATTCACCATCTAACCTGCCAAAAAGGGACAGGTTTATTTTGGCAGGTTTTATCTGGGCGAACGTTGAGACTGTAATGCAGCAAGCCGTTGCCAGCCGCGTTGAGAGATTCGTTTTTGAGAGGAGGCCCCGTGAACGCCTTTGACCGCTACGCCCCGTTTATCCAAGACTTCATCTACTCCCACGATTGGGAGAGCCTGCGCTCTATCCAGGTTGCGGCGGCAGACGCCATCTTTAACACACAAGACAATGTGCTCCTAACGGCATCCACAGCTTCCGGCAAAACCGAAGCGGCCTTCTTTCCCATCCTGACCGAGTTTTGGGAGAACCCGCCCGCAAGCGTTGGTGCCCTCTACATTGGCCCCCTCAAGGCACTCATCAATGATCAGTTCGTCCGTCTCAATGACCTGTGCGAAGAGGCCGATATCCCTGTCTGGCACTGGCATGGCGATGTCTCGCAGTCGCACAAGGCTAAGCTCATCAAAAAACCGAACGGCATCTTGCAGATTACGCCCGAGTCACTCGAGGCGCTCTTAATCCATAAGCACATGGCGATCCCGCACATGTTTTGCGACCTGCGCTATGTGGTCATCGATGAGGTCCACTCGCTCATGCGCGGCGACCGTGGCGGGCAGACGCTCTGCCTTATCGAGCGACTCTCGCGCATGGCCGGCGTGCAACCTCGACGCATTGGCCTTTCGGCCACCATCGGCGACCCCGAGCGCACGGGTGCCTTTCTCTCACAGGGAACGGGGCGCGACTGCGTTATCCCACGCTTTGAAGAGCCGCGCCGCGTGTGGCGCATCTCCATGGAGCACTTCTACAACTCGGGCCCCCAGGCACAGCAACGGGGATTCATGGGCACAGGTCCTCAAGAGGCCGAAGTGCTTGCGTGCGAGCGCATCGAGGCGGCGGCATCCGCGGCACTGCCCGCCGGCGCCCAAGACATGCGTCACAGCGGACAGCTCACACAAGAGGAGCGCCGTCAACGTCGTGAGCGGGCACGGGGCAAGGCCACTCCCAAGGACCGCCAAACTTCCTCGGCCCCCGAGGGCGAAGTCGACATCCCGCGAGCGACCGAGCAGGCGCTTCTCAGCCCCACCGACACAGCACCAGACAACGCCGACCCCGGCATGGGCTATATCTTCGAACACACCCGCGGCCGCAAGTGCCTGGTCTTTGCCAACTCGCGCGAAGAGGCAGAGGCCGTATGCTCCATGCTGCGTTGCTACTGTGAGAGCCGGCACGAGCCCGACCGCTTTCTCATCCACCACGGCAATCTTTCGGCATCGCTGCGCGAGACGGCAGAAGAGCTCATGCGCGACGAGGAACAGGCACAAACGACCGTCACCACCTCTACGCTGGAGCTCGGTATCGATATCGGCCGTCTGGAGCGTGCGTTTCAGATCGACGCGCCGTTTACCGTCAGCTCTTTTTTGCAGCGAATGGGCCGCACGGGGCGCCGCGATCTTCCGCCCGAGATGTGGTTCGTCATGCGCGAGGAAGAGCCCGAGCCGCGCACGATGATGCCCGAGACCATCCCGTGGAAGCTCCTGCAAGGCATCGCGCTCGTACAACTCTATCGCGAGGAAAAGTGGGTCGAGCCGCCTGAGCTCGATCGACTCCCCTACAGTCTGCTCTATCACCAGACCATGTCGACGCTTGCCAGCACCGGAGAGCTCACGCCGGCCGAACTTGCCCAGCGCGTGCTCACGCTCAGCTATTTCCACCGTGTCTCGGCAGACGATTACCGTGTGCTGCTACGCCACCTCATTAAGATCGACCATATCCAGGTCACCGAAGGTGGCGGGCTCATCGTGGGTCTCGCGGGCGAGCGCATCATTAACAACTTTAAGTTCTACGCCGTATTCCAGGAAAACGAGGAGTTCACCGTTCGCAGCGAGTCGGCCGAGTTGGGCACGATCGTCAATCCGCCACCGCCCGGCGAGCGCATCGCCATCGCCGGACACTGCTGGATTGTCGAGGAAGTGGACTGGAAGCGACACACCGTCTTTGCCACGCAAGTCAAAGGTCGTGTGCCGGCATACTTTGGCGACTGCCCCGGTGACATCAATACACACGTACTCGAACGCATGTGCCAAGCGCTCAACGAGCACGCAGCATATCCGTACCTCATGGGTAACGCACGGGCCCGCTTGGCGCAGGCTCGCCATACGGCCGAGATTTCGGGCGCGGGGACCAAGCCACTCATTAACCTGGGCGGCGACACCTGGGTGCTCTTCCCCTGGTTGGGCAGCTACGCCTTTTTGGCACTCGAGCGCATGCTCAAGATTAAATGTGCCGCGGAGCTGGGCCTTCGCGGACTCGACCCGTCACGCCCGTACTTTATGCAGTTTAAAATGAAGGCCGACGAGGAGACGTTCTTTGAGGTGCTCGCCGCCGAGGCCGAGAAAGACTTCGATCCCATCGAGCTCGTCTATCCCGGCGAGGTGCCTTATTTTGACCGCTACGACGAGTTTGTTCCCGAAGAGCTCGTGCGCAAAGGCTTCGCCGAAGGCGTGCTCGACATCGAGGGCATGAAGCAGCGCGTCCTCAGCTGGCGCGACCACGCCTAAGACCAGTCCTTTTTGGGACGGGGAGACTTACTTGTCGTGAAGGACGGTGCCGAGGAAGTCGGTGTCGAAGGGCACAGCTTCGGCAAAGGCGTAGTCGCCGTCGCTGGCGATGAGCAGATAATTCTCCTCGCCGCCGAACTCTGCATCGCCACATGGGACCACCCAGGCGTGGGCGAACACCTCGAGCGCCGTGGCGGCGCAATCGCGCAGGAACGTTACGTCGCTCCCCTCGTTTGCGCTCACGACATTGGCAACGTAGATACCCCCGGGGTTCAGGCTGCCTCGCACCAAACGCAACGCCTCAACCGTCGCCAGCTCGCGTACGGGCTCGACACCGCCAAAGCAATCGCTCACGACCACGTCGTAGCGACGATGGCCCACGCTCGTCACACCCAAATACGAGCGAGCCTCAGCGGTAATCACCCGCAAGCGGTCGCCCACCGCACGCTCCAGCTCGTCCAGGTAGAACCAGCGGCGCGCTAGGCGCGTAATCTCTCCGTCATACTCGATAACGTCCATGCACAAGTCCTCGTGCGACATCAGCGCGAACTTGGGATAGGCAAACCCGCCGCCGCCCAGCATAAGCATGCGGTCGATACCGTGACCGTAAGCGTCGCGCATCGCATCCTCGGCCTCAAACACGTCGTCAAACGAACGATAGTACGTAAAGACGGGCTCCGCCCAACGCTCGCCAACGTAGCTTGCACTTTGGTAGACGCCGCCTTGTACCAATACGCGGACTTCGTCGCCGCCCTCGTCGTGCACGCGCTTCACACGCGCCAACCCATTGCGGGTTCGCGCAACCTGCAGACAGGCAGCACGAACAGCGACGGCGGCCGCACCAAGCGCCGCGGCTCCCAGAGCAACGCCGGCAACGACGCCGGCAGAAACACTCGGCTTGTTCATCTAGAGCTCCTTTTGCAGATAAAGGCCATAGTCATAAAATCCAAGATGGCGATAGTACTCGCGCGTACCAATCGCGCTGATCACGTTGATGCGCGCATAGCCCGCGTCCCGAGCAATATGGCACGCACGCTCCACCAGCGACCGTCCCAATCCATGGTGCTGGGCTGCCTGGCCTTGATCCCCCACGCGCGCCGCCATGCCATACACGTGTACCTCGCGAATCATCGCCTCGTCCGGCATCGTCGGCAACTCGTCCGCATGTGCGGCAACAAAAGCGCGAACGGGCAGCGACAGACGCAAAAAGCCGGCGATCTTGCCTTCGGGCGTCACCCACTGCAAAAAGCGTTCACGCGTCACCGGCGTCTCGTACGCCACCTCCTCATCAAGAGAAAGCTCATCCAAGTCGGCACCCGCCGTACTGATCTCGCGATAGCGAATCTCGCGCACCGTCGCACCGTCACCCCGAGCAGCCAGGCGGTTCTCAACGAGCTGACGCAGGTTGGGTTTCTTGTTGCCCACCATAATGTCGTCGGAGCTAAAGTCGCGGATCATGCGGCTGATGCGGCAGAACGCCGGCGTCACCACGATGTCGTCGGCCAGCACATCGAGCAGTTCTTCCTCGGTATAGGGGCGCCACTCGCCGCGCTCATAGCGGCCCACCAGACGCGAGCCCTCGATGAGCGCGCACGGGTAGACCTTGACCTCGTCGGGCATAAAGGCCCCCTCGGTCATAAAGCGCTCGTAGTCGCGCTTGTCCCCCTCGGGCGTGGCGCCCAGCAAGTTGAGCATAAAATGCGCGTGGATCTTAAAGCCAAACAGACGCGCAAGCGAAAACGCCCGCTCGATCTGAGCCACCGAAATGCGACGCTCGTTGATATCGAGCAGGTGCTGGTTGAGGCTCTGGATGCCCATCTGAATCTTGGTGCAACCCAGGCGGCGGATAAGCGTGAGCGCCTGGGGCGTCACGGCATCGGGGCGCGTCTCGATAACGAGCCCCACCACGCGATGCTTCGCCGTCTCGTTGATGCGCTGCTGACGCTCAAGCTCCTCCATCGTTGCCGTCTGCCACTCAGTGACCTCGCCCCACGGCGTACCGGGACCGTACAGACGACGCACCGCACGGTTATAGCCGCCCACGGCAGCATCCACACGCCCCTGCTCGTCGGCAACGCCGGCAGCAAGCTCGACCTCGTCTGTCGCAATGCCGGCGGCCCGATAGCGCTCACGGCGCTCCGCTACCACAGGCGGCAGGGCATCGGCGGGAGCGTCATCGAGCAGACGCCCCGCCTCGGCACGGCTGATGCCCGGACGTGCCAACATGGGGTTGGCCGCCACGCCGGCGACGGCATCGTCATTGAGTGCACGGAAAAGCTCCGACATAAACCATGTCTGATAGCCTTCCGGATAGTCGCTCCAGGTACCGCCAAGCACAATGAGCTCGATCTTATCGGTCGCATGCCCCATCTGCGAAAGCGCGGTCAGGCGAGCGCTCACCTGCAGATACGGGTCAAAGCAATTTTGCTCCGCACGGGCGCATGCCGGCTCGGCGTGCAGATAGCTCTTGGGCATGCGCAGATCGTTGGGGCAAAACAGGCAATCGCCCGAGCATGGCCAGGGCTTGGTAATGACGGTAATGGTCGCCACGCCCGAGGCCGTTCGGCGCGGCTTCATACGCAGGACCTGCAACAGTTGACGCTCCAGATCGGAATCGACATTCCACGCAGCCCACCGAACCGGCTCCTCACGTTTAACCCGCTGGTAGAACGGCAGCAGACGGCGCTTGGCCAAATCGCGTTTGTCGGCACCCTCACGGCGCGCCTCGGCATGTATCAGTTTGACGAGCGCTTTGTCGTCCACGGTCTCGCCGCGACGCAGGGCCTCGAGTATGTTCAAGATAATCTGTTCCATGTCCCCATTGTAAAGGCAAAGGCGCCGGAGCCGATCTCGGCTTCGGCGCCTTCATCAAAGAGCATGCCTATATGTACCGATCTCCGAAAACCGCATGTCACTCCGGATCAAACGACATGTCGCCCGAACCGACCTCGAAACGATACGTAGCAGACTTATCGCCGTTGTCGAATTCAAGATTCAATATGGTCTCGCCATCGTAGCCAAGCGGAAGGAAATCGCTCTCGAAGTCACCGCTGCCCACGGTGAGGCTCGCCTTAAAGCCCGTAGAGTTCGGAACCGTCATCTCCACATCGCCCGAGTCCACGCTTACGTCCATCGACTTCGCGGGGGCCTGGTAGAGCTCGAACGTCACATCGCCCGAACCGACCTCAGCACTGAGCGCATCAGTCACGCTGCCCGCAAACTCTACATCTCCCGCACCCAGGAAAAGGTCGAAACCATCACAGGTGACACCGGCAATCTGCAGATCACCCGAGCCCACGTGCGCGTTGACTCCCTTCAGATGTTCGGCAACACGGCGCGGCAGCTCGACCGTAACTGAGCGATCGATTGCCTTACCGTCATCACTTCCAAACTGGGAAACCTTGAGCGTCGAGTCCTCGACGGATGCGATGTTCTGCGTCGCGGCCTTGGAGGCATCCATACCATTGGCAACGCGTCCCCGCTCGATAACGCGAGCCTTGTTACCATCAATAACCTTGACGTCCACCGTAGCCGCATCGATATCGAAATCGAGGTAGCGAAACTCATCGGCATCAAAGGTCGTACACGAAAGCTGCTGAGGCCGAGCGGAATAGTTACCGCCATCGTTCATAAAATCGTCGTCATCAACCACATCGTCCATACCGGACAAGCCGGGTATAACATCGTCGAGATCCCACGGGCCATCAAAATGAATCAAAGTCCGCGAAACGCCAAAAACAAGCCCGATAATCAGTACAAACGCTCCGATGCCGACGCCCAGGCGCAGCTTGGATTCATGCGAAAGCTTCATCATTCGTCACCTTCTTTGGCACATGGCTCAGCGGTGGCCGCGGTAGCCACGTCAGCATCAGGTTCCGCAGAAGTATCCTTCCCCTGGGCCCTGACCGCCACCGGTGCCGGACCAACCTGAATATCCCCGCGCGCCCAATCGCCATCGAGTGCACGCGCCACCCAGTGATAGATGGGAATCGTGAAGAAGATCAGCGCAGCAAAGGGGCCGGCACCAAACAGGAACATCAGTAAAAAGAACAGCAGCCAGCACACGGCCCAATACGGGAATGACTGGAACGGACCCTTCACCGGAGTCGGACCAGCCGCACCGGTACCCGTCACCTGAGCCGTCGCCGCATTGGCAGCCTGCGCACTCCAGCTTGCCGCCTGCGCCGCCTTGGCTGCCGCGTCACTTGCCTGCGTTGCCGCCTCGGTGGCGCGCGCCGCCGCCTCATGGGTGCGGGCGCGCTCTGCCGCCTCGGCCTCGCGCTGACGAGCGCGGTCCTCGTTCTCAAACTCGATATCGTCCTCAATCTCATCGCTCGGATTGAGCAGCTCGTCCAGACTCACACCATAGAGCTTGGCGAGCGAGATCAGGTTCTCGGTATCGGGCGAGCTCTCCGCACGCTCCCATTTACTAACCGCCTGGCGCGACAGCCCCAGCTTTCGCGCCAGCCCTTCTTGGCTAAAGCCCTTGCTGCGGCGAAGGTCGGCGAGCCGCTGCGCAGTTTCTACATTCATGGTTCCTCCTATGTGATGCCAGCCGTGCCGCCGGACCGTTTTTGTTCTTAAGGCGCCTTGCACAGTTAAAAATCTATCCGCCACCGCCAAAAGCATGCCACCTATTCTAGTGAGATTTTTGACAACTGGCGGTTGCGGGCACATATGAGCTGCGGAAATGTGTCCAAACAAAGCAATGAGCCGCAGCTCGGTTGTCCCCGTTGCGGCGTTAACGGTAGTATGGTCATACTGTTTATTCCGCACCGCCAACGGAGGGAGTTCCGCGCCGTGAACCGCGATTTCGCCTCATCGCTCATCCAGCTCAACAACACGTTCTATCGCGAGCACTCCGCCTCCTTTTCCGATACGCGCCAGGCCCCGTGGCCCGGCTGGGTGCGCACCATGGACATCGCGCTCGAACAGCTCGACGTCGCCACGATCGAGCATCCCGTCCGCGTCTTCGATCTCGCCTGCGGCAATATGCGATTCGAAAACTTTGCCGCCGGCGGCGCACTTGCCGCCAAGGGCGTCGACGGCGCAAACCCCTCGGCAGATGCCAGCTGCCCGTTTGAGTTCTATGGCGTCGACTCGTGTCAAGACCTGGCCATCGATGCACATGGCCACGCGCTGCGCATTCCCAACCTGCACTTCCAGGAACTCGACGTGCTCGACGCCCTCATGAAGCTCAACCCCGCCGAAACACCCGACGTGCTTTTCGACGCCCCGCTCGCCGATATCTCGGTCTGCTTTGGCTTTATGCACCACGTGCCGTCGTGCGAGTACCGCGTACGCGTGCTCGACGCCCTGGTGCGGCAAACGCGCCCGGGCGGCATCATCGCCATCAGCTTTTGGGAGTTTATGAACGACGAGCGCATGGCGCGCAAGGCCGTTCGAGCCGAAGCCCGCGCCGAGCTCACCCCGCCGTTTGAGGGTTACGATTCCGCGCAGTTTGAAGCCGGCGACCACCTCATTGGCTGGCAAAACGACCGCCACGCCTACCGCTATTGCCATCACTTTGACGATCAGCAGATCACCGACCTGGTGCGCGGCGTCCGTACGTTCTACAAAAGCGGCGAGGTCCCCGTGCGCGAGCTTGAGCGTTTCCATGCCGACGGTCGCAGCGGCGAGCTCAACCGTTATGTGATCCTCAAGCGCCTGTAGGCATCGACGACTCGCCGCCGAGCCGTGCCGCGTCTTTCGAGCAAACTATGCCCACCCTTTTCAACCCATTGACGGAACGCGCAGCTATGCGTTCCATATTTATGACCAAGGAGCCTCATGGGAGCCGTCCACGTTCGCACGCCTAAGAACTTTGTGCTCGAGGAGCGCCTGGAGCGCTACGCCGATGCGATTGAGACGAACCCCGAGGCCTATGCCGGAGATTGGCGTGAAGTCTGTGCGCCAGTTGGCAGCAAGCCATTCGAACACCTTCACCTGGATCTTGGCTGCGGCAAGGGAACGTACCTTGTAGAGCGCGCGGCCCACGAGCCAAACACGCTCTTTATCGGCATGGACCAAGAGCCCATCTGCATCGCCTATGCCGCACAGAAAATCTGCGAGCATGAGCTGACCAACGCACTCGTTCTGCCTCGAGGCGCCGCATCGCTGCCGCAGCTATTTGCCACAGGCGAGCTCGATGCCATCACCATCAACTTTCCCACGCCGCAGCCCAAGGCCAAGTACGCCAAAAAGCGCCTCGTCCATGTCGACCATCTGATGCTCTATCGCCCGCTCTTTGCAGCCGGCGCCACCGTAACGCTGCGAACCGACAGCAAACCGTTGCGCGATTACGCCCTGGGACAGTTTGCCGCAGCCGGCTACGATACGCTTTGGGTAAGTGACGACGTCCGCCGCGACCATCCCGAGCATCCCGAGACCGAATATGAATGCCGCACGCGCGAGATGGGCGCCGCCGTCTATGGCATTTGCGCTACGCCCGGCGCGGAACCCATCGAAGAGCAGCTCGCGGCGGGCCGCGCGCAGGAGCAAAGCCTTGCCTGCTACCTGCCCGAAAACCTCGATGAGCTCACCTACGTGCCTCTCGGCATGGAAGAGGCCGTCGAGAACTTCAGAAACCGTGCCCGCAAGGGCAAGAAGCGCCTGCCGCAAGAGTCCTAGGGGCTTCTGATGGTCGCGGCGTCAGCAAATAAGCGCGAATAGGCGCCAGCAAACAACCCTCAAACCTAAGTGAGTAGACTTTTTTGCAATAGCCAAGCACAACCCGCATAACGAAAACTAAAACCGCAGATAGAACCCTTGTGCAAAATCCATGTGCTCGCGACATCGCAAAAAGTCTACTCACTTAGCTGGCAACTGCACCAAACGGCCGGGCAGAACGCCCATTTCCTGCATTTTCTTGCCTGCAAACGCATCGATGCGCCGCTACGCCATAATAGTTGGCGGACAATCGCGAGAGAAAGCAACCACATGGCACAGACCACGACAGATACCGCCGCCAGCACCGTCTCCGGCGCCGGCGCCGCCAGCTCATTCTCGGGCGGCACGGGAACCGAAGCCGAGTTTGGCTCGCTCGGCGCGCTCTCCCCCACCTGGTGGAAGCCCGAGGACGGCAGCGAGCCCGAACCGTGGCTCACGCCCGATCAAGCCTTCGAACGCTTCTTTGAATGGACGAGCGATCGCGGCATTGAACTGTGGGATCACCAAGAAGAGGCCCTCATGGACCTGGCTGCCGGCGATCACGTCATTTTAGGCACACCGACCGGATCGGGTAAATCGCTCGTCGCGCTGGGCATGCTCTTTATGGGCATGGCGCAGGGCAAGCGCTGCTACTACACGGCTCCCATCAAGGCTCTGGTCAGCGAGAAGTTTTTCGACCTTGTGCAGGTGCTCGGCCGCGATAACGTAGGCATGATTACCGGCGACACGCATATCAACACCAAGGCACCCGTCATCTGCTGCACGGCAGAGATCCTTGCCAACGACGCACTGCGCGAGAGCGAAGATGCCGACGTGGGCTGCGTGGCCATGGACGAGTTCCACTACTTTGCCGACCCCGACCGCGGTTGGGCTTGGCAGGTGCCGCTGCTCACCCTGCCCCACACGCAATTCATGCTCATGAGCGCCACGCTCGGCGATGTCACTGCCATCGCCGCCTCACTCGAGGAACACACCGGTGCTACCTGCGACTTGGTCGTCGATGCCCCGCGCCCCGTGCCGCTGAGCTACGACTACGTGACGACCTCCCTCGAGGGCACGGTCGAGCTCGCCATGCGCCGCGGCGAGGCCCCGCTCTATATCGTGCACTTTAGCCAGGATGCCGCCCTTGCAACGGCACAGTCGCTCGCCAATTTTGGCATCGCCAGCAAGGAGCAGCGCGAGGCCATCAAAGAAGCGGCAAAGGGGACGAGCTTCTCCACGGCCTTTGGTAAGATTCTCAAACGCCTGGTTGGATGCGGCGTCGGCGTGCACCATGCCGGCATGTTGCCGCGCTATCGCCTGCTGGTGGAGCGCCTGGCGCAGCAGGGCCTGCTGCCCGTCATCTGCGGCACCGATACGCTCGGCGTCGGCATCAACGTACCCATCCACACCGTGGTACTCACCGCGCTCACCAAGTTCGACGGCTACAAGATGCGTCGCCTGCGCGCCCGCGAGTTCCATCAGATTGCCGGTCGCGCCGGCCGCTCGGACTTCGATACCGAGGGCATGGTCATCGCCGAGGCCCCGGAGCACGAGATCGAGAACGCCAAACTCATGGCCAAGGCGGGCGACGACCCCAAGAAGCTCCGCAAGATTAAAAAGAAGAAGGCCCCCGAGGGCTTTGTCACCTGGAACAAGCAGACCTTTGAGCGCCTGATCGAGACGCAGCCCGAGACGCTCAAGCCGCGCCTTCGCATCACGCACTCCATGGTGATTAGCGTGGTCGAGCAGGGCGGCGATGCCCGAGCCCGCGTACACGACCTCATCGAGACGAGCTTGCAGACCCCCGAGGAAAAGGCCAAGCTCGAGGTTCGCGCCGACGAAATCTTCGCCACGCTCATCGATTCCGGCGTCGTCGTTCGCACCGAGGTGCCGCCCGCGCCCGACGCCCCGACTGACGCCGCGCTAGACATCGACTATGCACTGACGGTCGATCTGCCCGAGGACTTTGCGCTCGACCAGCCGCTCTCGCCGTTTTTGCTTGCCGCGCTGGAGCTGCTCGACCCCGAGAGTGAGACCTATACCATGGATCTGATCTCGATGGTCGAGGCAACGCTCGAGGACCCCAAGCAGGTATTGCGCGCGCAGGAGCGCGCCGCGCGCGACCGCGCGATGGCCGAAATGAAGGCTGACGGCGTCGAATATGAGGAGCGCCTGGAGCGCATCCAGGATGTCACCTACGAAAAGCCGCTCGAGGACTTGCTCGATGCCGCCTTCGACAAGTACTGCCAAGAAGTACCTTGGGCCAACGACTACCAGCTCTCGCCCAAGAGCGTCCTGCGCGACATGCTGGAGAGCGCGAGCGACTTTAAGGGCTATATCCAAAAGCTCGGCATCGCCCGCTCCGAGGGCATTTTGTTGCGTTACCTGGCAGAGGCCTACCGTTCACTCGACCGCACCGTGCCCATCGAGAAGCGCGACGAGCGCCTGCGCGACATTATCTCGTGGCTGGGCTTTGTGGTGCGCTCGGTGGACTCGAGCCTGGTGGATGAGTGGGAGAACGCCGGCAACCCGGCAGCCCTCGATGCTGCGCCGCCGCAGGGCATCGACGAGGTCGTGGCGGACCGTCGCGGCTGCACGCTATTGGTGCGCAACGCGCTCTTCCGCCGCGTGACCCTTGCCGCCCGCGAGCACGTTCGCGACCTGGGCGAGCTCGACGACGACTGGGGCATGAGCGAGATCCGCTGGCAAAAAGCACTCGACGCTTACCAAGAGCAGCACGAGGAAATCCTCACCGACGGAGATGCCCGCAGCGCCGCGATGTTTTCCATTGACGAGTCCGACGAGAAGACCGCGCACGTATGGCACGTGCACCAGATCTTTGCCGACGAGGATGGCGACCACGATTTTGGCATCATGGGCGATGTCGATCTGGACGCCACGCAAGACGGCGGCGAGGTCATCTTCAAAAACTACCGCGTCGGCTTTATCGAGGACCTGCTCGAGGACTAGCCGAACATACTGGAACGAAACGAAGCGGGGCCGCTGGCAATATAGCCAGCGGCCCCGCTTTTGCGCGATACGCTATCCCCTACTCGGTATCCTCGACCTCATACGAATCCGCCTCGGCTGGCTCATCGTTTGTCTCTGTCGCAGCCCCGCGCGCCTCGTCAAACGCGGCCTTCATGGTCTTGTTGCCCCACGTGAGCTTGCGAATGGTAAGATCGTCGGCCTTCTTGTTGGCTAGGCGCAGATTGTTCTCGGAGGACAGCAACGCCTCCTTGGTTTTCTGCAGATGGCTAATCGTCTTGTCGATCTCATCAATCGCCGTTTGGAACTTGCGGCTCGCGATCTCGTAGTTGCGACCGAAATCATTCTTGAACTTTTCCATCTTGGCTTCGAAGTTCGTGACGTCGATATTCTGCTGTTTGTACTCCGCCAGTTCCTGCTTATAGCGCAGCGAACCCATGGCGGCGTTGCGAAGAAGCGTGATCATGGGAATAAAGAACTGTGGGCGAATCACGTACATCTTCTCGTAGCGATAGCTCACGTCCACGATGCCGGCGTTGTAAAGCTCGCTCTCGGGCTCGAGCAGCGTGCAGAGCACCGCGTACTCACAGCCTTTCTGGCGACGATCGTGATCGAGTTTCTTAAAGAAGTCCTCGTTTTTATGCTTGGTCGCGGTCTCGTCGTTCTCGTTTTTCATCTCGAACATAATCGAAATGACCTCGTTGCCGCTTGCGTCGCACTCGCGGAAGATAAAGTCGCCCTTGGTACCCTCGGACGCATCGTTATCTTTCTCGAAGTACGCGTTAGGAAACGCCGTCATGCGCAGGCGATTGAACTCGGTCTCGCAGTGCTGCTCGAGTGACTCGCCCACCATCTTGGTGGACAGGCGGACCTTCATGTCCTTAAGGCGCTCAATCTCTTCATCCTTGTAGCGAATCAGGTCATCGCTCGCGCGCTTGGCCTGCGCGAGCTCGAGCTCATGCGCCGCCTTGGCCTGTTCCTCGCGAGAATCGCGCACCGCCAGCTCACTCGTCAGCTTGGCACGTGCCTCATCGCGCTCTCGCTCCGCCGCGGCGACCGCCTCTGACAGGTTCATTTTTGCCATCAGTTCCTGCTCGCGCAGCTGGGCACGCAGACCCTCGGCCTCTTGCTCAGATTGTGCCTTTGCGACGGAAAACTTCTCCTGTACCGTCGCGCGGTAGTCAGCAAGCACGCGCTCGGCCTCGCTGCGAGCGGCATCGAGCTCACGCTGCGACTCTGCCGCGGCAGCGGCAAGCGCCATCTCCTGGGCCTTGTCAGCCGCGGCAAGCCTGGCCTGCAGCTCGGCAATCTGAGCATCACGTGCAGCTAAATCGTTTTGAGCAGCGTTGCGCGCCGCCGACTCGGCAAGCTTGGCTTCGTCATCTTTGCATCCCAGCTGCGCACGCAAATTGTCGATCTCGCGCTGAAGCTCAGCATTCTCCTTCTGAGCATCGGCACGGGCCTCAACCGCCGCACGCTGACTTGCGCTCTCGCGCTCTGCGGCAGCGCCCTCGAGCTTGGCGCGCAACTCGGCAAGCTCGGCATCGCGCTTGGCGACCTCTTGTGCCAGCTGCTGAGCTGCAGCGTTCTTCTGCTCGACAAGCTGAGCGTTGCGCTGAGACTCTGCCTTTTGCAAGGCAGCCGTCGAACGCGAGCGCTCAAGCTCCAGCGCCTGCTCGCCCTCGCGCTGGACCGCCTTCACACGCTCGTCCAGGTCGCGCGAAAACTCGGCATCGCGTACTTGCTTGACGATATCCGCATAGCCGGACGCATCGACCTTAAAAACTTCGCCGCAATGCGGGCACTTAATCTCGTTCATAGCAGCTCCTCGATGGACGCAAATTTCGACCGCCTACACTCTACCGCGCCGCACGGACAAAAAAGGCGCCGCTGCCATAATGGCAACGGCGCCAGAGCCACCACAAAGGTGCCTGTCCCCTTTGTGGTGGCTCTGGCGCCCTATAACCCAAAGAAGCTAAGAATCTGATCACGGCTTACGGGCTTGTACTCGTTGGCATCGAGACCGACATCGTAGCGAAAGATAGGGCGCTCGCGATCGCGGTTGCGCACGTTGGTGCGGTCTCCCCTGCTGTGGATATGCCCGTGCAGCATGACGGCGCCACGCGCCTTGCCGTTCCAGCTGAGCATGGGGTAATGGCTCAACACCAGGCGATGGCCCTTGGCATAGCCGGGAGCAATCTCCAGGTAATCGCGCACGTCTTCCCAAATCTGCGGTACGTCGGGATCTTCCCAGTCGCCGTCATGGTTACCACGGATGAGCGTCACGTTCTGACATTCGATACGCTCGCGCAGACGCACCGCCTCCGCCAGGGGCAAACGATAGGTAAAGTCTCCCAAGATATAGAGACGGTCGTCCGCCGCCACGCACTCATTGACGGCATCGATGACCTTGCGGTTCATCTCCTCGACCGAATCAAACGGCCGATCCATATCGTGCAAGATATTCGTATCGCCCAGGTGCAGGTCGGCGGTAAACCACATCATCGTCTATGTCCTCATTTCGCAACGCGTCAAACTCGTGCTAAGTATACAGACACAGCGATACGGCGGTTAGCCAAAGAGCCCGCCGAACGGGCCGCGACTGCGTTTGCCTTGCTTTTTCGAAGCGTTACCCTGAGTTTTCTTGTCCCGCCGTTTCTTACGGTCCTGTTCCAGATCATCGTCGTCGAGCAGCAGATCCCACTCAAACGGATCATCCGTTAAATCGAACAGGTCATCGTCGTCAAACATGGCAGCTTCCCTTACCGACTAGCGAGCATCCACCACATAGAGCCCAACGCGCACCTGATGCCACGGGCTGCGCTCGGGGGCAACCTGTTGCACACGGGCCTCAAATACGTCCTCGTGGCCGTAATACATCATCAAGGACAGTGGGCCGACCTCGTTTCCCGGAACGTAGCCAAGTTTGGTCTTGCCATAGTAGATAGCAACTGCCTCGGGGTCATGGGGATTATCGCGCTCGGCACACAGCGTCAGTTTATCGCCCGCTTTAAGATCGCCTAGGACCAAAGCGCCATCGGCATACTGAAATCCTGCAATGTGAAATGACAGAAGAACACGTGAAGGCTCGTACATAGCAACTCCCCTAACGGCCGGATAAACCGGCGCTTAACCTTATTGAGAAGTCTACGAACTCGTGCGGACACAAATTCATCCCGCCTGTGCCTTTCGACCGTTTGTCGCTACGCCATCTGATTCTAATGCACAAACATGCGCACGAATTTGTGCTTCCAGCTTGCGTAGGGCGCATACCGAAACGGCACGTCCAGCCAGGTTGCCTTGTTCACGATGCTCTTCTTGTGGCTAAACGTATCGAAGCTCTCGCGGCCATGGTACTGCCCCATACCGCTCGCGCCCATGCCGCCAAAGCCCATATGGCTCGTAGCCAAGTGCATGATGGTGTCGTTGACGCAGCCGCCGCCAAAGGGCACGTAGCGCACAAAGCGTTGCTGAACCGAACGGTCCTGGCTAAAGATATACAGGGCCAGCGGCGTCGGACGATCCGTAATAAACGCTTCGGCCTCGTCAAGGCTCTCAAACGTCAGCACTGGCAAAATGGGGCCGAAGATCTCCTCCTGCATCACGGCGTCATCGGGGGACACGCCGTCCAAAATCGTCGGCTCGATCTTGAGCGAGGCCTCGCGCGCGGTACCTCCAAGCACGACCTTATCGGGATCGATCAGCCCGCGCACGCGCGCAAAATGCTTGGCGTTGACAATATGACCGTAGTCCTCGTTATCGAGCGGATACTCGCCAAACATACGGCGGACCTCCTCCTTGATGAGGCCCAGCAGCTCGTCGTGCACGCGCGTATCGACCAGCAGGTAGTCGGGCGCCACGCAGGTCTGCCCCACGTTGAGCCATTTACCAAAGGCGATACGCCGTGCCGCAACCTTCAAGTTTGCCGTCGCATCCACGATGCAGGGACTCTTTCCGCCCAGCTCAAGCGTCACAGGCGTAAGGTTTTTACTTGCGCGCTCCATAACGAGTTTGCCGACCGGAACGCTACCGGTAAAGAAGATCTTGTCCCAGTGCTCATCGAGCAGCGCTTCGTTCTCGGCGCGCCCGCCCTCGACAACCGTCACCAGGCGCGGATCAAATGCCTCTTCACAGATTTGCCTGAGCACCGCGCTCGATGCCGGAGCATAGGCGCTCGGCTTGATGACCACGGTATTGCCCGCGGCAAGGGCGCCAGCGAGCGGCTCGAGCGTCAGCAAAAACGGATAGTTCCAGGGCGCCATGATGAGCGTGACGCCATAGGGCACGGTTTGCGTTTTGCACACGCTCACGGCGTTAGCGAGGTCGCACGGACGCAGGCGCGGACGACTCCATCGAACCACGTGAGCGATCTGATGTCGAATCTCGGAAAGCGATGTGCCAATCTCGCACATATAGGCCTCGTCATGCGACTTTCCCAAATCGGTCTTGAGCGCATGAGCGATATCGGCCTCGTGGGCCCGCACCGCATCGCGTAAACTCACGAGCGCGCGACGTCGAGCATCGACATCAAACGTGGCGTGCGTCTTAAAGTAGGCGCGCTGATCGCCGACGATGCGCGCAATTTCCTCGGTGTTCATGGCACCCTCCTAGTTCTCGTCCTCAAACATACCACCCGCGACGACCTCGTACATATGCTCGAGCTCCGAGCGGTCCATCAAAAGTGGAACGGGGTACAGGGGATTGGCCTCGGCATCGGCATGGGCCGCCATTTGCGGAATATCGGAGCGGCGAATACCCGAGACATATTTGGGGATTCCCAGGGCCTCGTTCATGCGGTCGACCCAATCGATAAAGGCCTCGGCCGCAAGACTGTCCTGCGCGGTAGCCGGCGCAATGCCCGCCATGCGAGCAAGATCGGCAAGCTTGGGGGCGGCGGCGTCACCATAAGCGCGAAGCATGTGCGGCAGGATGATCGCGTTGGCCAAACCGTGCGGAATTCCGTATCGGCCGCCTAGACTGTGCGCGATGGCATGAACGTATCCAACATAGGAGCGCGTAAAGGCAACTCCCGCCTTATACGCCGCCGAAAGCATATTGCGACGCGCACGCATGTCGTCGCCATGCTCATAGGCCTCGAGCAAATTGTCGTGGATGAGCTGCACCGCCTGTCGCGCCATCTTGCGCGTATAGGGCGTGGTGCTTCGCCCGATAAACGCCTCGACGGCATGCGTCAGGGCGTCCATGCCCGTCTGCCCCGTAATGGAGGCGGGCAGACCGCGCGTAAACTCGGGGTCGTGCGCCGCAAAGCGCGGGATAAGCACAAAGTCGTTAATGGGATACTTGTAGTGCGTCTCGTCATCGGTAATTACCGCCGCGAGCGTGACCTCGCTTCCCGTGCCCGCCGTGGTGGGAACGGCGATGAGCAGCGGCAGGCGACGATGAATCCGCAGCAGCCCGCGCATCTTGTTGATGGGCTTGCTTGGCTGCGCAATGCGTGCGCCCACGCCCTTGGCGCAGTCCATGGCTGATCCTCCGCCAAAACCGATAATGGCCTGGCAGGCGCGCTCTCGATACAGGGACGCCGCCTCCTCCACATTCGAGACCGTGGGGTTCGCACGCGTTTCGGCATAGACCGTAACGCCAATCCCCTGAGCCGTAAGCGCACGCTCGAGTGATGCCGTGAGTCCCAAACGTGCAATACCAGGGTCTGTCACGATAAGGACCTTCTGGATCGAGCGCTTTTGAAGCACCGCGGGCACATCCTCGGCATGCTCCAGAATGCGCGGCTCGGTATAGGGCAGGATCGGCAATGCAATGCGAAAAACCGTCTGATATGTTCGGCACCAGGCACGACGGGCTAGATGCATAAAGGAAACTCCTTCATTTGTTGATAGGTCAACATTTGCTCGCCCGATTGTACTCAGCAAAAATCGCAGACGGCCTCCCAATCGTTAATCAATCAACATCTTCATATCTCGAAATTGTTTTATTAAAAATCATTCCTAATAGGCTTCACATTTGGTTGCATTTATGGATAATAGAACTCGTCAAGACGCACGTCCGGAGAGGGCCCTTACGGGACCGGACGAGCGCACAATCGCCATCGATCGAAAGGATCGAATCATGAAGTTTGTTTGCCCCGTTTGCGGTTATGTGGAAGAGTTCGACGGCGACCAGCTGCCCGAGGACTTCAAGTGCCCCCAGTGCGGCGTTCCCGGTTCTCGTTTCCTGAAGCAGGAGGAGGGCCAGCTCGAGTGGGCTGCCGAGCACGTCGTGGGCATCGCCAAGATGGAGGGCGTCTCCGAGGACATCGTTGCCGACCTGCGCGCCAACTTTGAGGGCGAGTGCTCCGAGGTCGGTATGTACCTGGCCATGGCTCGCGTCGCCCATCGCGAGGGTTATCCCGAGATCGGCCTGTACTGGGAGAAGGCTGCCCACGAGGAGGCCGAGCACGCCGCCAAGTTCGCTGAGCTCCTGGGCGAGGTCGTGACCGACTCCACCAAGAAGAACCTCGAGATGCGCGTTGAGGCCGAGAACGGCGCCACCGCCGGCAAGACCGATCTTGCTAAGCGCGCCAAGGCCGCTGGCCTCGATGCCATCCACGACACCGTGCACGAGATGGCTCGCGACGAGGCTCGCCACGGCAAGGCTTTCGCCGGCCTGCTCAAGCGCTACTTCGGCTAAGCCAGCAACCTGAGACATAACCTCTAGCTCGATGAGGCCCGGACCGCATGGTTCGGGCCTTTTTCGTGCCTCACAAACTTGTTAACTACCTGAAATAGGGCCGCCTTCGGCATCGGCTTCTCGTCAAAAACTAAGTGAGTAGACTTTTTGGAACTTGCCGAGCAGACCATCCATATCACTTTATAAAGCCGCAGGTAAATGCCTTGTTGCAAAACGACCTAGTCGCCAAAGTGCCAAAAGTCTACTCACTTAGATTCGCAGCCGTCCACGATCGAGCCATTTTGTGTCTAACGGGCATCTTTCCGTCGATTACTCCCAATTTTGTCCAGTCAACGAATAGTTCAGACCTGAGTAATGTCTCAGCCCTTTGCTCATCTGAGCTTTTATCACGATATTCAGCATCGAGCATCCTGCATACGGCCTTAACGATCGCGCGGAATCTATCCTCATCCGATATCTGTCTGTGTGTCAGGAGAAGCACATCGTAGCCCATGGCCTGAAGGGCCGTCATGCGGTCAGCGTCACGCAAGCCATCCCCTGCGCGTCCGTGCGAGGCCTTTCCCTGACATTCAATGGCCACCTGTCGCCTGCCGTCCGGCGAAGACAGAAGTATGTCGATATATACACGGGACTTTCCCACAATCGCTCGAGCACTTGTGCTTAGCATCACTTCAACATTAAGCTCTATGTCGCAAAAACCTTCGCCTCCCAGGGATCGCGGCAGTGCAAGTAGCAAATACGCCTCGACCTCAAAAGGCGACGCGGCACCCAATGGAACGAGTTGCGACACCGTCCTAAATCTATTGCCGTAACGTATCCCGCAAACATCTGAACAAAAACGGTCAAGGTCTCCGCCCAAAACCAAAGCGTCTCGACGCCATAAATTTGAGGCGGTGCCGTCCTCGGACGGGCAGCGCACCCAACCGAACGTTGTCGAGATCGCGCCCGAATCAATTGCACGCGAAAGCTCCGCCTCAAGTGCCGCAGGCAGAGCGCACACCGCAAACAAGCCACACATCTCCGCCAATACCAAAAGAAGCTGAAGATCCGTCAGATGCCGCGACATGATGAATACCGTCAGTAGAGGAGACGTAATCAAAAACCCATGCTCCGTTTCCAGTACGGATTCCCCGGGAAGCTCACCAAGAAACAGCCGCTGCCTAATGCTGGCAGGACAAGTCCGTTTGTTTCTCGTCTGAACCAATGTATACAACGGAAAACCGAGCGCGACCGCAGCCGTCGGGTTGCGGGCGAGATCATATCGCTGCCGGTCTTCTTCCGGTCGTGGAAGCGGCGGACACAGAGCGCGGACCTGAGGGGGCAAACGCCAGTACCTAAAAGCCGATATGTCACAAAGTAGATCTTTCATAGGCACAGGAAAACACGAATTTCAACCCAGTCAGTCACGCATTGGCGCGAACGCGCCAAAAATGGTGCCGAACGGACTGCCAAGTTTTCAACAGCCCTCCCCAACTGGCCAAAAGCTTGCCGAGAGCTGGACGAAGTTCTGTTGAAAACCCCATTTTTTTCTCATGCAGAAGCTTTGCGCGACAAGTGAGTAGACTTTTTTGAACATCCCGAGCAGCCCGGTCATCCTGCTTTTCAAAACCGCAGGTAGATAGCTTGTTACAAAACTGCCTGGTCGCCAAAGTGCTAAAAGTCTACTCACTTAGATTGCAGAGTGCCCCCCATTAGCTGCAATTCCAAGGTAGTTAGTACTTTTGGACTCAGATCGTCATACTGGACAAGAATATGACTTGAGTTTTCAGGGACAAATGCGCCATCGGCACACCAATAACAGTCACTGATATCGACAAAAGGGATACTCGAGCGCGTGAGGGCCCGCAGAAAAGAGCTTCCGCCCGCTCCGCGCTCCGCAACCACGGTGCAGTAAAGGCCCGCGTCTGCATGTTCGATCGAGACCTCCCCTGCCGGAAACGCTTTCCGCACAAGCGACGTCAGGCCATCACGCGCCTCGCGAGCACGAACGCGCACGCGGTTCACATGTCGCTCGTAATCACCCGATTCCAGCAAACGCGCCAAAGCGACCTGGTCAACAGAGCTCACCGACGAGGCGTAGAAACCAAGGTTGCGCCTAAACCGCTCCATTAGCTCATCGGGCAACACCATATACGCCAAACGCAACGCCGATGAAAGGCTCTTCGAAAACGTGTTGGTGTAGATAACCGACTGGGCGGCATCGATCGACGCGAGCGCGGGAATCGGCTTGCCGGCAAGGCGAAACTCACAATCAAAGTCATCTTCGATGAGATACCGACCTGGTCGCTCGGCGGCCCAGCTCAGTAGCGCATAGCGACGCGCAATACTCGTCACAAGGCCGGTCGGATACTGATGAGACGGCATCAAGTGAAGAACATCGGTCCCGGTTTTCTGCAGAGCGCTCAGGTCCACGCCGTCGTCATCCAACGGGATATGTCGAACTTCGCAGCCCATAGCCTGATAGATGCGCGTCAGGCGTAAATAGCCCGGATCCTCAACGGCATACACCTTGTCGGCTCCAAGCAGCTGAACCAACATGGTATCGAGCAGCTGGGCGCCCGCGCCGATAACAATGTTGTTGGGGTCGACATTCATACCCCTTGTCCCGCGCAAATGGCGAGCAATTGCGCGTCGTAGCCGAGCGGTGCCCTGTGCCGGTGCGGGCGAAAAGATCTCGCGCTCGTCTTCGGATGCCAGCGTCGCCCGTAGCGCGCTTTGCCAAAGCCGCGCCGCCTCCAAAGCAGAAGGAGAAAGCGCATCGAATCGCTCGACCTGTCCGTTGACATCATGCACGCTGGGGCCCACAGAGACGGCATCTCGGTCGATGCCCTCCGCAGCCGAAGCCAAAACCGGTGCATCCGGAAGCTCGCAAGCGTAGTAGCCACGACGTGGTATTGAGCAAATATAGCCCTCAGCGAGTAACTGGCTATATGCATTCTCGATGGTAATAACACTGATTCCCAGATGACTGGCAAAGGCGCGCTTAGACGGCAAATGCTCCCCCGCCACAATGCGTCCAGCTACGATATCATCTCGAATTTGCTGGTAAACATACTCATAGAGCGATGCTTCGCCGCGTTTTTCCAAATTGTAGTCAAGCATGAGCCTATCGCCTGACCTTATTAAGTCATTCAATCTGGTATTAGTCTGACCTTGTAATTATCTCGAAAACTGAGTATTTTGTCATACCCAGCTCCCCGATAGGATGTTCCGTCAAGCAATGCACATGCCAACCAAGGGAGCAACCATGGCAGAACAGAACAGCAAGGCCGACCGCGTCAAACTCAATCGCGAGCTCGCGCAGATGCTCAAGGGCGGCGTCATCATGGACGTTACCACGCCCGAGCAGGCACGCATCGCCGAGGAGGCAGGCGCCTGCGCCGTCATGGCCCTCGAGCGCATCCCGGCCGACATCCGTGCCGCAGGCGGCGTCTCGCGCATGAGCGACCCCAAGATGATCAAGGGCATCCAGGAGGCCGTCTCCATCCCCGTCATGGCCAAGTGCCGCATCGGTCACATCGTCGAGGCGCAGGTCCTGCAGGCCATCGAGATCGACTACATCGATGAGTCCGAGGTTCTCTCCCCTGCCGATGACGTCTATCACATCGACAAGACCCAGTTTGACGTGCCGTTTGTCTGCGGCGCCCGTGATCTGGGCGAGGCGCTGCGCCGTGTTGCCGAAGGCGCCACGATGATTCGCACCAAGGGTGAGCCGGGTACGGGCGACGTCGTTCAGGCCGTGCGTCACATGCGCAAGATCCAAAAGCAGATCCGTGACGTTGTTGCCCTGCGCAACGACGAGCTCTTTGAGGCAGCCAAGCAACTGCAGGTTCCGGTCGAGCTGGTGCGCGAGGTCCATGCCACGGGTAAGCTTCCCGTCGTGAACTTTGCCGCCGGCGGCGTAGCGACCCCCGCCGACGCCGCGCTGATGATGCAGCTGGGCGCCGAAGGCGTGTTTGTCGGCTCGGGCATCTTTAAGAGCGGCGACCCCGCCAAGCGCGCAGCCGCCATCGTCAAGGCCGTGGCAAACTTCACCGATGCCAAGCTCATTGCCGAGCTTTCAGAGGACCTGGGCGAGGCCATGGTGGGCATCAACGCCGACGAGATCGAGATTATCATGGAAGAGCGCGGGCGCTAGTCCAGCAGAAAGGATCGCACATGAGCGATTATGCAGACCAAACGGTCGCCGTGCTGGCGGTCCAAGGCGCTTTTGCCGAGCACGAGGCAAGACTATCCGGGCTTGGCGCACACTGTATTGAGCTGAGGCAGGCGGCTGATTTGAAGCAGGACTTTGACCGTCTGGTACTTCCCGGCGGCGAGTCTACCGTTCAAGGGAAGCTGCTAGATGAGTTGGGCATGCTCGAGGAGCTTCGCACCCGCATTGTTGAAGGCATGCCCGTCCTGGGCACCTGCGCCGGCCTGATTCTGCTGGCTCACGACCTTGCCGCCCATGACGATAAGGGCACGCCGCGCCTGGCAACCATGGATGTGCTCGTTGAGCGCAATGCCTACGGCAGGCAGCTCGGCAGTTTTCGAACCAAGGGGCAGGTAGCCGGCATCGACGGTGAAGTGCCGCTGACGTTTATCCGCGCGCCCCGCATCGTTGAGGTGCACGGCGATGCCGAGGCCCTGGCCGAAGTCGATGGCCGCATCGTCGCCGCCCGCCAAGACAACCAGCTCGGCGTAACCTTCCACCCCGAACTCGACGAAGACACCCGCCTCCACGAACTGTTCCTACAAATGTAGGCATCGAAATCAACAAACGAAACGAGAGTGGATAATCTCCCACCTTGAGCATGAATATGGGCTCATACCGGGAGATTATCCACTCTCATGCTACGTAGTCGTTGGGGACGTTCTTAAATGACCAGTCAAACAAGAACGTCCCCAACGACTATCTTTTAGCAGGTCTGGATCATGGCAATGTCGATGTTTTGGCACCGACAGCGAGCGCCCACCAGAGCGAACAAATTGGCATGAAAAGAGGACGGCATAGACCTTCTGGTCATGCCGTCCTCTTTGAATGACAAGTTGTCGCTCTGGTGGGCGCGCAGCGTCAACTAGTTACGCGGTTTGGTAAAACCGCGTAACCCAACTAGAAGCGGTTGCCGCGGAAGCCGCCACCGTTGCGGCCGCCACGGTCGCCACCGCGACCGCCGCGGTCGTTACCACGGTTGCCGCCGAAGCCGCCACGGTTGCCGCCGCGGTCGCCATAGCCACCACGGTTGCCACCAAAGCCGCCGCGACCGCCACGGTCACCAAAGCCGCCACGGCCGCCACGGTCGCCACCGCGACCGCCGCGGTCGCCACCACGGCCACCACGATCGCCAAAGCCGCCGCGAGGACCGCGATCCTCGTCCAGGCCCATGGCAACGAGCGGAGCGATAACCTTATCGAGAGCGGCCATCAGCTCGGTGGCCTCCTCGTAAGAAAGCTCGGGCAGGAGCTTCTCCTTCTTGTTGGCAAGCTCGACCAGGCCCTCAGCGGCATCCTCGGCGGCGAAGACAACGATCTTGCGCATATCGCCCTCGGCGTCGTCGATGCGGCCGACCAGATCGGCAGCCTCGGCCTCGGCCATCAGGCCATCGAGCTCACGAAGGCGCATGCCCAGCAGGTCGGACATTTCCTTCTGCTCCATCTTGGGCTTGAGGTCAAGAAGCTTGATGGCGCGCTCGATGTTCGCCATGCGCTCGGCCTTGGCCTCCTCCTCCTTGGAAATAGCAAAGCGACGGCTACGCAGCAGGCGGGCGGCCTTCTGCATCTTGTCCATCAGCTCTTCGTCATCGTAATCAACGGCGGCCTTGACAACCTCGGCCTCCTCCTCGGCGGAAACCTCGTCAGCAGCCTCAACCTCGGCAGCTTCGGTCTCCACGGTCTCGACTGCCTCGACCTCGGCAGCCATGGTCTCGTTCTCGGTCTCGTTCATGATCTCTTCGTTCTCAGACATGAGACTCCTTCTTGGCCCTCTCGGGCATCATCGCCCCATTCGCGGGGCCCGTCGCGCACTCTTTGCGCTTTAAACATTCATGCCTCTCGGCAAAACGTCCATTAGTTTATGGTGTCGCCATCCAATCTAGCTGCAGAATCTATGTGCACACATTAATGCGACATGTGCGACTCGCGATGAGCGTACACCAGCGACGCCACGAACCCGACCACGGCAATTACAGCCGCCACACGCACGGCAGCTGCAAATCCAATCGCCTGGGCAACGTCGATCGCAGCGCCAGCGACGCTGGCAGCCGCCGCAGAACTCGAGAGCAGACCGATAAACAGCGACGGGCCAAACGATGCGGCAATCATGTTCCACGTGTTAAGCAATGCCGTTCCGTGAGGATGTTCAGCGGCAGGCAGCGTCTCCAAACCAGCCGTTTGCGAGGGGCTCAGCACCAAACCGACTCCGGCATACACCACAACGGTCAGCGCAACGACGACGCCGATGTTCATGCTTGCCGCCGTCATCGAGATGGCAGTCTGTCCCACGGCAATCAGGGCAAAGCCGACCGGCAGCAGCGGCCATGCGCCACGGGCGTCCATCACACGTCCGCCCACAATCGAGGTCACGGCGTTGCAGGCAATCGCCGGCAAAATGAGCAGGCCCGCAATAAGTGCGGTCATGCCGTATGCGCCCTCAAAATAGAGCGGCAACAAAACGCTCATCGAGAACGTCGTCATCATCGACACCACCACAAGCAAGCACGCAGGCCAAAAACGAACGCTCGCCATGGGACGCACGTTAAGCACCGGATGCTCGAGCTTGAGCTGGCGGGCCGCAAACAGGCCGAGCAGCACAACGGCAGCGAAAAGCGCCACGACACCGGCAATCAGATTGGTCGAGAACTCACCCACGGAATACACAAACGCCGTAATGCCGGCAGCGAGCAAAACAACCGACAGAATGTCAAGCGTGGTGTTCGAGCGCTCTCCGACATTCTGAACAAGCTTTACGCCCGCCGCAGCGACCACAACGCCGCCCACCAGCGGCACTACGAATACCGCCCTCCAGCCAAACAACGTGCACATAAGACCGCTGATCACGGGTCCAAACGCCGGCCCTAGCGTAATGCAGGCACCGCCCAGGCTAAGATACAGACCAAGCTTCTCGCGCGGGGCGCAAGACAGCACCACGTTCATCATGAGCGGAAACAAGATGCCCGATCCCGCAGCCTGCAAAATACGGCTTGGCAGCAAAACGCTAAACGACGGAGCGATCAGACACAGGACTTCGCCGGCGACCATACATCCGCATGCGAAAAACAACAGCTTGCGCGTCGAGAAACGGCCGGACAGGAAGGCCATGATGGCCGTAAAGATCGACGTCACAATCATGTAGCCCGAGACGAGCCACTGCGCCGTGGTGGCACTCACCGAAAAGGCCGCCATAATGTCGTGCAACGCCACGTTAATGATGTTCTCGTTAAACGCGGCAACAAAGGCCGCAATATACATAACGACGAGAATCGCCGCAGTGGCCGATGGCGTTGCTTGAACTTGTTGCTGAGATTTGCTCCCCATGCATTTCCTTCCTCTTGGAACGACAGTCGCATCGCCCCAGAGGAACAGTCCAGGGCGAAAAATGAGCCCTAGACTTACGCCAGACGCCGTACACGACGAATCTGGCAACATGGTCCAACGTTGAAAGATTGTAACGCGGACGCGCAGCTTTCCTTCCGCGCTATTATTAAAAGTCCACGAAAGCATAAGACATGAGGAGCCCGCCATGATTAAGCCCATCATGAAATCCGAGTTCTTTTTGCGCCTGCCTTCCGAAGACGCGGGACCCGACGATGCCGTGACCGGGCAGGATCTCCTGGATACACTCCACGAGCATGAGCACGAGTGCGTGGGGCTCGCCGCCAACATGATCGGTGTGCGCAAGCGCATCATCTGCGTAAAGGACGGCAACAGGACACTCCTGATGTACAACCCTCAAATTCTTGAGCAGGTCAATGCCTATCAGACGAGCGAAGGATGCCTCTCGCTGATCGGCGAGCGCCCCTGTACCCGCTATCGCCGCATTAAGGTTGAGTATTTGGACGAGAACTTCGTCCACCGCATCAAAAACTTCTCGGGCTACACCGCCGAGATCATCCAACACGAAATCGACCACTGCAATGGCGTCGTGGTTTAGGCCACCTGCCAAAATGAGGGTACCGGAGGCCTCCCTATGGATATCAGCCGCTTTGGCGAATTCGCCATCTTAGCGCAGTCACGCACGTTTCTTGATGCGGCGGAACTGCTTTTCATGTCGCAATCAACCCTCTCCAAGCACATCATGGCAATGGAGCACGAACTCGGCTGCAAGCTCATCGATCGAAGCCAGCGCCACGTAACACTCACCGCGCAAGGTGAAGCGCTCCTCCCCTATGCGCAAAAAATTGCGACGCTTCAGCACCGCTATCTTGCCGCCATTCAAATAGGCGCAGGTGAGCCGCTCGAGCACCTCACCGTAGGTTCTATCCCCATTATGGCCCCTTATGGGATCACGGACGCCGTCATCGATTTTCAGCAGGCGAACCCCTCATATTCTGTCGAGCTCATCGAAGGCGAGGGCGACACACTCAAGCGCATGCTCCTGCACGAGGACATTGACCTGGCCTTCATCCGTGACAGTGGCGCCATCGAGCCGGAGTTCAAAAAGATTCCCTTTACGACCGACCGGCTCGTGGCCGTCCTTCCGCTCGACCATCCGCTCGCCGAACGTGACACCGTCGAGATAGACGACCTTATCGACGAGAATTTCCTCATGCTTCCCCAAGGCTCGTTCGTAAGCGAGCTCGTCCTTTCCCTTTGTCGCGAAGCTGGATTTGGCCCACGCGTTACGTTCACCGGCAAACGAGCCGAGAACATCATCTCTCTTGTCGCACGCGGCGCCGGCGTCTCATTCCTCATGCGCAAGCCGGCGGAATCGCTTGCCAGCGGAAAGGTAGCCCTGGTGCCGCTTGAGCCCGCGACGACCTCCGAGGTCAGGCTCTACCTCAAGCGGAACGCCGCGCACTCGCAGGCGGTCGTCTCGTTCATCGGCTTCCTCCCCTACCGTCAGCTCCTGCAGGGCGACCGTGCGTCTTCCACCGCGGCACGACCGTCATAATCCCCGCTGCTCCGCAACCGCAGACTTGTGTCCACAAACACGCTGACAACGGCACTAAACACAAATATGCCTCGGGCGGCACGTCGCCGTCCGAGGCATATTTAGTTAAAGTGCGCAGACAGACTAGTCCACCGAGATGTTGAGCGCCTTACCGCCCTCGTCCTTCCTGGTACCGATCACCATAGCGGCGACAAGAGCCAGAACGAAAGCGACCACACCGGAGATGACAAGGCCGATAAAGCCCGTGTCGATGCCAGCAGGGTTAATAAAGCTCGGGAAACCGAGCGGGCCGGAGGCACCGAAGGCATAGAGTTTGGCACCCATGAGACCGGCGATGGCGCCGCCTACACCAGCGGAAATAAAGGTTGCCCACATAAGGCGCTTACGCGGCAGCAAGATGGCGTAAAGCGCAGGCTCGTTGACACCGAAAATCGAAGAGACAAGGGCGGGAATGTTGACGGCAGCATTTTCCTCGGAATCCTTGGTTCGGATGACCATGCCAAGCACAGCACCGGCGATGGCACAACCGCCTGCATACACGAGCGGATTAATGAGGTCATAGCCGTAGGTTGCGACATCGAGAAACCACAGCGGGATGATACCCCAGTGCAGGCCGAACATGACGAGCAGGCTCCAGAACGTGCCGATGACAAAGCCGGCGAGGGCGGGCTGGACGTTGATGAGCATCAGAATGATCTGGGCAACGATGTTGGAGAGGACCGTCATGACCGGACCGACCACAAGCAGGCCAAGGATGCCGCAAATGAGGAGCGTCAGGATGTTGGAGAAGAACGAGCTCACAAGCGCGGGCAGCGCGTTAGAAAGGGCCTTGTGCACCTTGGAGGCAATCCAGACGATAAAGATCGCAGGCAGAATCGTCGATGAGTAATTCTGCATGATCAGCGGGATGCCAAAAATATCACCATAGACATTGGACTCGAAGACCGTGCCGGCGCCGAGCGTGTAGAGCGGATCTCCGCCCATAAGGGCAACGAGCGTCGGGTAGACGAGGATACCACCGAGCGCCATTCCCATAACGGGCTTAAGTCCGAACTTCTTGGCCGACGTCCAGCCAATGATTAGCGGAAAGTAATAGAAGACCGAATCTCCGATTGCCGAGAGCGTCACATACGTATTGCTGTCCTTGGCTAGCCAACCGGCAACCGTGCAGAGCGCGAGCATCGACTTGATAAAGCCACCGGCCATAAGCACGCCAAGAACCGGTTGCAGGATCTCGGAGATGATGGCAAGCAGACGCGAGAATGGATCGCCCTTTTTGACGTCGTCGCCCTCATCGATATCGAGTGCGGGTTCGGAGTCGAACCCGCCAATCTGAACAAGGTCGTTGTAGACGGCCTCGACAGTGGCACCAATCACGACCTGATACTGTCCGCCGGCCTGGATGACGTCAACGACGCCCTTCGTCGCCTTAAGCTCATTGGTCTGGGCGAGCGATTCATCCTTGAGGTGGAAGCGGAGACGCGTAATGCAGTGGCTCACGTCTAACACATTGTCTCGACCACCGACCTTTGTGATGATTTCATCGCAAAGCTTCTGGTATTTCATGGA
Organism: uncultured Collinsella sp.; assembly: GCA_900541245.1. GTDB lineage: Bacteria > Actinomycetota > Coriobacteriia > Coriobacteriales > Coriobacteriaceae > Collinsella. The sequence continues at coordinate 73,303 of UQIS01000001.1, forward strand.
ATTCTCCTTTTTCTGAGCGGGGCATAGCGTAGATTTCATGCCTCCGTAGTCGACGTGGGAGGACAAGGAACCCGCTTCCCCCTTTGAAATCCGCGGACGCACGTACGCCCGGGATGGGAAACGGCAGAGAAGATGGAAGATGCCGATCACATGGCAGTGAGCCTCATTGGCCCATGCCACGCAATCAGGTCTACAGACGCGAAGCTGCTGCGCCGAGAAGTCTCGTCGTCTGGCAGAACTTGTCACACAGACGTTCCGGTTCACCCTGGGGAATCTGAGTACGCTCGGTCTCAAAGGAGAGGCCGTACTCGCGCGCCGGAAGGAAATACTCAAAATAGCCGTTGGTGTAACCGCAGACTATTCCCTCGACCGGGCATTCGCGCTTCATGCGAATGCCCAGGTCGCTGCCAAGCTCACTCGGGAACACAAAGAGATGCAGGCCGCCCAGACTGATGACGGCACACTTAAGCGTGAGCGAAAAGTCGTCATGGGCAACGGTGTGATAGAACGTCTGAGGCTCGATGCGGTCAAGAACGACCTCGCGATCGAGCTTGATCCGGGAAATCGCCTCGGCAAGACCGGTCGAAACACGCTCAACCTCGGGAATGCCGCGTCCCTGGCGAAAATTGCGGTCGCTACAGTCGCCAGCAGCACCGACGACCATGGCCGGATAGTAACCAAGACTCTGAGCGAGCTTTTTGCCGGTAAGACCGGCGAGTTCGCTCGTGAGCTCCGTGCAGTCGGGTCCGACACAGGCAGAATGCACCGCCCAGTTCACAAAGCCCGCAAATGGCTTGCCTTCGGTATCGAAGAACGATACGACAATGACCTCATTGTCGGCGAGTTCACCTGGGATGATGCGGTTGTCGTAGAAACCGGTGATGACTTTTTTGCCCATGCGGCAGGTCGCAGGTCGCGCGTTGGCGCGGCACTCTTCGAAGCATTGACAGATGGTATCGAGGAACCAGCGATAGTAGTCCTCGTTGAATTTTCCCGTCCACCAGCCGCGATGGTAGGCGACGATCGAAGTGTGGTCGTGCGTCGCGGAGAGCAGAACGCAGTCACGGTCGATTCCGTAGCGCTCGGCGAGCATCGTCTTAACCTCCTCGGCCATGCCCTCCTCAAACTCGAGAACATCGGCGTTGAAGAGAAAAACTTCGCGGTCGTCCTGTTGGAAAAGAATCGCGTTGGCGAAGACGTCGTCATGGACGCCTGTCGCAGGCTCCAGACGGTTGGGGAGGTTACGGTATCCGATTAGATAGATGTCGCCTTGCGGGGTAATCTTGCGGCGTGCATGTCCGATATTCATGCAAGTTCTCCTTTTTGTCATGCCGCGTTTAAAGCGGCAAGGATGGTTTGAAGGAGGCGCTCATGGGAACCGGCGGCGAAGCCGGAGTTCATGGCCTCATAGGTGATTTTCTCGTACGCATCGGGGGCCGGCAGATACTTTTGCCCTCCGTTGACAAGCGTGGCAAAGAGCACGGGGCAGAATCGGGCGGCGCGCACGGCGGCGCCAAACGAGCTCGAAACCTCGGGCTGGATACCAACGAACTCGACATTTCCCAGCCGAAGTAAATAGACCCTCGTACGCTGTTCGCCTGCCGCATGAAACTCATAAGTTCGATGCGGGGCCAATGAGCAGAAGTCGGCGCGCGTCTGGGCGGGCAAAAGGACGTCGACCGTGCGAGCATCGACGCCGATGGCATCGTCCTCACGCGCCGCACGGACGGCCTCAATCAACGCATCGCTCATAGCGCGACCCTGTCGATGCAGCATGCGATATCCACTCTCGTGAGCATCTAACGTTTGCTTCGCCCCGGTCGAATCGAACGCAACGGTTACGGCGCGCTCCGCCGGACTCTGATCCCCCGCGGCACCGGGTAGCAGCAACACGACTCCGCCCAATTCGCGCTCGAGAGCCATGGCGGCAAAGCCAAAGAGGTCCCCGCTCACCAAGCGCTTCCCCTGAGAATCGTGCGATCCGTCGAGCACGGAAGACTGGACATCAGCCGTCGCAAGCATGGCAACGAGCCCGTCCTCGGCATCCCTCGCGACAAGTACGGGCATCGCGTGGTCGGCAAACCCCTTGGGGTCTACTCCCAGCCACCAGCCGGCCGGTGTCTCAATGTCGCGGTTAACGTTCACAGGACAGTAGCCCTCCGCCGAGGCGAGCGTGACAGAGCGAATGCCCGCAACCGCCTGCTCAACGGCCGCGCGTGTCGCGGCGATGAGCGCGGCACGATAGCGCTCATTTCGATCGCGGGCATCGGTGTCGGCCAGATGCCCAGGGGTGCGCACGTGAGGCGCAGAAAACGTGTGGGTCGGGACCACCCAAGAAAAGGCGCCGTCGCAATTGGAGACATCCTTGACAACCTCACGCAGATCGACGAGTAGGGCCGGAGCGATCGAGGTAACCTCAAGTGAAAGGATGCAAGCGCGCCGCCCCATCCCTTCGACCACGAAGGCACGGGCAAAGATTTCATGACGGAGTGCGTCGAAACCGTCGAACGGCAATACGTCCTCTAAGTTAATGGCCACCCGGGCGGCTCCGGCCTTCATCTCTCCCTTATCCATGGCGAACGCCCTCCTTTATCTGTCGCTCACTCGATGCCGTACAAGCGCTGTGCCGTGCCGCCAAGCATAAGGTCCTTGTCCGTATCACTTAAATCTGTGGCGCGGACGCAGGCGACACCCCCTGTTAGCCACTCGCGTTTAACGGGATAACTCGTACCAAAGACAATATGGTCTGCACCAAGGACTTCAACCGCACAGGCAAGAAGCGTTTCGCCCCAGGGCTGAGCATGGGACATGTCGAAATAGACGTTGTTCTCAAGACGCTTGGAGACCGTCTCGATATCGGCCTGGAAGCGACCCGAAGCATCAGGGCGCTTGGGACCATGAGGCAGCAGCATCTCCTTGAACGCAAAGTATGCGCCGCCGAGCATGGAGTGGACCATCTTGATATTGGGGTAGCGCTCAAAGAAATCGCCAAAGATCTCTCGGCCGATCGCCGTAGTTTGGTCGACGCAGCGGCCATAAGAGCGGCGAAGGTTGTCGTACGCGAGAAGCGATTCGTTCTCGACCGGCACGGGAACATGGTGCACGTAAACGGTGACATGGCGTTCGTTCAGGTGCTCGAAAAAGCTCGAGAAGACCTGGTCGTCGAGATAGCGCTTGCCGTAGTGAGCGCAGAGCTGCACACCCGCAAAACCATCGTCGAGCCTGCGATCGAGCTCCTCCAAATTCGCTTTGGTGCCAAAGGGCGGCACAGCGACAAGCGGAATCAGACGGCCACTTGACGCCTTCGCGTCAGCAGCCATACCGTCGTTGAAACGCCGGCACATCTCGAGCGACATCCACTCGTGACAACCGGGGAGCTTGAGGATCGCCTTGTCGACCCCCGCCTCATCCATATCGGCCAAGCGCTTCTCGAGGGTGTAGTCGCCCTCAATGTAGTTAAGACCCGGAGAACCGGCGGGCATCTCGATCACGATCTGTCGTTTGCCGGCGGAATTCATGGTTAGATAGCCTTCGGTGTCATAGGCGCGGGGTACCTCGGCCAAAAACTGTTCGCAGAGCGTCTCGTCATGAAAGATGTGCTCGTCGAACCAGTAGGAATTTGCATCGATAATCATTGGTTGGAACCGCCTTTCATCTTGTTGAAAACATTCTAGAAAAGCAGGTACCCGGACATCAATTCCAGCTTAAGCCCACTGTATTCCATTTTGGAATAGAACTTACCGCTCACACGCGAACCTCGCCCGCTCAACGAGACAAGCGCTAACAGCACGGGCTTAGACAGAAAACGGTCGGCCCGCATCCGTTGCGGGCCGACCGTTTCATTACAGTCTACCTTTGCCGTTACGCCTGGCGGTAGTGATCGAAGAAATCGGCGAGGTCTTCGAGGGACTCTTTGAGCACTTCCATGCGCGGCAGGTACACGATGCGGAAGTGATCGGGCTCGGCCCAGTTAAAGCCGCCGCCGCGCGTGATCAGAATCTTCTTCTCATGCAGCAGGTCGAGGGCAAACTGCTCGTCATCGGTGATGTTGAACTTCTTCACATCCATCTTGGGGAAGATGTAGAACGCTGCACGCGGCTTAACCACCGAGATGCCGTCAATCTTGTTGAGCGCCTCATACACAAAGTTGCGCTGCTCGTAGACACGGCCGCCGGGACGGATGTAGTCGTTAACGGACTGATGGCCACCGAGTGCCGTCTGAACGATCGACTGAGCCGGCACGTTGGAACACAGACGCATGTTAGAGAGCATGTTGATGCCCATGATGAAGTCGCTCATGCAGCGCTGGTTGCCCGAAAGCACCATCCAGCCAATGCGATAGCCCGCGATCATGTGCGACTTGGAAAGGCCGCTAAAGGTGACACAGGGCAGATCGGGGGCGAGCGAGGCAATCGAGACGTGCTCGTAGCCGTCCATGCACAGGCGGTCGTAGATCTCATCGGCAAAGATCATCAGCTGATGCCTGCGTGCAATCTCGACGATGCCCTCGAGCACCTCGCGCGGATAGACAGAACCCGTGGGGTTGTTGGGGTTGATGATGACGAGGGCTTTGGTCGCGCTCGTAATCTTGGACTCCATATCCTCAAGGTCGGGATACCAATCCGCCTGCTCATCGCACAGATAATGTACGGGATGACCGCCGGCAAGGGTTGCACACGCCGTCCAGAGCGGATAGTCGGGGCTGGGGATCAGAATCTCATCGCCGTTGTCGAGCAGCGCGTTCATCGAAAGCTGAATGAGCTCGGACACGCCGTTGCCCGTGTAGATATGCTCCATCTGAACGTTGGGCAGGCCCTTGATCTGCGAATACTGCATGATTGCCTTGCGCGCGGAGAACAGGCCACGCGAGTTGGAATAGCCTTCGCAGTCGGGCAGCTGCTGGCGCATGTCCTTGATGACCTCATCGGGTGTGCGGAAACCGAAGGGCGCCGGGTTGCCGATATTGAGCTTGAGGATGCGCTCGCCCTCGTCCTCCATACGGGCGGCCTCGTCGACGACGGGACCGCGCACGTCATACAGGACGTTGTCGAGTTTGGTGGATTTAGAAAAAGTACGCATGGTGGTGCTCCTTGCAATTTGAGCTGAGGGATGGGGTTCGGGCTTGGAATCGTTGAGAGGCGATGATGTCTCGCCTTGATCGGCGTCACCGGCAAGCAGCCAGGTAACATCGACCTCCAAAATGCGGGCGAGCAGCTCTGCCACATCGCGCCGCGGGATCGTCTTGCCGCTCACATATTGGCTCATCTGACTCTTGCCGAGTTTTTTGCCGAGCATCTCCGATGCACGAATCACGTCCGACTGTCGAACATCGCGATCGGACATAGCCTGTCGCAGGCGATCGCTGAACGTCTCTTGGGCCACTAGAACCTCCTTGCTGGCAAAGTTCAATTTATAGAACACGAATTGAACCAAAGTTCAATTTAGGCAGCAGTATAGCGCGGCACATTATCCGAAAGTTCAATTCCACAAGAAAATGTACCGAGCCTCGAGAATTGTCCCAAAGTAGACAACAGGTACGCGCTTTTAGAGATATTCAAGGAAACGAGCCGCCGCAAGCGAAACGTCAGCGGTGCGGTATATGGCGTTGATCTGCCGATGAGGATGTCCCTCGAGCGGGCGCACGGCAACATCGAACTGGCAGCGGCGCAAGATGAGCGCCGGAAGAATGCTCACGCCCAGACCGTCCTCGACCATGGCCATAATCGCATAATCATCCCAGGTCGACAGCTTAGAGCGTACCGCCAGGCCCGCGCGGCGAAACAGCGGCGTAATCTCGTCGTCGCTATCGCGTTCCAGCAGAATAAACTGCTCGTTGGCCAAATCGGCAAGGGAAACGACCTCCGCGGTAGCAAGCGAGGAGTCCGCTGGCACCACGGCCATCAACTCATCTTGCACCAACGGCCGCGACGCCATGCCGGCGCCGCGTGGTTCGCGCGGAATAAAGCCCAGGTCGCAGCGACCTTCCGCCACCCATTGCTCAATCTCGGAGTAATCACCCATCAGCAGCTCGTAATCGACGTCCGGGTGATCGGCGCGAAAGTGCGCAATCACCGGCGGCAGCACGTGGGTCGCAACGCTCGAAAACGTACCGATGCAGATTTTGCCGCGCATGAGCCCACGCATCTCATCCACCCGTCGCTGCAAGCGAGTGAATTCCTCACAGAGCGCCTCGACAGCCGGCATGACCTGCCGCCCGTCGGCAGAAAGCACTACGCCCTCGCGACTGCGGTCGAGCACCTTAAAGCCCCAATCGGCCTCAAGATCGGCCACCATACGGCTCACGCCCGACTGCGAATAGCTCAGCCGCTCGGCAGCACGCGTAAAGCTTCCGGCGCGCACCGTCTCCAGCAGCACCTGCATCTTTTGAATATTCGTTTCCACGAGGCGCCTCCACCTATGCATGAGTTTTTGTCATGTTAACTATGCATTATATTCGCTTTTCTTCTATAGCCAGTTCACCCATAGTGAACATGCTCGGATATAGAGGGGATTTCAGCGCATGAACAACGGACTGTTTGCGTACTTAGCAGCATTGCTATTGTTTGGCTCCAACGGCATCATCGCCGCTGCCATTGCGCTGCCGAGCTCCGATATCGTGCTACTGCGCACGTTTTTGGGCGCACTCTCGCTTGTCACCATTCTCGCCGTCACCCAACGCCATAAGCTGCAGGCGCCATCTCGCCTCCGCGAAGCCGCAGCCCTCCTCCTCTCGGGAGCCGCGCTGGGCGCCAGCTGGATTTTTCTGTTCCGCGCCTACCAGACGATTGGCGTCGGCGTATCCTCGCTGCTGTACTACTGCGGCCCCATCATCGTCATGGCGCTCTCCCCGCTCATCTTTGGCGAAAAGCTGACCGGCAGCAAAATCGCCGGCTTTATCGCCGTCGCCTGCGGTGCTTTTCTCATTGCGGCACAAGGTCTAGGCGGCAATATGCCCATTGCGGGTATCGCTTGCGGCATCGCCTCGGCCTTCTGCTATGCATTGATGGTCATCGCCAGCAAGGGTGCGCCGCACATCGAGGGCCTCGAGAACTCCGCGCTCCAGGTGAGCGCCGCCTTTTTGACCGCGCTGGTCCTTACGCTCCTCACGCAGGGCGCCCCCTCATTCCTGTCCGCCGGCGTCGCCGCCAGCATTGATTGGCGTGCCGTCGCCATGCTCGGCATTGTCAACACCGGTATCGGTTGCCTACTCTACTTTAGTGCTGTCGCCAAGCTGCCCGTCCAGACCGTCGCGGTCGTCGGCTACCTTGAGCCGCTTTCGGCCGTCGTGTTCTCCGTCGCCCTTTTGGGCGAGACCGTGACGCCCATCCGCCTCATGGGCGCCGCGCTGATCATCGGCGGCGCGATCTTTTGCGAAGTCGCCGGCAAACGCGCAAACACCAAGGCTGGCATCGCCCAGACAGCACGTGCTTAATAGCCCCTGCTCTGAAATACTACCTGCGTATATGAATAATCCCCAGATGAGGATTATTGTCTAAAACACCCCGATGTGCCAAACTGCTCTTATATGTATAAAGATGGCATAAAGGTCTACTGCTCTTTGCAGAGGCCAGATGTCCAAGGGAGTCCACGTGGCACAGAACAAGCTGGAGGCAAGCCTCCAAGACCAGCGTAGTCAGAGCGGACATGGCGCCATCCCCCTCTCCGCTGGCATGCTGCTCGTAACGCTCGGCGTCGTCTACGGCGACATCGGCACGAGCCCCATGTACACCATGAAATCAATCGTCGCCAACAACGGCGGCATCGGTACCGTCAGCGAGGACATGATCTTAGGAGCGCTTTCGCTCGTCATCTGGACCATGACGCTCGTGACCACGGTCAAGTACGTGGTTATCGCCATGAAGGCCGATAACCACAACGAGGGCGGCATCTTCGCCCTGTTTAGCTTGGTGCGCAAAGTGGCGCCGTGGCTGATCCTTCCCGCCATGATCGGCGGCGCGGCGCTGCTCGCCGACGGCATCCTCACCCCCGCCGTCACGGTTACCACGGCCATCGAGGGCTTGCGCACTATCGAGTGGGGCCATGCGCTTTTGGGTGACGGCCAGACCAACGTCATCATCATCACCATCATCATTATCTGCGGCCTGTTTGCCATGCAGCGCGCCGGCACCTCGTCGATCGGCAAGCTGTTCGGCCCGCTCATGACGCTGTGGTTCCTGTTCTTGGCTGGCGCCGGCCTGTTCAACATGCTCGGCAACCTGTCCATCCTACGCGCGCTCAACCCCATCCGCGGCATCATGTTCCTGTTCTCGCCCATCAACCACTCGGGCATCATGGTGCTCGGCTTCGTCTTTCTGTCGACGACCGGCGCCGAGGCGCTCTATTCGGACATGGGTCACGTGGGCAAGGCTAACATTTACGCATCCTGGCCGTTCGTAAAGGCAGCCCTCATCCTTAACTATCTGGGTCAGGGCGCTTGGCTGCTCGCCAACAATTCCAATCCCCAGATGCTCGCGATGGATATCGTCAACCCGTTCTATATGATGCTCCCCGAGCCCCTGCGCCCCTTTGCCATCGTGCTTTCGGCCGTGGCGGCCATCATCGCCTCGCAGGCGCTCATCACCGGCTCGTTCTCGTTGGTTTCGGAGGCAACGCGCCTCAACCTTATGCCGCATCTGCGCATCCACTACCCCAGCGACACCAAGGGCCAACTCTATATTCCGCTCGTCAACAACATCATGTGGGTCGGCTGTATCTTCATCGTGCTGCTGTTCCAAAACTCCGAGCGCATGGAGAGCGCCTACGGCCTCGCCATTACCGTGACCATGCTCATGACCACGACGCTTTTGACGAGCTACATCGCCGGCATCCTCAAACACAAGCTGGGCGCCTGCGTCTTCGCCCTGCTCTTTGGCGCCATTGAGCTGTGCTTCTTCGCTTCGTGCCTCACCATGTTCTTTGACGGCGGCTACGTCATGATCTTCCTGGCCGCGCTGCTGTTTGGCCTTATGTACGTGTGGCGCCGCGGCACCGCCATCGAGCGCACGCAGACGATCCTGCTGCCCGTCTCCAAGTACATTGACCAGCTCGGCCGCCTGCGCAACGACGAGACCTACCCCGTGCTCGCCGACAATCTGGTGTTCCTTACCAACAGTCCCGACCCGCTCACGCTCGACCGCGACGTGCTCTACTCCATCTTGGATAAGCATCCCAAGCGCGCCAAGGCATACTGGTTCATCAACGTGCATGTCACCGATGAGCCCTATACGCACGAGTATTCCGTCGAGACCTTTGGCACAGACTTCCTATTCCGCGTGCGCTTGGATCTGGGCTTTAAGGTCAATCAACGCATCAACGCCTACCTGCGCCAGATCGTTGGCGACCTGATGGCATCGGGTGAGTTGCCGCCGCAGCATCACACCTACTCCATCTACGAGACACGCGGCAACGTGGGCGACTTCCGTTTTTGTATGCTGCGCAAGATGCTTGCCCCCGAAACGGACATCAACCGCAACGACCATCGCGTCATGGCCATCAAGTACGCCGTCCGCCGCGCCTGCGGAAGCCCGGCACGTTGGTATGGTCTCGAGAACTCGGCCATCATCATTGAGTACGTACCGCTCTTTGCTCGCATGCGCCCGGCCGTCAAACTTGTGCGCACCCAGGTGCCGCTCGAGATCCAGATTGAAGAGGCCGAGGAAATGGAAGTCGATATCTTCTCGGACGACTTGGTCAATGGCAACGAGGCCGGTAGGGACATGAACGTCGATCCCACCGAGCTGCTCGAGAGCGTCGCCGATACGCCCGAACAGCAACAGCTCGACGGCCTCGAGAGCGAACAGCTCAACGACGCCAACTTCTAGCGCCGTCACCCATCGACGATAGCGGCCCTGCACCTCGCGAGAGATGCAGGGCCGTCTTGTATTGCAGTAAAGCTAGCGGCTACGAACGACGCGGCTCGGGAACCACGAGTCTATCGGGGCTCGCGCCCTCGGCATCCGTCAGGCTCACGTAGCGAATCGACGGATCCCCATACATCGCGTAGTAATAATTGCCCGTGCGCGCGCTAAAGCATCCGGTATAGATAGTCTTCTCGAACTTGCCATCGCCCATCCTGGACGCCCCCTCAATCATCACCACGCCCTCGAGTGAACGGAACATGCGGACGACGTTTTCGGTCTCGCTCTCCTTTTGCGGGTAATTGGCATTGAGGTACGCCGCCTTTACAAAACGGCTCGGCGAATAGCAGTCACCCGGAATACCGCGCATGCCGGCACCCGCACCATAGGGCTTGAGCTCGGCGCCACGCCATGTCGCCGTCTGCGGAAAATCGCTTGTGGCCGTGATATAGGTGCGCAGGTTTTCCATGTGCCACGGGAAGGTGGGCTGATTGGCAAGGGTGTCGACCGGATCGTCGTATACATGCAGGCCGTCAGCCATCATCTCGACCACGATGCTACGCTGGCTGTCGCCGATAATCCAATGGAGCAGCGACACGCCCAGCCCCTCTCCGGCAGATTTGGCGACAATCACCGTGTCGTGCAGCGCAGCCTCGACCTCATCGACCGTCGAGAACGTCGCTGCCACCCACAGGGGAAACTCATAGGCCGCGATATTGGTCTTGCCATCAACCGGGCCCTCGGCATACTCGGCATAGCCGGGAAAGTTGAGCCCTGCCACAGCCAGACCCGCATCGTTGCCGCAGTCGAAGAACATAGGGTAGTTCTTGTAATCGATGCACATACCGATCACCGCGTGTGCCGCTGTTGCGTCGTCGATAAACGAATACGGAATGTGAAACCCGCGCGGCATCACGCGAACCTGTTGGCCGTAGTCAAAGCTCCAGTCGAGGTTGCGGCCTAGATACATGTGGCCGGAATTATCGGTAAATCGAATGCTCGTACACATAGCGCCTCCCAGCTTTACGTTCTTGCTAAGGTTATTGTCACCAAACAAAGAGGCGCTAAACACAAAAGCCCGGACATGACAACAATGTCACGCCCGGACTATTCAAGCAGGATAAACTCAGTCAAGTTAACCCCGCAGGTCGTCTAAGGGGTCAAAGTGCCGCAGATTGCCACGAAAGAGGAGCGAAGCGTACTTAAGGTACGCGAGCGACGATTGAGCGGCAAGGTGCGGTGCTTTGGTCCCCTTAGACCAACTTTCCTAGACAGTGGTCAATCATGTGTTGAATCATCTGCGCCTCGAAGCCCACAAAGTCCTGCTTGCGCTCGCGCATCTTGCCGTCGACGATCTGGTCAAAGGCAACCTTGCACTTGATGTAGCGCGTGGACTTGGTGACCTCCTCGTGCGTCAGGCAGCTCTCCTCCATCTTGCTGGCGCCCAGACCAAACACCAGACGGGGGTTGTAGAGCACATGGGGCTCGCCGGCATCGTCCAGGTAGACGCAGACCTTCTTGGTGACGCCAATCTGGTTGGCGGCAAGGCAGCCGGCATCGTCGAGCGACTTAATGGTATCGATCAGGTCCTGAGCAACCGACTCGTCCTCGACGGTCGCAACCTCGCAACGCTGGGACAGGATAGCCTCGTCGTGGCAAAGCTCTTTAATCATACGTTCCTCCATAGGGGTCGTTGTAACCGCTTAAGTATACGGTACCCACACATTTTCATGCGAAAAATACCGTCCGTCTGCTACAAAGCGCCGAACATCAACATGCGAGGAACAACAGCGTCGTAAAGGGGCTATAGTGAGAACGTTCGTGTCAATCGGCCTAAACTCGGGGCCGAACAAGGAAAGGGTATGCATGGACGAACTTTTTCACGTCAGTGAGCGCAAGTCCACAATCGGGACCGAACTTCGCGCTGGACTGACAACGTTCCTGGCAATGGCCTACATCATTGCCGTCAACCCCGCGGTGCTCTCGGGCGCCGGCATCGATGCGGGAGCGCTCGCCTGCGCCACCTGCCTGGGCGCCGGCATCATGACCATCTGCATGGGTATCTTCGCCAACCGCCCGCTCGCCTGCGCGTCGGGCCTGGGCATCAACGCCATGATCGCGGGCATCGCCACCACCATGTGCGGCGGCGACTGGCACGTTGCCATGAGCGTTATCTTCCTCGAGGGTATCGTCATCTTGCTGCTCGTCCTGTGCGGCCTGCGCGAGGCCATTATGGACGCCATCCCCGTGGTCCTGCGCCACGCCATCTCGGTTGGCTTGGGCCTGTTCATCGCCATGATCGGCCTGTGCGACGCCGGCATCATCACCGCTGGCGCCGGTACGCTCGTCGGCCTGGGCGACATCGCCTCCCCCACCTTTATCGTCGGCATCATCTCCATCATCGTGACGGTTGCCCTGGCTTCCCGCAACGTGCCGGGCTCGCTGCTCATCGGCATCATCGTCGCCGTTATCGCCGGTATCCCGCTGGGCGTCACCCATGCGCCCGAGGGTCTCATCGCACCGCTCGACTTCTCGACCTTTGGCGCCCCGTTTGCCAGCACCGCTGATGGCAACATGGCCATCGTGAAGGTTCTGACCGACCCGATGCTGCTCGTCGTTGCCTTCTCGCTGCTCATGAGCGACTTCTTCGACACCATGGGCACCGCGATGGCCGTCGCCAAGCAGGGCGAGTTCTTGACCGAGGACGGCAATGTCGAGGACATCCGCCCCATCCTGGTCGTCGACTCCGTGGCCGCTGCTGCCGGTGGCTTTATGGGCGTCTCCTCCATCACCACCTTCATCGAGTCCACCTCTGGCGCTGCCGACGGTGGCCGCACGGGCCTCACCTCCGTCACCACCGGCGTGCTGTTCATTCTCGCCGCGTTCTTCTCCCCCATCGTCACCATCGTTTCCAGTGCCGCCACCTGCGGTGCTCTGGTCTACGTCGGCTACCTCATGATGAGCGAGGCCTCCGAGATCGACTGGTCCGACGTGTCGCAGGGTTTCCCGGCGTTCATGATTGTCGCCGGCGTGCCCTTCACCTACTCCATCTCTGCCGGAATCGGCCTGGGCTTTATCGCCTACGTGATCGTCGCGCTCTTTAAGGGCGAGGCCTCCAAGATCAAGCCGCTCATGTGGATCGCAGCCCTTGCCTTCCTCGTCTACTTCTTTGTAGCGTAGCGGCAAAGCTGCCAAAGCAGAACACCAAAGCGCGGAGTCGCATCGAGCGGCTCCGCGCTTTTCTTTTAAAGCCAGGCAACGCACGGACGCGCGATGTATTGCTTCCCAAGTTTTGGACATTTTGCCCTCCAAACGGCACTACCGCCGGCTTCATCCTGCAGATATGCTGGGCGTAATCGCATAGGCCCTATGAGAACGGGAGCAACCATGGCAGCCTTGTTCACGACCCCCAAGCGCAATGACAAAACCTCTGGAGCCCATTTTGTCGAGCCCGACGTGCGCCGTCGCACGCTGCTCGCACACGGCAGCTGGCGCCGCGTGACGCGCCGCATCGTCTGCGGCCTGGCCTGCGCGCGCACGGTGAGCTCGCTGCTCATGCCGAGCGTCTCGTTCGCGGCCGAGTGGGTCAACGTCGGCGGCACTCAGTACAACACTGCAGCAGGCGACGAGGCCGGCACCTGGGCCTGGGACGGCGCCGACAATATGAAGCTCAACGGCTATAACGGCGGCGCGATCGAGGCAGCGGGCAAGCTCAACGTGAGCTACGAGGGCGACAACATCGTCACTAACGGCGACGGCCGCGGCATCAAGGTTAAGGATGGCGCGAACGAGAACGCCGAGCTTAATATTCAGGGCGACGCGTCCAGCACGCTCAACGTGACATCTTCTCGTGACGCCATCACTTCCGTCGGCAGCATCAACATCGACGGCGCTGGCACTGTCAACGCCACGAGCACCGAGCACGATGCCATCGATGCCGGGGGCGATGTCACCATCAAGGGCTCGGGAAACGTTAACCCCACGGGCGATTCGGATGGAATCAGGGCAGACGGCAACATAACGATCGACAACAGCGGAACCGTCACCGCCAAGGCCACCGAGGATCAGGGTATCGATGCTAACGAGAACCTCATCATAAAGGGCGGCGGCAAGGTAGAGGCAAGCTCTATCAAAGACAATGCGATTTGGGCCGACGGCAACATCGAGATCTCGGGTGGCAGCCAGGTCAAGGCAAGCTCCGAGGAAGACGCCGCCATCGACGGTAAAAACAGCCTCACGGTCACGAACGCTTCCCTCAACGCAAGTGGCGTTGGGTATGGCATCTATGTCTACAAGGGCATCACGTTCGATGGCGCAACCGTAACGGTCCGTGCAAGTGCAGGGAACGATGAAGCCAGCGCCCTCTTCACCGACGAGGACGACATCGTCATCAAGAACGGCTCGATCGTGGACGCGTTCGCAGAAGGCCAGTTCTCGACCGCAATCTCCACCAGAAACTACTACCCCAACGAAGCGGGTGGTCACATCTACATTAGTGACTCCGTTGTCAAGGCTATAGCCCGCTATGTCGAGTCCGGTAGCGACGGCCCCGATCACTACAGCAACAACCAAAGCGGCGCGGTCATTCCCGAGCATAGGGGCGTGAACATCGGCATCTTTGCCCGGACCAAGGAGGGCATCACGCCCGCGACCATCTCGATTGTCCGCAGTAAGGTCACAGCTGAGGGAGACACGGCGGCAATCTTCGCCCTTGCCGTGAGCGCGGACGGCGAGACAATCGGCACCATCGAGATCGAAGGCGCTCCCATCCAGACGCCCACAGGCGGCAAGATCATTGGCTATCGCAACAAGGAAGAACTCGATGACGGCATCTTCTACGTGGTGGGTCAAACCATCGGCACGGGCGACGCTGTGATCGACTCCCCCTATAACGAAGCTGTCGCCAAGAGCACGGTCATCGCGCCTCCCGAGGAGATCAAACCCGAGGAGAAGTCAGGCGAGACCAAACCCGAGGGTTCCAAGTCCGAGGGCACGAAGACGACCAAGACCGTTGCAGTTGCAGCCACGGGAGCCAAGATCGCCGGCAAACTCGCAGCAACCGGCGACGCCTCGAGCGCAGCCATCGTGGCAGCCGCCCTTGCGGGAACAGTTGCCATCGCCGCGGGCGCCGTGGTGAGCCGCAAGCGCTCGTAAACACTTTTTCGCACGGGACGGGTGGATCGCGGCCCTTGCCTTCCTCGTCTACTTCTTCGTAGCGTAAGGGCAAGGCTGCAAAAGCTGAACAATAAAGCGCGGAGTCGCCATGCGGCCCCGCGCTTTTCTTTTAGCGCTGGTCCCTGCGCCGGCGTGCGGCCTATTTCTCCCCAATTTTGGCCATTTTGCCCTCCAAACGGCACTACCGCCGGCAACATCCAGCAGATACGCTGAATCTAGTCGTATAGGCCCTATGAGAACGGGAGCAACCATGGCAGCCTTGTTCACGACCCCCAAACGCAATGACACTACCGCCGGAACCCATGTTGCCGAACCCGACGTTCGCCATCGCATAGGACTCGCGCACGGCAGCTGGCGCCGCGTGACGCGCCGCATCGTCGCGGGCGCCGTGTGCGCGCTCACGGTGAGCTCGCTGCTCATGCCGAGCGTCTCGCTCGCAGCGGAATGGGTCAAGGTCGGCGGCAACAAGTACAACACCGCGGCGAGCGACGAGGCCGGTACCTGGTCGTGGGACGGCGCCGACGACTTGAAGCTCAACAACTATAACGGCGGCGAGATCCAGGCCGCAGGCAAGCTCAACGTGAATTACTCGGGAACCAACATCGTCACTGCCGAATGGATCGAAAGCATCAACGTTTCTCATGGCACTAACGAGAATGCCGAGCTCAATATCCAAGGCGACGAGGGCGGCACGCTCAGCGTGACATCTACTGAGGATGCTATCCTCTCCACGGGTAATATCAACATCGACGGAGCCGGATCCGTCAACGCCACGAGCACTGGGTTTGATGCCATCAATGCCGGAGGTGATCTCGCTATCAAAGGTTCGGGCAACGTCAACGCCACGGGTGCATCGGATGGCATCAGGGCAAACGGCAATATCACGATTGACGACAGCGGAGCCGTCACCGCCAGGGCTACCAAGGACAAGGGTATTGGAGCCGACAAGAACCTCACCATCAAGGGTGGCGGGACGGTCGAGGCAAGCTCAGCCGATGGTGAGGCCCTTTGGAGCGGCGGCAATATCAACATCTCGGACGGCAGCCAGGTCAAGGCAAGCTCCGAGAAAGACGCTGCCGTCGAGGCCAAGGGCAGCCTCGCAGCCACAAACGCCTCCCTCAACGTAAACGGTGTTGAATATGGCGTCTATGCCCACAAGGGCATCACCCTCGATCATGCAAACGTGACGGTCCGTGCAAGCAAAGGCAGATACGGTGGCGCCAACGCCCTCTTCACCTACCAGGACGACATCGTCGTCAAGAATGGCTCCACCGTGGACGCGTTTGCGGAAGGCGAGGTTTCGGCTGCATTCTCCACCAGAAACGATCGACCCAACGAGAAGGGCGGCCACATCTACATCAGCGACTCCGTTGTCAAGGCCATAGCCCGCTATGTCGAGAACGGCGACGGCCCCATCCCCTACAGCGAAAACCAAGATGGCGAGACGAGGCGCGAACCCCAAGGCGAGAACATCGGCATCATCGCCCAGACCAGCGAGGGCGTCACACCCGCAGTCATCTCGATCATCCGCAGCAAGGTAACGGCCGAAGGAGATACAGCGGCAATCTTTGCCCGTGCCATGAGCGCTGACGGCAAGACAATCGGCACCATCAAGATTGAGAACGCCGCCATCCAGACGCCCGAAGGCGGCAAGGTCATTGACTATCGCAAGCTCCGTGACGGCATCTACGAGGCAGGCCAAGCCATCGGCACGGGCGACGCCACGGTCGACTCCCTCTATATCAAAGCAGTCGCCAAAAGTACGACCATCGCACCTCCCGAGGTAGCCAAGCCGGAAGACCCCAAGCCCGACGAGACCAAGCCCGCAGAAAGCAAGCCCGCGGAGTCCAAGCAGAACCCCAAGCCTGAGGGCTCAAAGCCGACCAAGGCCGTTGCGGCTTCAACCACGAAAGCCAAGACTACCGGCGTGCTCGCGGCAACCGGCGACACCTCGGGTGCGGCCATCGTGGCAACCGTCCTTGCGGGAACAGCCGCTATCGCCGCAGGCACCATGGCGAGCCGTAAGCGTTCTTAGACGCCTCTGCGCACATGGCAGCTCCCGCGAAGGCCCCGAGCCCGAGCACCGTTTAACGACGCCATCGCCGAGCTCCCCTCCGGCGGTGGCGTTTTCCATATGCGTCCGCAGGGGATGCACGAGGTTGTCTTTGGTCTAGCCCAACCGGCATACGCTGGCGTGCGACAATTGGGGCTGCCGATATCACAACACTGAGAGAAGCCCGTCATGGAAGCGCATCAAAAGCAGATAACCGTTTATTCGAATCATACGGAAAGCGCGCCTGTCATCTACCTTCCTGTGGTCGTGGGCGACGGCAGCGAGGTTTATAAGTGTTGCCGAGAGCTCGACTGTCCGCCATTCGCCCTCGTCACCATTGGCGGGCTCGATTGGAATCGCGAGCTGAGCCCTTGGGCATGCGACGGGACCGTACGCGATGCCGAGCCTTTCGGAGGCCAAGCTGCCGGTTTTCTTGATGAGCTGCTGAATCAGATAATCCCCCAGGTGGAGTCGTCGCTTCCTCAGCCGCCCACCTGGCGCGGCATTGCCGGTTATTCGCTAGCGGGCCTCTTTTCGCTTTGGGCCCCCTGGCAGACCGATGCCTTTGACCGCGTCGCAAGCGCATCGGGATCCCTGTGGTTTCCTGGCTTTATCGACTATGCGCACGAGCACGCGATGGCAGTTACGCCCGACGCCGTCTACCTGTCACTCGGCAAAAAGGAAACCAAGACGCCCAACCGCATGATGCGGCATGTACTCGATGACACACGCGCGATGGAAGCATTACTCGTCGAGCGCGGCATTCCAACAACGCTGGAGCTCAACCCCGGCAATCACTTTGCCCAAACCGACTTGCGCATGGCCCGCGGCATCCACTGGATACTGACGCATTAAAAATGGTGCCCACGCGCATATACGCATGGGCACCATATCTTGTTTAGCTGAACGCAGCTGCTACTCAGCAGCCTGCTCAAGCTCGGAGACATCAAACTCAAAGTCGTTACCCGGCAGGATGGCGTTGAGCACGATGCCCACCAGCGAGCCCACGGCAAGGCCGGAAAGCGAAATCGTCACGCCGCCCAGCTCAAGCACGATGGCGCCGGCGGTGCTGTACGCAATGCCGAGCGAAAGCACGAGCACCAGAGCGACCACCAGCACGTTGCGGTTGTTCTGGAAATCAACCTGGTTTTCGATAAGGTTGCGAACGCCCACGGCGCTGATCATGCCATAGAGCACGAGCGACACGCCGCCGATTACACACGCCGGCATGGCCGCAATGACAGCCGCGAACTTGGGGCAGAACGAAAGTACGATGGCGCAGCACGCGGCAATGCGAATCACGCGCGGGTCGAACACGCGCGTCAGGGCGAGCACGCCGGTGTTCTCACCATACGTGGTGTTGGCCGGAGCGCCAAAGAGCGAAGCCAGGATCGTGGCAAGACCATCACCGAGCAGCGTGCGGTGCAGGCCGGGGTCGGCAATGTAGTTGCGCTCGCAGGTGGAGCCGATAGCGGAGATATCGCCGATATGCTCGATCATAGTTGCAAAGGCTAGCGGCATGATGGTGATGATGGCCGTCGTGGCAAGACCGCTATCGAACTGCGGCCCAAAGAGCGCAAACACGGTGTTGTCCCACACGACGGGCAAGCCAACCCAGGGAGCGGCTGCGACGCCCGAAAAATCAACTTCGCCGAGCGCAGTCGCAACGGCATAGCTCACCACAACGCCCAGCAGAATTGGCACGATCTTGACCATGCCACGGCCCCAGATGTTGCAGATCACGATAACGGCAACGGCAATAACAGCCACAAGCCAGTTGGTCTGGCAGTTGGCAATAGCGGAGCTTGCCAGAAGCAAGCCGATGGAAATGACGATGGGGCCCGTCACTACCGGCGGAAAGAAGCGCATGACGCGCTTGGCGCCAAACGCGCGGAAGAGCGCCGCAAGCACCGGATAGAGTAGACCGGCGCAGGCAACGCCCAGGCAAGCATAGGGCAATAGTTCGGCCTCGCCGTTCGGCGCAACGGCAGCATAACCCGCGATAAAGGCAAACGATGAGCCCAAGAATGCGGGGACCTTACCGCGCGACAGGAAGTGGAACAGCAGCGTGCCCAAGCCGGCAAACAAAAGCGTTGCCGAAACCGAGAGACCAGTGAGCACGGGCACCAGCACGGTGGCGCCAAACATGGCAAACAGGTGCTGCAGGCCGAGCAAAAACATGCGCGGGCGGCCGAGCGACGATGCATCGTAGATGGCATCGGTGACAGCGGGCGTCGAAGACTGGGACATGGAAGTCCTTTCGAATGGAAGGGCGATCAGGCATATCGGATAACCTGCCCGAACGATACGATCCGAACCATTGTACGTGATACGCCATGTCTCGCACGCGCCGTCACCTGCAAACGGTAGCGTTACTTCCAAACGCGCTCGGCAACACGCCTGACCAGCGCAATCTTTGCCCACTGCTCGTCCTCGGTCAGCTTATTGCCAATCTCGCAGCTGGCAAAGCCACACTGCGGAGACAGATACAGGTTCTCGAGCGGCACGTACTTTGCCGCCTCGCGGATGCGCTCGACGATAACATCCTCGCTCTCGAGCTCTGCCGCCTTGGTGGTCACCAAGCCCAGCACGACCTTCTTGCCGGGAGCAACGTACTTGAGCGGCTCAAAACCACCGGCGCGCGGCGTGTCGAACTCCAGATAGAACGCATCGACATCCTCATGCGCAAACAGGTACGGCGCGATGGGGTCGTAGCCGCCCTCAAAAGCGTAGGTGGAGTGGTAGTTGCCGCGGCATACATGCGTGTTGATAACCAAATCGTCGGGCTTGTCCGCGATGGCGGCGTTGTTGAGCGCCACGCCCAGCTCGCTTACCTTTTGCAGGTCGACCGGGCTCATGCCGGTCTTGGCGACAAAATCGGTATCGCAATAGATGCCCCAGGTGCAGTCATCAAATTGGATGTTGCGGCAGCCTGCGGCATACAGGCCGGCAATCACGGTGCGGTATGCTGCGGCGATGGCATCGGCGAGCTCTTCGTCGGTCTTATAGACAGCACGCAAGCTCTCCTGCTGGCCATCGCAGCGGTCGAGCGTGACTTCGGAGAACGTCTGAATCGGCGCCGGCATGGTCTGGCGAGCAACGTGGCCCTCGCCCTCAAGCGCCTTGACAAACTTAAAGTGCTCGACGAAGGGGTGGTTCTCGCCGCTGATAGGGCCGGTCACCACGGCGGTATCGGCCGTAGTCTCCTCGTCGTGGAACATATAGCCCGTACGCGAGGTACGGCGTTCAATGCCGTTGAGCCCCCACATAAAGTCGAGGTGCCAGTAGCTGCGGCGGAACTCGCCATCGGTAATCACCTGCAGGCCAGCGGCCTTTTGCTTGTCCACCAAATCGCGAATGGCATCGTCCTCGACGGCCTTAAGGCCGTCGTCATCGAGCGTACCCGCGGCGTAGGCGGCACGGGCGTCCTTTACAGCCTGCGGACGAAGAAAGCTACCGACGATATCGGCGCGAAACGGCGCGTTCAGCGTGGTTAAAACACTCATAGATATCTCCCTTTGCATTGGTTGCTTTACTGGGACAAAGTATGAGCGCTCATATAGCCATCGCAAAATATACGTTTATAACAGTTTGATATAGATGCTTCCTATATCAGTTGGGACTGCCATAAAGAGATTTGACCCGTGCAGAACGCAGCGGCTAAATATGTTGACGAATCGCGTCGATATAGGCCTGTCCATAGCGCGTGAGCGTCGTATTTTTGCGTGTGATAATGCCGATCTCCATGTACTCGTCTACATCGAGCGGAATGGAGATAATACCGGGGCCGTTAAGTTCATGGCTGATCACGCCCGAACACACCGTGTAGCCGTTGAGGCCCATGACCAGGTTGAACAACGTCGCACGGTCACGCACGCGGATATTCTTGCGGCGCTCAAAGGTCGAGGTCAGCTCCTCGGAATAGTAAAACGAATTGTAGCTACCCTGCTCATAGGACAAAAATGGGTAGTCCTCGAGGTCTTCGAGCGTCACGCTGGAGCGGCCCGCCAGCGGATGGTCAGCACACACAAAAACGTGCGGCGTGGCGCAGAAGAGCCCTTCGAACACGAGCTCGTTGGCCGCCAGCATGCGCTCGATAACCTCGCGATTGTGCTCGGACAAGTACAAGATGCCTAGTTCGCTTTTCATATGCGCGACGTCCTCAATAATCTCGTGAGTCTGCTCCTCGCGCAGGGTAAAGTCGTAGCGCGCGGCATCAAACTCACGAATCACATCGACAAACGCATTAACGGCAAAGGAATAATGCTGGCAACTCACACTAAAGTGCGGCACCTGCTCGGACGCGCCCTTGTACTTACCTTCGAGCAGATCGGCCTGGTCAAGCACCTGTCGCGCGTAGCCCAAGAAGGTCTCGCCCTCTTCGGACACAATGACGCCCTTGTTGGTGCGCTCAAAGATGTGCACACCCATCTCGTTTTCGAGATCGCGGATCGATGCGGTAATCGAAGGCTGCGACACAAAGAGCCGGCGCGAGGCCTCGGTGATACTGCCGCATTCGGCAACCTTGACGACATACCTGAGCTGCTGAAGCTTCATAGCTTTCTCCCTAGACGTTCGTGACGTCGAAACCCGTCGCATCCATCTGACGCATAAACGGCGGCATCTCCCCCGTCGCGGCACAGGCGGCAATCTGATGCAGAGCCCCGGCAACCGCATCGTCTGCCGCAGCGCCGATATGCCAGCGCGCGGCAGCCGTGACAGCCTCGTTGGCATTGGCGACTGCAACGGAGTTGGGAACGGCATCGATCATGGGCAGATCGTTATCGGAATCACCGAACACGGCCACCTCGTCGAGCGTCAGGTCCAAAGCGCGCGCAAGCTCCAGCGCAGCGCGGCCCTTGTCCCAACCGGCCGGAAGGATGTCAAACAGGCGCACGCGGTTGTTGGGAAACACAAGCGAGAGCTCCGGCACCTCGGCGGCAACGCGCTCGCGTAGCTCCACGAGCTCCTCACGTGAACGGGCACTCCAGATATTCGCCTTGAACACCGGGGCATCATCGACAACAGGACGGCACGGGGCCTCTTCGCCCTTGAGCCACGCGTTGCCGCCCGACTCCATGGCGCGGCGTACGCGCTCGGGGTCGCTCGTCACGCAGTAGGCATCGTTACCCCAAAAGTCATCGCCCAGGCTGTAGACCTTCAGGTACGTATCGTCGGTCTCTTGCTCCAAATAGTCAGCCAAGCGCATAAGGGCGGCGTTGTCGGTCGCGCGCGAAGCGACCGCCTGACCGTCGACAAACATTACCTGGCCGTTGCAGAACGCGCCGGTCGAGAAGCACTCGACGCAATTGCGGAACATCCAGCCCATCGCGGACGGCTGACGGCCCGAAACCGGACCAAAGTGCAGACCCGCCGCCTGCATGGCATGAATGCCCTCGATGGCGTAGTCGCTGGCGCCGTCATGCCCGGCTGGAATCAGCGTATCGTCCATATCGGTCAGCACAAGTTTAATCATAAGGCCCCCATTCGTATCGGTCCTACCTATTGTAACGACCTGCCAAAATAAACCTGTCCCTTTTTGGCAGGTGCGCTAGTATAGGGAACAACAGATTCGATGCGGGAGTGCCGGCGGTGCAAACCACAAGGCTGAGAGGGCATGGAGCCCAATCCTTTGAACCTGTCAGTTAATGCTGGCGTAGGGAGCATGCCGCCTTTACAGGGGCGCTGTCTATGCACAGCGCCCCTTTTCTATGCCAAGGAGGCATGTGCAGTGATCGATTCGGAACAGCTTAAGCAACATATGGTCAAGGCCGTGGAGGAGATTCGCGCCACCAATCCGATGGCCGGCTCCATCACCAACACGGTGACGATCGACTTTGTCGCCAATGCTCAGCTCGCCGTAGGCGGTTCGGCCGCCATGGTCTATCTGCCCGACGAAGGCGAGGCGCTCGTTGCCGGCGGCGGCGCCATCTATCTCAACATGGGCACGCTCTTCCCCATCTACGAGCAGACGATTCCCCGCGCGGCCAAGGCGGCACACGACGCCGGCAAGCCCTGGGTGCTCGATCCGGTGGGCCTGGGCATCGGTAGCCTGCGAACCCAGCTGGTAAACGAGCTCAAGCAGTACAAGCCCGCCATCGTACGCGGCAACGCCTCCGAGATCATCGCACTCGCCGGCCTGTGGGGTCTTGAGGGCGAGGCAGCTGATCTGAGCCGCGTGCGCGGTGTCGATACCACCGACACGGTCGACGCCGCCCGCGATGCCGCTGTGGCGCTCGCCCGCTACACCGGCGGAGCCGTAGTGGTCTCGGGCGAAGTCGACCTGATCACCGACGGCACGACGGTGGCCAAGTCCCACGGCGGCAGCCCGCTCATGTCCAAGATCACCGGCTGCGGTTGTTCGCAGGGCGGCGTGCTGGCTGTGTACGCCTGCGCTGCCGATCCGTTTACGGCAGCCATCTGTGGCACCGCCGTCTACAACGTTGCCGGCACGTGTGCCGCCGCTGTCGCCGATGCCCCGGCAAGCTTTAAGGTCGCCTTTATCGACGAGCTCTACCGCGCGACCGCCCAAGACATCGCCGATAACCAACTCGAGCTCGAGGAGGCATAGGCCATGTCCGAGCCCGCAACCAATGCCGGCATGAACACACTCGTCGCCGTGGCCATCGCCCCGTGCGGCACCGGCGATGAGCTATCCGCCGAGGTCGCCGAGGTCGTGCGCGTCATTCGCGAGAGCGGCCTTCCCAACCGCACCACCTCGATGTTCACCGAGATCGAGGGTGACTGGGACGAGGTCATGCAGGTCGTGCGCGACGCAACCTTTGTGTTGGCGAGCAAGGGCATCCGCACCGAAGTCGTGCTCAAAGCCGATATTCGACCCGGATTTACCGACACCATGACCGGCAAGCTCGAGCGCATGGAAGCACAGATCAAGAAGCAGGAGGAAGCACGATGAGTATCCGCGACAACCTTGATATCTCGGCCTATCTGGTACTCGGCCCCGAAAACACGCTCGGGCGTCCCGTGAGCGATGTGGTGGCCCAGGCGCTCGACGCAGGCTTTACCTGTATCCAGGTGCGCTCCAAGGTGGCAAGCGCCCGCGAGATCATTGCACTGACCGGCGACGCCGCGCAGGCAATCGCACAGGCTGGCAAGACCGGTCAGGTCGCCCTGTTAATCGACGACCGTCTGGACTGTGTACTCGCCGCGCGCGAGCAGGGCATTGCCGTCGACGGCGTGCACGTAGGCCAGAGCGACATTCCCGTCGAGGTCTGCCGCAAGCTGCTGGGCCCCGATGCCATTGTGGGCCTTTCGGCCCGTTGCGAGGAGATGCTCGAGTACGTCAAGACCGCCGACATGAGCCTGGTCGACTACCTGGGCATCGGCCCGCTCCACGAGACCGAGACCAAGCGCGACTGCGGACGCGCGGCCGACGGCTCTATCATCACCAAGAGCTTTGAGGACCTGGCCGCACTCCACGCGGCAAGCCCCGTGCCCATCGTGGTGGGCGGCGGCGTCAAGACGGCCGACCTGCCGCAGCTCAAGGCCACCGGCGTCGACGGCTTCTTTGTGGTGAGTGCCGTCTGCAGCGCCGATGACCCCTACGCCGCGGCCAAGGAGCTCGTCGACACTTGGCAGCAGGCATAGGCATAAGCCGAGCAGCTGATCCGCAGCCTCACATCTTCAGCAATGGAAAGCGCATCCCAGTTTGGACCTCCATTCCGGGATGCGCTTTCCGCATGCGACCCTTACCCCGCCAGATACGCTTCCAACGCCGGCAAAGTCGCCTCCGCATCGCGGCGACCAATCTGGTAGATGCGCTCAAGTTCATCGGGCTCACGACACAGCGACGGCACCTTCACCGATTCGCTCGGCCGCACCACAATGATTTCGCCGGCAGCCTCGCGACGTGCCAGGTCATCGAGCGTGGCATTGTAGACCTCATGCCGATGCTCAAGCGCTGCGACAAACTCCGGGTAGTGACGGAACACGCGCCGCAGCATGGGCATCATGCTGTTGGGCTGCTTCACAAAGCCCGCCGGCTGCGTGAGTACCACGATATTGCGGTCATACCCCTGCGCAAACAGCCATGCACTGGGAATAGAATCAGCCACGCCACCATCCAGATACTTATGCCCGTCAATAGCAACGGGACGCGTCGCCACGGGAATCGCCGACGATGCCCGGATCCACTCGATATCCCGCTCGTCGCCATGGGGCAGGTCATGGTAGACGGCCTTGCCCGTCTCGATATCGGTACACACGCACGTAAATCGCATGGGGCAGGCGCGATACGCCTCCAAGTCGATGGGATCGCGCTCGATAGGCACCTCGTGATAGGCAAAATCGGCATTGAACATATCGCCAGTTCGCAGCCAGCTTACTACACCTGCATAGCGTTTATCGGCGCAATAGGCCTTGTTATAGCGAATGGCGCGGCCGATCTGACGCGATTTAAAGTTGTAGCCAAACGCCGCGCCCGCCGAGACACCCACCATATGGTCGCAGGTCAAACCGTGCTCCATCCAAACGTCGAGCACGCCCGCCGTATACATACCGCGGTAGCCGCCTCCCTCGAGTGCCAGCCCCACCGTGCACGTCATAGTTGGCTGTGCCATGCGACCATCTCCGTCCCCGCAAATTTAAACGGAACAAGTATACCCATCAACATATATCGTCTCAGTCGCATTTTTATCGGACATCGCATCGCCGCGCTACCGTTTGTCGAATAATAGCCGCCCACAGCATGCGCACCCATATCCCCGCACTCGAGGAAAGCGGCTTTATGGTGACGCTCGACAAGTACATTTGGCAGATTGTGCCCGTCGACGGCGATCATGGCCGCAGCACGCAAATCATTTCATCAATACTCGAGATGGCCATTCGCTCCATCTGCCCGTCGTGGTCGAAGGCGTCGAGACAAATGAGCAGGCGAACATGCTACGACAAATGGGCGCCCACTACGCTCAGGGCTTCCTCTACTACCGCCCCATGCCGGCGAAGGATTTTGAGGCATTGCTCGATGGTGGCAATAACAACTGATACGCTCGCGCGCAAAACGCCACCGTCGAAGGGGGCATTTGTCTCCATTAGCTAACTTATATCCCCAATTCAAACCGAATTGGGGATATGATACAAACCGTTGTTCCGCCCAAGGAGGTTATCCATCATGAACGAGTCATATCGCCTGGGCGAGCAATCGATTATTGCCTATCTTCAGCGACTTGCGAACGGCGTCTCGACCGCTGAACTCGATGTTGCCGCGCTGCCTGCTGAGCTACGCGCCGTTGGTGAGCAACTGCAAAAGACGCATGTCATCCTGCAACAAGAGCGCCAGCTGCTTGAGCGCAACGCCTATATCGATCCGCTCACCAACTTGGGCAACCGCAACGGATTCGACCGTCACATCGAGCAACTCTGGCGCAAAGGCGACCCCTTCACCTGCGCCTATATTGACATCGACCATCTCAAGCATTGCAATGATAGGTTTGGCCACGCCGAAGGCAATCGCTATATTCTGAGCATCTGCCGCACGCTCTCCGAAACCATGGAGCACGATGAGATGCTGTTCCGTATCGGTGGAGACGAGTTTGTGCTCATCTCGCTCTCCGCAAACGAGATTGAACTCGAGCAGCGCTTGGAGCAGGTACGTACCAGGCTGATCGAGGCGAGCTCAGGTGGCAAGGCGCCCATGATCGGCAGCTTTAGCTTTGGCTGCTCGCGCGTCGATCCACTTGCTGGCGACACGCGTCGCCAGATGACGATGGATGCCGATCGCAAGATGTATCGCTATAAGCTTATGCATCGTGTGCAGCAACCGAAAGACAGTGACGCGCCGCAACGCCCAATCGTCGATCAGCCTCCCTGCAACGACCGGGTGTTCCAAGCGATCTCCATGAGCTCCGAGACGCGCTATCCGTTCATCCTTAACCTCGATACGGGCGAATCGCAATGGTCGGTTAACGCCGTGGGCGATTTTGACCTGCCTTCCCAGCACCCTTTTAACTCGGTCGATATGTGGCTTGCCCGCGTTCATCCCGAGGACCGCGACAACGTACGCGCCGAGCTCGATATGGTGATAAACGGCACATGGCACTTCCACTACATGCAGTATCGCGTAATGGATGTCACCGGAGCGTACGCACTTTGCGACTGCACGGGCTACCGCTTGGACAGCACCGATACTGAGCCCAACATGTACGTGGGCATCATCATCAACCGAAGCCTAGCGGATACGACCGACTCGGTAACGGGCCTGGGTGATGTTCACGCCCTGGTCAACGCTATTGGAGAGATGCGCCGCGTGCCGCGCGAGGCAGGCTTTATTGCCATTAAGGTCGACGATATCGCCGAGGTCAATGCCCGCTTTGGATTCGATGCAGGCGACCGCGTGCTCGCCGAAAGCGCCGCCTGCCTTATGGAATGCTCGCGCGGCAAGGGTCGCCTGTTCCGCTCAACGGGGCCGACATTCGTGGCGCTTTTCGACGACTTTGATCCCGAAGAGACCGACGCGATTGCAGACGAAATCGAACGGTTCCTGGGTTCTCCCGTGCTCATCGGCTCGCTTGAATATCAGCCGCCCATTCGCGTGGCCACGCTCCATCTGGACGGCGTCGACCGTCAGCCCGTTTCCATTTTGAACGAACTCAAAGCGTTGCTCGGAAAAGCCGTGCAGGTGCCAGGTACCAAACTGGATTAGCACCGCACCCGCACCGCCTCCCCCATCGTGCGATAATCCTCTGCAGAAGTCACCAAAAGCAGAGGGAGTTTGTGATGAAGGTTCTTTTGGTCAATGGCAGTCCCAAGGCAAATGGCAACACCGCCCGCGCACTCGCCGAGGTCGCCGAGCAACTTAATGCAGAAGGCATTGATACCGAGGCGTTTCAACTGGGCGCCAAGCCCATTCGCGATTGCATCGGTTGCGGCCAGTGCGGCAAGCTTGACGGTCGCTGCACCTTTGACGACGACGTGGTCAACGAGCTGATCGCTGCCGCCGAACAGGCCGACGGTTTTGTCTTTGGCTCGCCCGTCTACTATGCGCACCCCAGCGGACGCATCCTTTCGGCCCTCGATCGCGCATTCTATGCCGGCAGCAAAGCCTTTGCACACAAGCCGGGCGCTGCCGTCGCCGTCGCCCGTCGCGGCGGTACGTCGACCACCTTCGATGTGCTCAATAAGTACTTCACCATCAACCAGATGCCCGTGGTTGCCTCCACGTACTGGAACAACGTGTTTGGCGCCATGCCGGGTGAAGCTGCCCAGGACGCCGAGGGCCTGGCCACCATGCGCAACATCGGCAAGAACATGGCCTGGCTCCTGCATTGTATCGAAGCAGGACAGGCCGCCGGCATCGAAGCCCCCGAAGCCGATCGCGAGCGCACCAACTTCATTCGATAAGTCCAGCGGCGGTCACCTCGACGCTCGTTAGAATGGTGGAACATAATATGAACGTGCAAATCTTCGGCACCAAAAAGTCCTTCGATACCAAGAAGGCCCAGCGCTATTTTAAGGAGCGCCGCATTAAGGTGCAGTTTATTGACCTTAAGGAAAAGGAGATGAGCAAGGGCGAGCTCACGAGCGTGATGCAGGCGGTCGGCGGCATCGACAAGCTGCTCAACCCCAAGGCCAAGGACGAGGAGACGCTCGCGCTCATCCAGCACCTCACCCCTAGCCAGCGCTTCGACAAGCTGCTCGAGAACCAGCAGGTTCTAGCCGAGCCCATCGTGCGTAACGGCAAAAAGGCCACCGTCGGTTATTGCCCCGATGTATGGGGAGCCTGGGAGTAGCCTGTGTTATTTGCCAGCGCGTGGGTATAAGAGCAGGCGTTTGGCATATGATTCAACTGTAAGCCATGTCTAACAAAGGAGGGCACATGCCCAACAAACCCGTGAAGATCATCATGCTTACCGGCTACCTCGGTGCCGGCAAGACCACACTGCTCAACCACATCCTCGCCAACGACGGCGGCATCCGCGCCGCCGTGATCGTCAACGATATCGGCGAGATCAATGTCGACGCCAGCCTTATCGCCGACGGCGGCCTTTCCGAGACCGACGACCTCATCCCGCTCACTAACGGCTGCATCTGCTGCACGCTTTCGGACGACCTTGCCAACCAGCTGCAGGGCATCGCCGATTCGGGCAACTTCGACTACATCATCATCGAGGCCTCGGGTATTTGCGAGCCTATCCCCATCGCCTACACCATCTCGAGCTTCTGCGACGAGGCCAAGGTGGGCGGCGAGCCCAAGCTCGCGCTCGACAACATCGTGGCCGTGGTCGACTGCGCCCGCATGTACGACGAGTTCAACGGCGGTCGCGACCTGCTGGCCGAGGATATCGACGAGGACGACATCGAAAGCCTGCTCATCCAGCAGATCGAGTTCTGCTCCACGCTGATCCTCAACAAGACCGATACCGTGACGCCCGAGCAGATCGCCGAGCTCAAGGCCATCGTGCGCAGCCTGCAGAAGGACGCCGTGATTGTCGAGGCTCAAAACGGCGAGGTCCCCATGGAAGAGCTGCTCGACACCGACCGCTTCGACTTTATGCGCGCCTACAACTCCGCCGCCTGGATCGAGGCCATGGAGCATCCCGAGGAGCACGACGACCCCGAGGTGCTCGAATACGACATCGAGACCTTTGTGTACTCGCGCCGCAAGCCGTTTGACCTGCAGAAGTTCACCAATTTTGTTGAGCAGGAGTGGCCCGACGAGGTCATCCGCGTCAAGGGTCCGCTGTGGCAGACCGGCGATCCGGACATGTGCTACATGTTTGAGCAGGCCGGCCACCAGATGCGCCTGATGGAGAACGGTCTGTTCGTTGACTCCGCGCCCGAGGGCGAGAAGCAGAAGATCATCGACGAGAACCCCGAGATCATGCAAATTTGGGACGACGAGACGGGCGACCGCATGACGAGCCTGTGCATCATCGGCCGTCACATGGACAAGGATGCGCTCATCGCCTCCCTCGATGCCTGCCTGACCGACTGGCACCGCGCCTAGGTTTATCCAAGCGGGCATTTTTCCGCCTACGCAACCGCCAAACCACCACGAAGGTGCCCTTCGTGGTGGTTTTTCGTTCTGAGCCAAGGAGATTCATGTTCAACATTGTGCTGTATGCGCCCGAGATTCCGGCCAATACGGGCAATATCGGCCGCACCTGCGTGGTTACCGGCGCCCGCCTGCATCTGGTGGAGCCGCTGGGCTTTTCACTCGACGACAAGACGGTACGTCGCGCCGGTCTGGGCTACTGGCAAAACTTGGACGTGACGACCTATGCCGGCTGGGAGGATTTCCTTGCGCGCAACGACCTCTCCCCCGCCGATGGTCGCCTGCACCTGCTGACCAAAAAGGCACGCCGCACCTATGCGCAGAGTACCTACCGCGATGGTGACTATTTGGTCTTTGGCAGCGAGAGCTCGGGCATTCCCGAGCCACTGCTTGCCGCGGCGCCCGAGCGCTGCGAGCGCATCCCAATGCTGCGCGATTGTGACTCACTCGATAACGCCGAGGCTTGGGAAGCTCACGAAGAATCGCTGGGGCATGCCGAGGACGACCACGAAGCCATCCTTCGGCAGGATATCTGCGGCAACTTCGTCAATCCGGACGACTACCGCATCAGCGCCCTCAACCTCTCCAACAGCGCCGCCATCGTCCTCTACGAAGCCCTGCGCCAGGCAGGCTTTCCGGGAATGTGACAAAGGGACTGTCCCTTTGTCACATTCAAGCGCCATATAGTTAAACGTAATTAATCATTTTTAACTGAAATTAACTAGAATAAAATGAAGTTAACCCGAGACGCTAAAGGAGGGCATTATGGAATATCTCGAGAACCCGTTTACCCCCAGTTTTGGTGAGGTTCCTGCCCATCTCGCTGGCAGACAACAGATTATTCGGGATTTGGACCGTGCCTTCTTGAGCCAGCGCAGGCGCCCAGAATTGACCTCTATCTTCTCAGGCGCGCGTGGAACCGGTAAAACCGCTCTCATGTCGTCGCTCGCGACAAGGGCGGAATCCCACGGCTGGATAGCCGTAAAGACGACCGCGCTCCCGGGAATGCTTGAGGAAATCGAGTTCGGGACGAAACGTGCCGCAGCCCATCTCATCGACTCGTCCAACCACTTCGAAGTCACCGGTCTCGGAATTGCACCGCTCGGCAGCGTTGAGGTCAATCGCGTTCACGATGCCTCAACTTGGCGTTATCGCATGAGCGACATCATCGACCAGCTCAACGAGGCGGGCACCGGTCTGCTCGTCACGGTTGACGAGGTGGACCCGACACTCGACGAGATGATTCAGCTCGCAGCAACGTATCAGCACTTTGTGACCGATGGGAAACGCGTCGCCCTGCTCATGGCGGGACTTCCCAACAACGTCTCTACGTTGCTGAACCACAAGACGGTCTCGTTCCTTCGCCGCGCCCAACAATATCATCTGGGTCGCATTGCCGACTATGACGTACGCGAGGCCTTGATTCGCACGATCCAGGAAAACGATCGCCTGGCAGATGCCGAGGGAATCGATAGAGCCGTTCGCTCGATCTCTGGTTTTCCCTTCTTATTGCAACTCGTAGGCTACCGTGCCTGGGATCTCACAAGCGATTCGAAGGAAATCTCGTCACGCGACTTTGACCTGGGAATCAAAATCGCGCGCGACGAGATGGACGACCGAATCCTCGCGGCAACTTATCGGGAACTCACGGCAGAGGACAAGCGATTCCTCATCGCCATGCTCGATGACGAGGAAGAATCCACCACCGCTGACCTTGTCGAGCGCCTTAAGCGTTCGCCGCAGCAGGTCTCCCGCTACCGACGCCGCATGATAGATGCCGGCATCATCGGGGAGCGAGGACGAGGGCTCGTCGCATTTGAATTGCCATTCTTCCGCGACTATCTCGCGGCTCAATGCGTGAAATAGGCATCAATGAGGCAAAGGGACTGTCCCTTTGCCTCATTGTCTATAGGTAGCGGCCGGTGATACTTGCGGAGCAGGCCGCGATGTCGCTCGGCGTACCGGCGCAGACGATTTGCCCGCCCGCATCGCCACCGCCCGGGCCCATGTCGATCACGTAATCGGCATTGCGAATAAGGTCGAGATCGTGTTCGATCACGATAACCGTGGCGCCCTTGGCAACGAGACCGTCAAACACGTTCAACAGTACCTGAACATCGAGCGGATGCAGGCCGATCGTGGGCTCGTCAAATACGAATACGGCATCATCCTGCACGCGGCCCATCTCGCTCGCGAGCTTAAGGCGCTGTGCCTCACCGCCCGAAAGCGCCGGTGTGGGCTCGCCAAGCGTGAGATAACCCAGGCCCAGGTCGTGCAAGGTCTGCAAACGCGTCTGAACCTTCTTGAGTCCCAGCGTGGCGTCGATGGCCTCGTCCACACTCATGTCCATGAGCTGCGGCAACGTAAGTAGGCTCCCGTCCTTGCCCTCGCGATGGATATGCGAAGCAGCGTCTGCATAACGCGAGCCGCGACATGCCGGGCAGACGATCTCGACATCGGGCAAAAACTGCACGTCAAGCGATATCGAGCCCGTGCCGTCGCACGTAGGGCAGCGCAGGGCACCGGTGTTGTAGCTAAAGGCGCCCGCCTTATATCCCGCCGCCTTGGCCTCGGGCGTACGTGCAAAGGCGCGGCGCAGCTCGTCATGAATGTCGGCATAGGTCGCTACCGTCGAGCGCACGTTGGCACCGATGGGCGTGGCGTCAATCAGGTTGGCACGGGCAATGCCCTCGGCATCGACCCAACGCACGTGCCCCGGCAAGCGTTCGCCGGCTGCCTGCGCCTTGAGCGCCGGGATGAGCGTCTCGAGCACCAACGTCGTCTTGCCCGAACCCGAAACGCCCGTCACCGCGACAAGGCGACCGCGCGGGATATCGACTTCGAGCGGCTTGACGGTGTGGATGGTATCGGTTGCCATGCGGATATGTCCCTGGTCGAACATGTCGTCGTCAGTCACCTGCGGACGCAAGCGCTTGGGCTCTGCGCGCAAAAACGGAGCGATGCGGCTGCCCCGCGATTGCTCGACCTCGTCTACCGTGCCTGCAGCAATCACATTGCCGCCGCCTGCTCCGGCGACGGGGCCCATCTCGACCAGGTAGTCGGCTTCCGCCAGTACGCGCGTATCGTGGTCGACAACAACCACGGTGTTGCCATCACCCACCAGATCGCGCATTACGCCCACCAAGCCGTCGACATTGGCAGGGTGCAAGCCGATCGAAGGCTCGTCCAGTACATAAAGCACGCCCGTCGATCGGTTGCGCACCACGCGAGCAAGCTGTACGCGCTGGCGCTCACCCGTGGAGAGCGTGGCACCGGCGCGATCGAGTGAAAGGTAATCGAGACCCAGGTCGACCAGACGACGGGCCGCGCTCAAAAACGAATCGCAGATATCCGTCGCCATGGGCCGCATCTCGGGCGGCAAGGATGCGGGCACTCCGCGCACCCACTCAATCGCCTCGCCCAGCGTCATGGCTGCGGCCTGCGCCAGATTGATACCGCACACCTGGGGCTGGCGCGCGGCCTCGGAGAGACGCGTGCCACCACAGTCACGGCATGGACCCTCGCGCAAAAAGCGCGCAACGCGTTTGAGGCCCTTGTCGTCCTTAACCTTGGCGAGCGCATTCT
The DNA here is from genome assembly GCA_900541245.1 of uncultured Collinsella sp. Lineage (GTDB taxonomy): Bacteria > Actinomycetota > Coriobacteriia > Coriobacteriales > Coriobacteriaceae > Collinsella. The sequence goes on from UQIS01000001.1 coordinate 106,985, forward strand.
CAACGGTATAGACGGCGTTGTAATAGGTGAAATCGAGCGGCGTGGCGCCCTCGCCGTTTTTGGGAACGTAGAGAATGTGTTTCTTAACCGCCGGGCCGTGGAACACGATATCGCGCTCTTGAGGCGTGAGCTGGCTAAACGGCACGTCGGTGCGTACGCCCATCTCGCCGGCGACCTGCTTCATCAAATCCCACATGAGCGTACCCCAGGGAAGCACCGCACCCTCGTTGATAGTCTTTGACTCGTCGGGCACCAGGCTCGCCTCGTCCACCTCGCGCATGACACCGGTGCCGCCGCAGGTGGGGCATGCACCGCCGCTATTGAAAGCCAAATCCTCGGCACTCGGCGCGTAGAACTCGCGACCGCACGCAGGGCACGTGAGCGACAGGCCCGCAGCCACGTTAAGGCTCGGCTCCACACGCGCCCCGCAATGCGGGCACACGTGATGGGCGCAGCGGCTAAAGAGTAGACGCAGGCTATTGTTGAGCTCGGTCATGGTGCCAAAGGTGGAACGCACGCCCGGCACGCTGGGGCGCTGATGCAATGCGAGAGCCGCCGGCACGTGCAGCACCTCGTCCACCTGGGCGTGCTCGGCCTGCGTTAGGCGACGGCGGGTATAGGTGCTGAGTGCTTCCAAGTAGCGACGCGAGCCCTCGGCATAAAGAACCCCCAGCGCCAGCGAACTCTTGCCCGAGCCCGACACGCCGGCAATGCCCACGAGCTTTCCCAGTGGAATATCGATATCGATGTCCTTGAGGTTATGGACGCGCGCGCCACGTACCTCGATAGCCTGCGGGCTCATCTTCTGTTCCGTCACCTTTATCACCCTACTCATGTCATAAAACTCGATCGCGAATGTACGCGCCCAGCATGGGCACGGTAAACCGGACGAGGCCGTATCCGGCAGCGTCGATTACGCGCTCGCGAATTAGGCTTGCGCGATATTTACTCGCCCAGCTCTGGGTGCGATCGCAACGCTCAATAATATCCGCCATGCGCGTCGGCTTGCCCTCGTCAACCACCATGGCCTCGATAAATAGGCGCTGCGGACTGCGCAACCCGTAATACAGAGGCGCGTCAACCGCTTCGTAGAACTCGGAGACGGCATCCGCATGGCCATCCTCGACATCGTGCCTTTCGATGACTTGCGAGCCACGCCGGACAGCAGAGCGCCACATGTAATAGCCCACCAGCTGAACCATATAGGGATGCCCCATGCTCTTGCGTGCCGCAAGGTCCGCTGTCTCCGCGTCAACGTAAAGACCAGCGTCTTTGACCGTCTGGATATATGAATCACGCACCTTGGGCAAGGATATCGCCCCCAGCGTACGCTGCTGGGCACGCCGCAAAAACGTCACGCTCGGCTCTTCGAGCAGATCGTCAACCATACTGGGTAAGCCGGCGAACACCAGCGCAAGACCGCGCTGGTCGCTATCGGGCAATCCCGTGGCATCCTGGTCTCCGAGCACCTGCTGATAGAGAACGGCAAGAGCCGCTAGTTCCTCGATAGACGCAGATTGCGCCTCGTCAATCGCAAACAGTATGCCCTTGCCTGGACCGAGCTTCTTGAGGCGCTCGTTGACCAGCCCTCGCAACGTCTCGCCCTTTGCTCGCGCCGCCTCGACTGACATCCGCCCAAACGACGGACCGAACTCCATTGACGTTACAACGGGTTTATTCGAGCGAAGCGCGTCGGCCAAGCGGTCGCATAAGCCAAGCGAAGCGGAATCGGAGACAACCGCCCATCCGCGCTCGCTGGCCAGACGTTGCAGCTCCCGCAGGAGAACTGTCTTGCCGCAGCCGCGGTTTCCCGTAATGAGCATGAGCCTGCCCGGCGCTCCGGCGCCGTTATCGAGCCCTTCCGCAAAATCTTCGATGACCGACTCGCGACCGATGAGTATCGGAGGCCGCTTGCCAGCCGTGGGCTTAAAGGGATTTTGATTCATGTCGGTCTCCTCGGATTGGCAAACCCTGGTAATAGTTATACCAACTTATACCGAGTTATACCAATAACATGTGACAAAGAAACTGTCCCTTTGTCACATGTGGCCGAAAAACTCGGCGTCTGCTGCTCGCCAGGGGCGGAAGGTGGCGGGATCGATCTTTACGTGCGCCGCGGCGGGCACGTCGTACCATTTGACCGTGTAACCGGCGCCGTGAGAGCAAAAGACCGAGTCGGGCGTGTTGGGCAGATCGGCCTCGGGCTCATAGGCGGCAGTCTCGATTACGCACTCGGCATCATGGCAAGCCGCATAGCCGGCAAACTCCAGGTACAGATGTCCGCGACCGCTCGTGTAGGCAGCCACCTCCAGCGCGTAATCCTGCACCTCGGCTGCCGGCACGCGACCCACAAGCTTCGCCCGGTCTCCCGCCATCGTCGGCGGCTCGTACTCGGCACCCATGCGCGTGGCATCCGAGAGCGCCCGGCCCACGCACTCCCCCGGCACCTCGAGCTCAAAGCGATACCACGGCTCCAACAGCACCGCCGCGCCGGCCTCACTCGCTTGCATGAGCCCCTGGCGAATCGCGCGGTACGTGGCCTGGCGAAAATCACCGCCCTCGGTGTGCTTGGCATGCGCGCGGCCGCCCGTGAGTGTAATGCGCACATCGGTGATGGGCGAGCCAGTCAGCACGCCCAGGTGGTCGCGCTCCATGGCGTTGGTGAGCGCCAAACGCTGCCAGTTAAGATCGAGCTCGTCGGTCGAGGTCACGGTGCCAAACTGCACGCCCGAACCCACTGGCAGCGGCTCCAGGCGCAGATGCACCTCGGCATAGTGGCGCAGCGGCTCAAAGTGGCCCACGCCCTCGACCGGCTGCGAAATAGTCTCCTTATAGAGAATGCCACCAGACTCGAACGCAACCGAAAGGTCAAAGCGATCGGCCAACACCCGCTGCACGACCTCGAGTTGCACAGCGCCCATCAACTGCAAATGAATCTGCTCCAGATGCGTATTCCAGCTTACGCCGAGCATGGGATCTTCATCCGCCAGCTCAGTCAACGCTTTGAACACCGCATGGACATCGTGTTCGCCTGGAAGCACCGTATAGGTAAGAACTGGCGCAACGACGGGTGCATCGCCCGCGGGCTCCGCGCCCAGGGCGTCCCCCGGGCGAACGTGCGCAAGACCCGTCACGGCACAAATACCGCCAGCAGCAACTTCTTGGGCAAGCTCATACTTTTCGCCGTTATAGATGCGTACCTGATCGACCTTCTGCTCCCATGCCTCGGCACCGGAGCGTCCGTTAATCACCTGTTTGGCATGCAGCGTGCCGCCGGTCACTTTAAGCCATGCCAAGCGCTCGCCGCGATCCCCGCGGCTGACACGATAGACGCGCGCGGCAAACTCCGGGTGCCATGCCTGTTCACGCATCAGCGCGCATATGCCGTCCAGCAGCTCGTCCACGCCTTGGTCCTTGAGCGCCGAGCCGGCAAAACAGGGAAAGAGCCTGCGCTCGGCAACCATGCGCGACAGCGTTGCGACAGAAAGCTCACCCGCCTCAAGAAACTCCTCGAGTGCCGCCTCGTCCAACGCAGCAGCGTCCTCCTGAACGGCACCACCCGCCAACAGTTCGTTGGCATCCAGGCAGCCCTCGGAAAGACGTTGCCCAAGTTGTGCCAACAAGACATCGCGGCCGGGATTCTCCAAATCGATTTTGTTGATATAGATAAACGTCGGGATGTCATAACGTGTAAGCAGACGCCACAGGGTTTCGGTATGACCCTGTACGCCATCGTTGGCACCCACAACCAAAATCGCGTAGTCGAGCGCGCGCAGCGTGCGCTCCGCCTCGGCAGAAAAATCGACATGCCCCGGCGCATCCACGAGCATGACGTGGGTATCGCCATGGTCGAGCACGGCCTGCGACGAGAAGATCGTAATGCCACGCTCACGCTCGATCGCGTTCGTGTCCAGATGCGAATCGCCATCGTCCACGCAGCCGCGCTTGCGAATGCGACCCGCGTTGAACAACATGGCCTCGGCCAGCGTGGTCTTGCCGGCATCGACATGCGCCAAGATTCCAACGACCGCTTGCTTCGACATGGCTCTCCTCTTATTGCAAGCCCATCGCACGCGGCAACGGGCATCCTCGTTCCACACTGGATGATACAATGTACGGGCCGGCGGGCGAAGCGAGCCCTATCCCCCGACCGAGCTCATCGCCCCGCGTTGCCGCGCAGCGATTTTCGTAGGTTCGCGCCTTGCGAAAGCCGGCACCTCCCCTTTTTGTCTGCCTGGGCTCATCTGGGGCGATAACAACGCGAGCCCCACAACAACGCGTTTTACCAAAAATGGCCCCACTCGGGGCCATTTTTGGTAAAACGCGTTGTTGTGGGGCTCGGCCTTTATGCCTCGCGCAGCCAATCAAACGCGACGCGCGGCGTACCGTCCGACACATATACGATACCGGCGCGCTTAAACCCGGCCTTGGCGATGGCTCCCTGCATGGGCAGGTTGTCCTGATGCGTGTCGATGCGCAGGTGATCGGCGCGTTCCTTGGCAAAGGCAAACATCGCAGCCGCGATACCGTGCGCGGTGCCATCGGACGCCACACGGTGCAGCACAGCATACGGGGCGTCGCTGCGCCACTGGCCGCCCTCGATCACATCGTAGGAACTGTCCGGCCCCGGCAGAAAGGCAAACGTCGCCACCACGCGTCCGTCTTCCTCGCACACATAGCTGCCACCGGCGGCGATATCGGCAGCCAGCTGCTCGCCCGAAGGCGTGCCCTCGGGCCACTGCGTCGTGTTGCCATGTGCGCGCATAAAGGCGCGGGCCGCGTCATAGATGGCCATGACGGCGGGAATGTCGGTATCGAGGGTTTTTCTGATCATCACGCGGCGACCTCACGTTTATTGGTATCACTTTGATTGAGCAATGATACCAACGTTTGGAGAAGGGCGCGAAGCAGATGGGAAGCAAAAAGCGAGCCGCCTGGTCAAAGGCCAAAAGCGAGTTTTTGAGCGCTGCTACCGGCGGCGATATGAGCGACCTGTTTGCACGCGAGGACGAGCGCCGCGACGCCCTGGACGCCGAGCGCGATGAAGCCTGGCGCTACAAATCGTGCGAGCGCAAAAACCGTTACGACACGCGCGCCGAGGCCGAGGCAGTTATGGCCGACTGCGAAAACCGCGGACGCCGCGGGCTGGCCTGCTACAAATGCGAATACTGCGGCGGCTGGCACTTGACGTCGCACCCTTGGAAATAGGCGCCGCATCGGCACGGCATTGACGGAGCGCCAGCCATCGCACGCAAGCTACGGGCGCGGCGGCACCAACACATCGTAGCGAACGGCCTTGCCCGCAAGTTGATAGCTCGGCTTAACGCCGGCAAGCAGCGGCCCCTTCACCGGCCGCTTGATAACGACCTTGCGCGGGCGCGCCGCAAGCGCAGCTTCGACCAGCGTCTCCTCATCGGCGCACGGCTGCTCCAGATGGTGCAAGAGTTGGAACTTCTTTTTCACCGCCGCGCTCTTGGTGCGTTCGGGAAACATGGGATCCAGATATACCACGTCGGGGGCGGCAAGCTCGCCCCGCCCGATCAGCTCAGCCGTATGACGAAGGCCGGCAATGCTGTCCTCGCCCGCATGTAAGCGCATGCGCGACACGGCAGCCGCAAGCGCCGGATCATCTGCCGCGCGATCCAGGGCATCCTTGAGGAGCGCCGCGATCACGCAATCCTGCTCATACAGATCGACGGTAAAGCCCGCGGCCGCCAACAGCAGCGAATCCTCGCCAAAGCCTGCCGTGGCATCAATCGCCCATGGGCACTCGATGCCTTTTGCGCGCGCAGCCTTTACCAACAGCTCTTGCTGCAGACGGCCCTGCTTGAGCCGCGGAAGCATGCGGTCAAAATCGGCACGCAGCTCCATCGTGCCGTCGGTGAGCGTGAGGCCCTCGGACTTCCCGATCAGCTCAAGCCCCGCGGCCCGAGCAACAGAAAAGGGATCGACGACGCCCATGGGCACTCCTTAGCAAGCAAAACGAATACGCGAGTGCCGTTTACGCCAGCACCCAACCGTCCGCTATTGTCCCACATGCGACATGGTCCACAGCATCGCAATGCAAAGCACCGCCATCAATCCCGTGCACACGGCAGCGATCACAGAATCACCCATGCGCCTTCCCAACGACCGCGGCTCACGCACTTGCCCTGCTCCGTACATCATGACTCCTCCTTGAGACCAGCTCCTTGTTACGGCCTCATCATCGCAGCGCCGCACATGGGCTGCCATCGATTTGGCTTACGTCCAGCTTTCCTTTTTGAAAGGTTGGACCGTACAGGCAAGAGACGCTTTCAAACGCATGCATCGCCCCGTTGAACTACAATGTGCTTCACGATATGTGCCGCAACCTGGGTGCGACAGATTCTCCGCGCCCGCATCGAAAGGACCAGCTATGAGCGCCGCTCGCAAGACACTCAAAATCCTTGCCCTGATTTATTTTGTTCTGGGCATCGCCAGTCTCGTCATTGGAATCGCCGGCATCGCGACCGGCAACCTCGATTCCACGTACGGGTCGAACGCCATGCTCGCCGCGGTCGTGCTGGTCGCCAAGGGCCTCATCGATCTCGCCGCAGGTGTTGCGGGCATCAAGGGCGCCAACAAGCCTTCGCAGGTGGATGCTGCGTTTAAGCTCGGCATCGTTGCCGCAATCGCCACGATTGCGCAGGCCGCGCTCACGCTTCCCGCGCTCGGCGGCAGCGCCGTCAATATCGTCGCCTTTGTCATCGTGGTGTACGACCTGTTCTTTGTTCAGAAGGCACACGCCGTTAAGGCCGAGAACAAGGACCGCCTGTAAGCGCTCGCTTCTCATAACCTCTGCAGCCAAGCAACTAAAAAGGGCCGATCGCGCATCTCCGCGGTCGGCCCTTTACGTTTGCCCAGATAAAACCTACCAAAATAAACCTGTCCCTTTTTGGTAGGTTAGTGGCGGTACTCGGCGATGATGAAGTCGATGTCGGTTTGAAGGGTGTCCAAGTTTGCCAGGCGCTCTTTGTCGGCAGGGCGCGTGCGGTAGTAGTACGGCGTCATCTGGAACACCGCCTCGATGTCTGCCTGGGTCTGGAGCGTAATGTTCGCAGACACCCGCTGCGTTCCGACCAACTCGAGCTCGGTGGTCTTCGGCAGCTTCTCATCGTTAAGGTACGGCGTATCGTAGAGCATCTCCTTGAGCCCAAAGAGATGACGGGCACCCGGCACCACGGTATAGAGTGAGCCCTCTGGAGCCAGCACGCGGGCAAATTCGCGCTCGTTAAAGGGAGCGAAGAGCTCGGTCACCATATCGAAGGTGCCATCGGCCACGGGGATGTCCTTCATGTTGGCCACGAAGTAGGTCGCATCGCCGCGCTTGGCGGCAAGGCGCACCATCTCTTTGCCCAGGTCAAAGCCGTAAGCATCCACGCCCGGCACCGCACCCATGGCGCTGGTGTAGTAGCCCTCGCCACAGCAAATATCGAGCAACGTCATGGGGCAGTTCGTAGACGCGGCACGTCCAGACACCCGCTCGCACACCAGCTCGACCATCGCATCGCGCAACGGCGCATAGTAACCGCGGTTCAGAAAGTCGCGACGGCTGCGTGCCTGCGACTTGGGATCGCCCATGGAGTCGCCGCTCTTGGACGAGCGCAGGAGATATAGATAGCCCTCGCGCGCACGGTCAAACCGGTGCCCACCCGCGCATGCAGCACCGCGTTCGTCATCCACCAGCGGCTCATGGCAAACGGGACACAACAACATGGCAACTCCTTAGCGCGAACAACACAACGCCCACCATTGTCGCACGCCTTCCCCGCCTAGTCATTGGGGACGTTCTTGAATGAGTAATCGTTTTAGAACGTCCCCAATGACTAGGCGATTAGGAGTATCATCGTCTGCGCAAATAAGCACAAAAGAGCATGTTAGAGATTGAGAGCGTATGGCTGACACCGTATCTAAGCACATTGACATGACCACCGGATCGCTGTGGCGCAATGTTCCCCTGTTCGCCTTCCCTGTGGCCGCCACGAGCATCTTGGAGCAACTGTCGAACCTCATCGCCACGGTCATCATCGGTAACTTCTCGGGCGACCAGGGAACCCTCGCCATGGCGGCGGTCGGCTCCAATGTTCCGCTTACCAGTCTTATGCTCAACCTGTTTATTGGCATGTCGCTTGGCTCCAACGTGGTCATCGCCAACGCTATCGGCCGCAACGATCAGAACATGGTCAAACGCGCCGTCCATACCTCGATTTTAATGGCGCTCGTGGGCTTTGTCGTCATCGCACTGGGCGAGATCTTTGCCGAGCCCATGCTCGCCGCGCTCAACGTTCCCGCCGAAACCATGCCGCTCGCTTCGCTCTACCTACGCGTCTTTTTGCTCAGCATGCCCTCGATCTTGCTTTACAACTTTGAGGCCGCGATCTTCCGCTCCGTCGGCATCACCCGCATGCCGCTGCAGGCGCTTGCCGTGTCCACCGTCCTCAACATTGGCCTGGACCTCATCTTTGTCCCCGTACTCCACTGGGGCGTCGCGGGCGTCGCCATCGCCACCGCCATCGCCTACACCGTCAGCGCCGCTACGCTCTTTATCCGCCTGCTCAAGACCGACTCCGTCGTCCGCGTCACCCCGCGCGACCTGGCTATCGACCCCGTCGCCCTCAAGCGCATCGTCAAGATCGGCCTGCCCGCCGGCATCCAGAGCGCCGTCTTTGCCGTCGCCAACATCATCATCCAGTCTGCTATCAACAGCCTGGGCACCGAGGTCATGGCGGCATCGAGCGCCGCTATGAGCTTGGAGTACGTATGCTACAACCTGCTCAACAGCTTTAGCCAGGCGTGCACCACCTTTGTGGGACAAAACCACGGTGCCCGCCAGATCGACCGCTGCACCAAAACGCTTAAGGTCTGCCTGGTCGAAGGCGGTATCGTTGCACTCACCACAATCATCGTTATTGTCGGCCTGGGGCGCGAGATCTTGTCGCTCTTTAACAGCGATCCCAACATCGTCTCGATCGGCTATATCCGCGTATGTTCGATCTTCCCGGCGTACGCCTTTAGCATGTTCTACGAAAACATGTCCGGCTACCTGCGCGGCTTTGGCATCTCGCTCACGCCCGCCCTCATCACCATGATCTGCGTCTGCGGCATCCGCTTCTATTGGGTGTTCTGCGTGTTCCCACACTTCCGCACCTTTGCGAACATCATGATGGTCTACCCCATCAGCCTGGGCACCACGGCGTTCTTTATGGTCGTGGCGGTACTACTTTGCCACCCGGCACGCACCTATCGCGCCACCCAAGCCAAAGCGACAGCCCGCTAAACACCGCACTCAACGCCACGCCAGTCATTAATTGACAATATGCGAGCTCATATAGTCGATAAAGCGCCTCGTGGCGATAGGCATGGTATCCCAGCTGCGCCAGGCTGCCACTACGTCGCGCGAGGGTGCGTGCACGATGGGCCGCACACAAATATCGGCTCGCATGCCCTCCACAGTACGACGGTAGAGCATGCTCACGCCTAGGCCCTCCTCCACCATCGCCATGATGGTGTAGTCGTCAGTCACCTCACTCGTCACGTGCGGCGACAGCCCATGTGTCGCAAATGCATCGAGCACCAGGCTCTGTTCGCCCTCATCCAGCAGCACAAAGGGCTCGGACGCTAGGTCGGCAAGCATCACCTTTTCCTTTGCCGCCAGCGGATGCGCAGCCGGCAGCAGCGCCACCAACTCGTCGTGATAGACCACGCGCTTCTCGAGGCCTGCGGTAAACCCGCGCGCCGTAAAGCAAAAGTCAACCACGCCATCGTGCACCCATTGAGCGTTGCGCGTGTAATCGCCCTGCTTGAGGGTAAAGCGTACGCCCGGGTGCAGCGCCCCAAAGTCGCGGATCACACGCGGCAGCACGGTTCGGCTCACGTTGGTAAACGTCGCGATGCGAATATCGGTCGACGAAAGCCCCAGCAGCTCCTGGCGCTTGCCCTCAAGCTCGGCCTCGGCAGTTACGATTTGGCGCAGGTACGGCAGATACTGCTTGCCGTCGCGCGTAAGCGACACGCCCTGCTTGCCGCGCTCGATAAGCGTGGTACCCAGCTCGCGCTCGAGCGCCTTGACGGCCTGGCTCACCGCGCTTTGTGTGTAGCCCAGCTCATCGGCCGCGCCCTTAAGACTTCCGCGATCGACCACCATACAAACAATCTGATACCGCGATGCCATCGTGCCTCCACATCGATGTAGGCGTAAAACGTTTTGCCAGGGCTTTTTCTGCCAACATTAGCATTTCTTAATCATACTGAAGATACATTCGCTTTACTACATCTACATCTGGGCGCAGAATCCTTTTTACGAAACCGTTCTGTAACAAAAGGAGTCCCATGGATCGCAAAAAAGCAATCGCGCTCTCATTTTCCGTTCCCGTCGCATGGGGCTTTTCGTATCCCCTCATGAAGATCGGCATGGACAGTATGAACGCCACGAGCATCGTTGCGCTGCGCTGCATCATCGCCTTTGTGGCTTGCCTGCTGCTCTTCCACAAGCGCGCTTTCCGCATCAACCGCGACCTTATGGTCCGCGCTGCCATCATCGGCGCCATTATGGCAACCGAACTCACCTGCATGTGCCTGGGCTCCAGCCTCACCTCCGCCTCCACCGCCGGCTTTTTGCAGAGCCTGACGGTCGTGATCGTGCCGTTTGCCAACGCCGCCCTGCTGCGTCGTGCCCCCGAGCGCAAAGTGCTCGTCGGCACCGCCATCGTCACCTGCGGTATGTTGCTGCTCTCGGGCGCCGACTTCACCAGCCTGAACCCGGGCGCGCTCATCATGCTGCTCTCCGCTTTTGTCTATGCCGGCCATATCATTGTGGCGAAGCGCTTTGTCGAAGATGTCGACCCGCTGGCCCTGGGCGTTTGGCAGCTGGGCTTCGGCGGCTTATTCTCGGGTATCGCCGCATTCACCTTTGGCGGTTTCACGCTTCCCGGCACGCCGAGCGAGATTGTCGTTGTCATCGCGCTCGCACTCATCTGCTCTGCCTATGGCTTTATCACCCAAACGCTCGTGCAGCCCCACGTGCCTGCCGAGACCACCGGCTTCGCTTTCTCGCTCGAGCCGGTCTGCTCTGCCGTCTTTTCGTTCTTCCTGGTCGGCGAGGTCCTGAACCCCATCGCCTTCTTTGGCGCCACCCTCATCCTCACCGGCGTCATGGTGGCAACCGTCGAGCTTCCGCGCCTCCGTGCACATGGACAGGCCCGTATGGCAGGAGCGCCCGAGCGCGTCTCGTAGACCCCGTTCTTCATACAGCCGTGTCATAAAGGCAACCGGTGCGCCTTTACAATAGATGCCAACAGAGCATCTACCATAAAGGAGCCCCATGGACACCGCAACCCGCGACCACAACATAGCAACTTGGTTGGTCGATGCGCCGCAGCCGGTACGTGACACTACGAACCAGCTGCTCGAGCGCATCGCCCTTTTGCGTGCCGAGCAGACTATCTACCCGGCACAAGACGACATCCTCAATGCCCTCGCCTACACGCCGGCCGACCAGGTCAAAGTTGTCATCTTGGGTCAGGACCCTTATCACGGTCCCAATCAGGCCATGGGACTGTCGTTCTCGGTCCCCGCAACGCAAACCAAGTTGCCGCCGAGCCTGCGCAACATCTATAAGGAACTCAAAGACGATCTGGGTTGCCCCATTCCCGCCACGGGAGACCTAACACCATGGGCACAACAGGGCGTCCTGCTCCTCAACACCACGCTCACCGTGCGCGAGCATGCCGCGAACTCGCACGCCAAACTGGGCTGGAGCACGCTCACCGACTACGTTATCGAACGCTGCTGCCAGCTGCCCCAGCCGGTAGTCTTTTTGGCATGGGGTCGCTTTGCCCAGCAGATGGTCGAAGGCAAGCTCGCCGCAATCGGCGCGGGCAAGGCAACCGGCAAGTTCTGCCTGGCTTCCACGCACCCCTCGCCGCTTTCGGCCAACCGTGCCACGGCAGAACTCCCCGCTTTTATGGGGTCGCGCCCCTTCTCCGCTGCCAATCGGCTACTCGAACAGCACGGCTCGACCCCCGTCAACTGGACTTGCCTCAGCTAAAAATCGGCTTATAGGACAAAATGTGTGTCCCGATAGAACATCCGTTTCCATCCATTAATCCAGCCAGAACGGGTACGGGTCCCTGTGGTGGAGGTCCTCCCACACTGCCCTGTCGCCCCACTCCGGCCCTCCGTCGTCACGCGACGGCGAGGCGGAGTAGACGCTGAACAGGAAGTCGATGTCCGCGTCGGTCGGCATCGTGGCGAGCTTCTCGCG
>UQIS01000002.1 GCA_900541245.1 uncultured Collinsella sp.
AGGGGAAAGGCGGAGGGCTAGAAGAGGACGGGGCCGAGGACGGTTAAATCAATTTGCGAAAGAATCTTGACGGTACCTTAGGTCATCGCATTCGGCTTCTATATTCGAACTAAACTCGAACTAATCTAAATGATTTGCTCAAACACTCTTCGAAAGCTCGTTTTTCACTCTGAGTAAAACGCCCTTCCCAGTCAGTCCACGAACAGGAAGGCAACTCACAGCGAGCGGAGTCGAAGCCCTCTGCCGTCGGTCGTTCAAAATGCACGACAACCTTTTCGATATCCCCATCTGTAATCAGGTCAGAATGAACGACCTCGGTACCGTCTTCGAATGTCATATACGGGTACATCACGTAAACCACCTCGCAATCGTAAATCCAGTTTAGCATCAAGCTATTGCACCAAAGACAGCAAGCCCCCTTGATGAGTTGATGGTATCTGTTAAATGTCACGTACGATTCACATCAGGTGGGTACCCTGATGGCTGCATGAAACGAAGCAGATTTACACCGGGAGGACCCCGTATGACAACCAAGTACACCGACGCGCCGCGCACGCGCGTCATGACGCCGGCATCGCTCAACAACGGCGTGCACGAGAACCATTCCATCGGACAGACCATGGCCATCGCGCCCAAAAAGGGCCTGTTTGACGACATTTCCATTCCCCAGATCATCGCCGGCGCCGCAGCTGCCGCCACGAGCGTCGCGCTTGCTTCCAAGATCGGTATCGCCGGATCGGTGATTGGCGCCGCCGTGAGCTCAGTCATCACTGTTGTGTCCTCGCAGGTCTATCGCCACTTTATCTCCGCCAGCGCCGAAGCAATCAAGGGCACGCATGCCGCTGTCGACTACCCTGCCGGCGCCTACGAGCCCGTTGAGCCGGATGTCGAGGAGCACCTAGGTGGCGCCGCGACCACGCAGGAGATGCGCCAGGTTGCGGGACGCGCGACCACGGCGCGTGTCGCCCCCAACAGCCTGCGCGCCAAGGCGGCGGCAGAGCGCAGCCAGACGCAAAAGAAGGTTATCGTCTTCTCGATCGCCATCGCCATCGTCGCGGTCATCGCCTGCGCCGGCGCCATCCTTATCACCACCGCCGGCGAGGGTCTGGGCGAGCGCCCCGAGCCAATCCTTTCGTCGCGCACGACCGAGAGCGATGCAAATGGCAACACCCAGTCGCAAGATCAGCAGGCACAGGCGGACGGCACGCAAGACAGTTCTACCTCTGCCGATTCGTCCTCGAACACCCAAAACCAATCGCAGGGCACCGATTCCTCTACGGCCAACGGTGGCACGCCGTCCGACACGACCGACTCAAGCCAAACGACTGACGGTTCACAGCCGAACACGGGAGGCCAGACGAGTGACACCACGTCGGGAACGGGTGCAGCAGACAGTAGCAACACCAACAGCTCGAGCGGAACTGCGTCCGGCACGGCATCTGGCGGCTCGAGCCAAGGAACGGCATCGGGCAACTAAGCACATTTGCCTCTCATAGATAACCGACCTATACAACGGGCGCGAATCGAAAGCGGTTCGCGCCCGTTTGCCTTGGGCGCCGCCATGGCGAACGCCATGCGATGGTAAGATGCTTTACATATGTAAAGAGGAGATTTGCCATGAGCAAGACAATAGTTAGGCCCACGCTTTCGCTGGGCAACCACATCTATCTGTATCGCCTGCTGCGCGATGCGATTGGATGCGGCAAGCAAACATTTATGACGCAGGTCGAGGAGGCGCTCGCCGCTGGCGACATGACCGCTTATGACCTGGGCTTCGAGTCCACGCGCGAGCTGCTCGAGGAGCTCAACGACTGCGTTAAGCTGACCGTCTTTAAGGGCGGTCGCCTGTATGCCACCGTCATCGCCAACGAGGCCTGGGATGCCGCACTTGCCAAGGGCGAGGACAAGCCCAAGGCAGCCAAGGGCGCCAAGCAGTCCTACAAAAAGAAAAAGCGCGGCGAGAAGGACCTCAAGGCAGTGCGCCCCAAGCACGTTAAGCGTCCCGAACCAGAATCCATGGTTGAAACCGTACCGGAATCCGAGCCCGAAACAGAGATCGAAGTCGCTATTGAGGTAACGGCAGAAGCCGAAACCGAAATCGCCGCCACGACCGATCCCGAAGTCATATCCGAGCAGGAAGCGGCTGCGGAGCCCAACGAGGCTCCCAAGTCGACAACCGAAGAAGCCGCTAGCCAATCCGAGACGCCTGCGTTGCAAAACAGCGATATCTTTGGCGACGAGGCCGAGGACGATCAGCCCGAAGAGCCCGCCGATCAAGGCGCTACCGAGTCGACGCCGAAGCCCGAGACGCTGCAGCCTGCCATCTCGCTTACGGTGGTCTACGACCCCGAAAACGCCAACGCCGGCATCACCACCATGGCATCCACGCCCGTCGAGGTAAAGCCGTCTATCGAGGCGGAGGACGCCCCAGAAGCCGATGCCAAAACCGAGACTGAAGACATATCCGTCTCCGTGGAACCGACAGATTCCGCAGTTAATCCGGAAGCGGTGCCTGAGTCTGAACCCGTCATCGAGTCCACATCCGCACCTGTACCGGCTCCGGTCCCCGCGTCCGCAGCACCGACCATCCCCGAGGACTTCCCCATCGATTTCGCAACCGAGGTCTTCTGCCCCGGCCCATTGCTACACCAGCTGTCGACCTATCTCCCCTACGGCGCCGATACCCTCGGTATTGTCGGCGAGTACTACTGGATCGCCCGCGAGCGCGGTACCATCGAGGCCGCGCGAAACCGCGCAAGCTTCCCCCTGCGCTACACGCAGGCCGGCGAGCGCCGCGAGGTTACCGTGCGCATCCGCCGCAACACCACCGGCGGTCTCGGAGCCGCCTGGACCATCGATAAAGTCGAAGCCCCGGTCGAGTAAAAAACGGCCTCGGATAGCCAATTGACCATCCGAGGCCGTTTGAATTCAGGCCTTTTAGTTGTCATCGGTGCATATAGACACCAGAGAAGCAAGCTCATCCTCAAGTTGCGGAGCAAAGTATCTAAAAGAAACCTGCGCTCCAGTCGGTATCGACTCAATCATATTCGCAGCATTATCTGAAACTCGGTACGATGCAGTTTCACCTGTCTTCAAATCCTCTATTGAGCAGACAGCGTCTTCAGCATCAATCGACCTAAGCACGCCTTTTCCTTGTAACATCACATCGGCATGCCCGCCAGCTATTTCTAATGAACCTGAGTCTGTCGCAGTCACTTCTCCGGAACCTCCGCGCGATATCTCTTCCTTTGTTGAACAGCCCACCAATGAAGCCATCAGCACCAAAGACAGAGCTAGACGAATCGCCCTACTTCGAAAAAGTCGTTCCATAAGTCCACGCATAATAGCTCTGATCATACTTCAGGAAGGATAAAGATGAATTCCAGCCGTCCGCTATGCCAATCATCTGCCTTGTCTCTCCAGTTTTCTTACCAGTAAGTGTGGCGTAAGCCTCCGCTGTTACAGAATGGGCTGATCCGTTGTACAAACTCGCATGTAAAACATTCGGTCTATTAGAGTTAATCTCATTTTGAATGCTCGCGATAGCCGGAGAGGAGACAGTGCGGGCGATAAGAGTACTTCCTCTGCTTGCGCAGTAATTTGTAAACCCCGTTGCACAGGTTGATATCGGCGTTCCACCCAAAACAACGCCGGGAACAGTCTGTTCTTCATCGGAAAGAGCATGGGTATTGGTGTAATTCCATATCTGCATATATTGCGAAGGGTCGCTATATAAATTGGCAATGCCATACAGTTCCGCAACGTTCGAAAAAGCTGTCACCATACAAGCATAGTGGGCGGTAAGCCTCTTAATCTCGCTTTCATCATATGACATAAACTGAGAAATGGAACGAAATCCAGATACTGTGTAATCCTGCATTTGAGTTGCGTAAATTACAACATCGTTCCAGCTTGAAGGTTTATTCGATAAAACGACAGGCCGTCCTTCTATGGAAACAGCCGGGATTGTTCTTCCGCAATTTGTTGTTATTGAACCGTCCAAAGATTGCACGCCGAATTCGAATGGATTGATCATTACGACTGGGTTATTGTAAGAATAAGACTCGACACCAAGATCTCCCCCCCGATCCATAGGGCTGACTAAGCCGTCTCCAAAACGATATCCCGTAAGTATTTCATCATCTGAAGCATCTAAAACCAAATAGCCCGCGGCTCTATTGGATGTCACAACCGGAACAATGTAACCAAGCGGGGACCCATCAACATCTACAAAAGGAATAGGGTCAGAAGGCGTATACGAATAGCCGAGGAGTCCCTTTATATATTTATCGGCAAGCTCTTGCGCAATTTCAGAAGTAAATTGTATCTGCTCACCATCAATATTGCCCGTCGAAGCAAAAACCTCTTTCGGACGTGCGGCTAAGGCGACAATTGAAGACGCGACAAGTTGCAGAAAACGACGACGCGAAAGCATATGTTCTTCTTTCTAGAGAAGCGACTAATAAGGTACTCCTATTCTATAATCTTTTTTGTAACGCTACAGCACTGGTTATATTTCAATTCGATTTGCTTATGTCCTTGCAACCCAATGCATCTTTACGTTTTAAACGGAATTAGAAAATCACTCATAGCAAAAACGGGCTTTAATCCCAAAGAGATGACTTTGATTATGAATCAAACCAGCAGCCAGGGCATAGCTGCAGTGCAATTGCTACAAGAAAGGCCGCCCTTGGTGGCGGCCTTTCTACTTGCTACTAGTCGCGCGTGAGCTTCCTGTGAATGCGATGCGGCTGGGCTGCGTCCTCGCCCAGGCGCTCGATGCGGTTGGCCTGATAGGCCTCGAAGTTGCCCTCGAACCAATACCAGTTGCCCGGATTCTCGTCGGTGCCCTCCCACGCCAGAATGTGCGTGGCGACGCGGTCCAGGAACATGCGGTCGTGGCTAATGACCACCGAGCAGCCCGGGAACTCGAGCAGCGCCGCTTCGAGCGAGGACAGCGTCTCGACGTCGAGGTCGTTTGTGGGCTCGTCGAGGAGCAGCAGGTTGCCGCCCTGCTTGAGCGTAAGCGCCAAGTTCAGACGGTTGCGCTCGCCACCGGAGAGCACGCCAGCGCGCTTCTGCTGGTCCTGGCCCTTAAAGCCAAAGCTCGCCACGTACGCGCGGCTGGGGACCTCGGTCTCGCCCACCATCATGTGGTCCAGGCCATCCGAGACGACCTCCCACAGGTTCTTATCGGGGTCGATGCCAGAACGGTTCTGATCGACATAGGAGATCTTGACGGTCTCGCCCACCTCGAGCTCGCCCGAAGTCAGCGGCTCCAGGCCCACGATGGTCTTGAACAGCGTGGTCTTGCCCACACCGTTGGGGCCGATGACGCCCACAATGCCGTTGCGCGGCAGGGTGAACGATAGGTCGTCGATGAGCACGCGACCGTCGAATTCCTTGTGCAGGTGATGGGCCTCGAGCACCTTGTTACCCAGACGCGGTCCAACGGGAATGCGGATGTCGGTCCAGTCGAGCTTCTGGCTTGCGCGGGCCTCGGCCTCCATCTCCTCGTAGCGAGCCAGACGGGCCTTGTTCTTGGCCTGACGGGCCTTGGGCGAGCTGCGCACCCACTCGAGCTCGGCCTCCATGCGCTTGGCGAGCTTGGCGTCGCGGTTGCCCTGTGCCTCGATACGGGCGGCCTTGGTCTCCAGATACGTGGAGTAGTTGCCCTTGTAGGGATAAAGGTGGCCGCGGTCGACCTCGCAAATCCACTCGGCAACATTATCCAGGAAGTAGCGATCGTGTGTGACGGCAAGCACCGCGCCCTGGTAGTTGTGCAGGAAGTGCTCGAGCCACAGGATCGACTCGGCGTCCAGGTGGTTCGTGGGCTCGTCGAGCAGCAACAGGTCGGGAGCCTCGAGCAGCAGCTTGCACAGGGCCACGCGGCGGCGCTCGCCGCCGGAAAGCACGTTGACCGGCATGTCGGAATCGGGCAGCTGCAGGGCGTCCATGGCCTGGCCGAGCTTGGAATCGATATCCCAGCCGTCGGCGGCGTCGATCTCGTCCTGGAGCTTTCCCATCTCGGCCATGAGGGCGTCCATGTCGCAATCCGGGTCGCACATCTCCTCGCCGATCTTGTTGAAGCGATCGACCTTGGCGATCATGTCGCCAAATGCCATGCGCACGTTCTCGATGACGGTCTTGTCGTCGTCGAGCGGCGGCTCCTGCTGCAAGATACCCACGGTGTAGCCGGGGGTAAGTCTGGCATCGCCGTTGGAGACTTCCTCGATGCCGGCCATGATCTTGAGCAGGGTCGACTTGCCCATACCGTTGGGGCCCACGACGCCGATCTTGGCACCGGGGTAGAAGCTCAGGGTCACGTCGTCAAGGATCACCTTGTCGCCATGGGCCTTGCGAGCCTGATACATCTGGTAGATAAACTCCGCCATTTGTCTGTTTTATCCTTTCTACCTGTTGTTTCCCTATTCTTGATTCGCTTTAGTGGAAACGAAATGAGAAAACCAGCTCTGAAACGTAACGAAAAAGGGGCATGGTTGCCCACACCCCCTAATACTACCTGGGAAAAGTCCCCCGGAACATACTATGAACTGCGTACGCTAGTTTTCCGCAACCTTAACGAGCGGCTCGCTGCGATTTGCGCCACAACAGATACGAGTAGACGTAGACGGCTCCAACCGAACCAAACGTCAGAACCGCAATCACCGCGGCGACGACTTCACTCGAAAGCACGCTGCCTGCCACGCCCATCACAATCAGGCCAATACCCAGCACCATAAAGCAGGCGCCGCCAAAACGCTGCGTACGGCGCCAGTTTTCGGGATCGGCAAGCGCCCAAGGTGTCTTGATACCGAGCGTATAATTCTGCTTCACACGCGGCAAATAGTTGCCTACGCCGATGAACAGCAAACCGACAACACCGGAAATCAGCACGTTAGCCGAACCGACCGCCGGCACCACGCCCCAGACCGTAAGCTCTCCCAGCCAGCTTATGGCGCACATGAACAAGGTGAAGGCGATTACGAAGCCCTGGTAGAACTTGCCCGAGGTTCGATATGCCTCACCTTTGGGGTCGATGCGCGGCACCACGAAGAACATTGCGAGAAGCGCCAGAGGCAGCACGCCGAGCGCGGAGGCCATCCAGCTAGGACCCCAACCGTCGACGGCGCCGTTCGCGCCCCAGTGCGTGGGAATCTGCGCAGGCAAGCTCGGCATCACCATGAGGTGCGCTACGACATTGGCGACGCACAGAGCGACCAGCACAATCCACACGCGCGACGATACCCCCGTGGGGTGAATGCCCTTGTTTTCGTTATTCATCCTTATCACCTTCCGTGTTTGTAAAGCCCATAAACCAGCCAATTAAATCCTGCATGACGGTGGTGTTTAAGCTGTATACGATGTTTTGGCCATGGCGCTCGTCGGTCACCAACCCGGCGTTTTTGAGCGTCGCCAAGTGATGGCTCAGCGACGGCTTACTGATATCGAAATGCTCGGCAAGCTCCCCCGCCGTGCAATTGCCCTCGCGCAGCAACTCCAAAATGCGCCGTCGCGTTGGATCGGCAAGCGCCTTAAAACCCTCTCCCGGCATAAGACCTCCTCTCATCATCTCTCATGACGCGCACACTATACTCGATATTTAGATGTTTGTCTAACTATCTAATCTTGTACTCAAAAAAATAGCCACCTCCGCGTAATGCGAAGACGGCCACTTCTCACGCTACAAACGTGTTTTGGAGTTGGCCAACCCGCTGCAACGGGTGCCATCTGCTTCAATCTTATGCGAACCCCGATCCCATTTCAACAAGCCCAAGGGCTCAAATGGAATCGCGATAATACCTATAATGGCGATAGCTAAAACACGATTCGCTTCCCCATCGGAGGATATCCATGACCGAAACCATAGCCGCTTCACCCATCGAGACGCGCGACACCAAGCTCGAGATCATCATGGGCCGCGAGGCACTCGATAAGCTCGCCGATGCTACGGTGCTGGTGCTCGGCTGCGGAGGCGTGGGCTCCAACTGCTGCGAGGCACTCGCCCGCGGCGGCATCGGTCATTTCGTCATTCTGGACAAGGACATCATCGCGCCCAGCAATATCAATCGCCAGGCCATCGCCTTTCACAGCACCATCGGCAAGCGCAAAGTGGACGTGATGGATGCCATGATTCGCGATATCAATCCCGCCGCCACCGTTATCAAGCGCACCGAATACCTGCTGAGCGACAACATCGACGAGTTCTTCGCGAGCGTTTTGGAGCAGACGGGTGGCAAGCTCGACTACGTCGTCGACGCCATCGACACCATCTCGGCCAAGCTTACCATTGCCAAATATGCTCAGGACCACGGCATTCGTTTGGTTAGCTCCATGGGCGGGGCCAACAAGCTCCATCCCGAGTGCCTCCGCTTTGCCGACATTTTCGATACGGTACGTGACCCCATGAGCCGCATCATGCGCAAAGAATGTAAGAAGCGCGGCATCAAGAGCCTACATGTACTGTTTAGCTGCGAGGAATCGGTTAAGACACAGCCCCGCGACCCTTCCAATATCCACGAGCGTACCGAGCTCGGAACCGCCAGTTTTATGCCGCCCATCATGGGCCAGATGATTGCCGGCGAGGTTATCCGCCGGATCAGTGGCCGCGGCACCGAGCGCGTGCGCGCCGATGGCCAGCGCCTGGACTAGCGGAGCGCGCCGAGATGGAGCCCCGGTTATTTGATGCACACTGCCATCTTGATTTGATGACTTACCCGAATGCTGTTGCCGACGAAACTGCGGCTAAAGGGCTGGGGGTCTTTGATTGCGGGGTCGACCCACGCGACTTCACGGCAGCAAAAAAGCGGGGCAGCCGCTACCCAAACATTATCGCGGGCGTCGGCCTCCACCCCTGGTGGCTCGCCGACGGCCGCTGCAGTCCTGCCGAAGTCGATCTGCTTTGCGAAGTTGCTGCCCAAGAACGCTACATCGGCGAAGTCGGACTCGACTTTTCCGCGCGCTTTGCCGAAAGCGAACCGCTACAAATACAGGCATTTGACCGGCTCTGCGACACACTCGCGCAGCGTTCTCTTGCCGGGCGCGTGATATCAATTCACGCCGTTCGTTCGGCAGGAACCGTACTGGACATCCTCGAATCGCATGGACTACTCATCCCAAACCCCGACTCCCCCGTTATCATCTTCCACTGGTTTAGCGGTACTTCGGACGAACTCGCCCGCGCGCGAAACGCAGGCTGCTATTTTTCCGTGAACGAGCGTATGCTCGCGACCAAGCGCGGTCGCGAATACGCACGACAGATTCCACTCGACCGCCTACTGCTCGAGACCGATGCGCCGGCCGAGCCAAACACAGAAACAAGCGCGCAGTCGCTCATCAGATCGCTCACAAGGACCTCAGAACGCATCGCCTCACTCAAAAACTGTGCCGCAAAGCATATTGAGTCGGCGGTTTTAGCGAATGCACACTCTGTTTTTAGCCTTCGCTGACCCCTGTGGTCAAAAAACGTCAAA
Source organism: uncultured Collinsella sp. (assembly GCA_900541245.1). Classification (GTDB taxonomy): domain Bacteria; phylum Actinomycetota; class Coriobacteriia; order Coriobacteriales; family Coriobacteriaceae; genus Collinsella. The sequence goes on from UQIS01000002.1 coordinate 9,474, forward strand.
TATGAGTACTGCTAGCGAAATGGATACATTACTTTGAGCTTTACGACCGCCAGAATAATCTACGATTGTCCATTAACTAACACTTTTACAGTCGCACATCCTGCATTTTCGCAATTTTAAACCCCTCCAAACGCTCAAATCACATCTGAAGGGGTTGATTTTGCTGCGACTAAATTAGTCACAGTACTCATATTTGGCATTTTTTGCACACCGAGTCCCGGGGAGGCACCCGCACCTCCCCGGGACCGCTCGGCTATTCGACGATTGGTGCTCCGTGGCCCCAAGAGCCTTCCATGCCGCACACGGTCGAGGCGAACCCGGCAGCAAAGTCGAGCGCGCGCTCGATGGCCTCGGCGCCATCCTCACCACGCTTGGCGGAATCGAGATAGCACATCAAAAACGAGGTGAGGAACGAGGCGCCCGCCCCCATGGTGTCCTTCATGTCCGTTACCGGTTTAGCCAGCTGGCGGTAATAACGCTCGCCGTCGTAAGCAATGCAGCCCTCGGCGCCCGCCGTAGCCGACACAAAACGCGGACCCAGGCCCTTCACCCATGCCAGACGCTCGCGAATCTCGTCCTCACTCGCGGCATCCGCCGCACTAAAGAAAGCGAAATCGACGTAGGGCGCAATCTGCTCGTAGTACTCGTCGGTGGAGTCGTCCGAAAAGTCAAAAGAGACCGTGACGCCCACAGCCTTCAACTTGGGCAGCTCGCGCTCGGTAAAGCAATAGTTGCCCGAATGAACCACATCGAACTGCTTCATGTACGAAAGGTCAAAGCGATCGAGGACATAGCGCGCATCGCCACGGATACCGCCCTCGTTGGAGCCGAGGAAGACACGGTCACCGTCAACGACGGTCACGCGAGCCGCTCCGTTCTCGCCAATCATCTGCTCGCACTTGTCAAGCTCGATACCCTCATCCTCGAGGCTTGCAATGACATGCTCGGCAGCGGCGTCATTGCCAAAAATGCCCATGTATGCGGAGCGTGCGGCGCCGCATTTCTTGGCATAAACGGCGAAGTTCACCGCGTTACCACCAGGATACATGGTGTGGATATGCTCGTAGCGATCAACGACGTTGTCGCCAAATCCGAGCGCGTTAACGTTAAATGCCATGGCCTTTGTCCCTTCTAGTACTCGACGACGCCCATATAGCGACGGAAATCGGGATCGTGATCAAACACCTTGCCGCGTGCAGCACGCAGCTCACAGTTCATGGCGTAGAACAGCACCGGGTCCAGATAGGCACGGACGCTCGCCGGCACGGCTTCCATACCGTACTCCTTGGCATCGAGCACCATCAGCGTATCGGTATGCGTCTTAAGGAACGCCAGGGCGCGCTCGTCCATAGCACGGCACTCGCTGGAGCCCATCTGCAGGAAGTAAAAAACGCCATCCTGAGTAGCCTCGAAGGGGCCGTGGAAGTACTCGGCAGAGTGGATGTAGCTGCAGTGCTGCCACTGCATCTCCATAAGAGAGCAGATAGCGAAACCGTAGGTCTGGCTAAAGTTGGGACCGCTGCCCAGAATGTAGAAGAACTCGTGCTCCTGGCAAAGCTTGGCAAAACGATCGCCCAGCTCGGCATTTACCTTCTCGCGTGCCGGAGGAAGAATCTTATCCATCTCAGCAATACCGGCATACATATCGGCAAGATCGGCGTAGCCCTCCTGCTGATCGAGCAGCTCGGCCGCAAGCGACAGCGAAATGCCAGCGGGGACCTCGGCCTGCGGCACGCCCTCGCCCCACGGGTAGACCCACGTGGTCCACTTGCCGGAGTCAATCTTGGATCCAGCGTTGTCGGTCTGGGCGATCACCGTAGCGCCGGCAGCAAGGGCAATCTCACAGCCCTCGACGACCTCGGGGGTGTTGCCACTGTGGCTGCAAGCAATGACCAGGGATTTCTCACCCAAGCGGCGCGGGCGCATGATATCAAACTCGCGAGCCGTATAGATATACGAAGTGAAGGTGGTTGCCTCGCGCTGCAGAAGCTCATGAGCCGGGATCAAATCGATCATGGAGCCACCGCAAGCAATCCAGTAGACGCTGTCGAACTTGCCCTTCTCGGCAATTGCCTCTTTGATCAGGTCGTGTGCGTTCATATCCAGTTCCTTTCTTGTTTGGTCCACAATCAATGACGTTGGTTGCGTGGCCGATAGTTGTTTTAGTCAATCAGATATTTCTCGAATGCGGCCATGTTCTTGGCATCTGCCGCCGCCGGGTCATCATAGTAACGACCGTCCGTGATTTCCTGGCCCAGCATGCCGTCGAAACCATGGGCGTTGAGCGTGGCAACGAAGGCGTCCATATCGTGCTTGCCATCGCCCCACACCAGATGGCCATACGGATCACCGTCGATAAAGTGCATCTCGTGAATTGCCCCATCACCAAAGGCGGCAAACCAGTCCTCGAGCGTCTCGCCTGCAACGCCCATCGCGGTTGTATCAACCATGGGCTGTAAGTACGGGCTCGCGACCTCGTCAATCATGCGCTTCGCATCGGAAACCGTCGTCACAAGGTTGCTCTCCTCGGGACGCAGGCTTTCCATCGTAAGCACCAGACCGTGCTCGCCGGCATACTCCGCCAGAATGGACATGTGCTCGCGGCTGCGCTTCCAGGCTTCCTCGCGGTCCTCGTCCCAGTCGCCCCAGCCCGAGTTGACGGACATACGGTCGCACCCAAGTACCTCGGCAAGCTCAATGCCGTGCTTAAAGTACGCCAGGCTGCGCTGTTCATGCAGCGGTTTGCGTGCGCAGTATTGCCAAGGATAGACAACATTCTCGGGGCACAGAGTACGATACCTAAGCCCACGGTCTGCAGCTTTTTTCGCCAGGACCTCAGCCTCAAAGTAGCCCGTATGGTCGAGTGTCACATGCGGCTCCGCACACCACAGCTCAATGGACTCAAAGCCCAAACGCTGCTGCACATCAAGGAAGTAATCGAGCGACCACATGATGTAGTGGATATTCATGCCCGCAATCTGTTCGCGGCGCAGCGTCGGCTTGGATTCAGACATCCTATGCCTCCTTATTTCGATCGAACACGATTTGTCCGTCCGACATCGTCATATCAACCGAAAGATCGCGTGCGTCGCGATAATCGAGGTCGAACACATCCCGATCGAGCACGCAGATATCAGCAAGCTTGCCGACCTCGAGCGTACCCAGCTCGTCTTCGCGCATCAGATCGTACGCGCCCCCGGCAGTCCAAGCACGCAAGAGCTCGACAAGCGTCAGCGCGTTGGCCTCATTCACGGGCAGTCCATCGTCGAAGTATCCGCCGCACGCACTGTAGATTGACTCGCCCAGGCTCGGAATCAGCAGCGGCAAATCCGTACCACAGCACACCGTGCATCCGGAATCTTCCATGCCGCGGCGATTCCAGCTGTGCAAAAGTCGCGTCTTGCCAATTTGTCGACGCATCATCGACAGGCAATCCTCGCGCCGGTCCAGCGTCAGAATCTGCGGATAGACCTCGCAAATTCCACCTAACTTGCCAAACTTGACAAGATCGGTCGGATCAGAGTTCTCGAGATCGGTAATCGCATGGCGGCGAAGCAACCGTCCATGCTCGTCTCGAGGCAGCGAGGCATAGAGCGCCACGGTGCGACGAACGGCGCCATCGCCCTGGCAATGCAAGGAATATCGGAAGCCGTCAGCATCAATTGCGCGCAGCTCGTTCTCAATCAGATCCCACTCGGGCTCCTCGACAACCGTCTTGCCGGCAGCGCCCGCATCGGCCGTGTCCTCATAGGGGTCAATCATCTCGGCAAGCCCCGCCCATACGCCGCGATCGGTCATACGGTTGAAGCCAGAAAAACGAACGAACGGTCCCCGGAAGCGCTCTCGTGCCTCGCGGGCATATGCCAGATTTGCACCGGCACCCACCGGCTGCGACATCATAGAGACGCGAACCGTCAGCTCACCAGATTCCTCACGGCGAGCCATTTCGTCGGCAAAACCGTAGTAGTCATCAAACGCCATCTCCTTGATGGCGGTAACGCCGCGCTCGTTAAGCATGCTCATGTAGTCCGAATACCCCGCACGTACCTCGGGCAGCGCGAGGAAATCGCTCATCATGCGCCAGATCTTCTCGGCATAGCACGCCTGGGGTGTAAAGCCGTATCGTGCACTGGCGGCAGCATTGAGAACGCAGGTCTCCGCACCCGGTGTAAAGCAGACGACAGGGATATCGCCAAAACAATCGTCAAACACAGCTGCCGTATTTGCGTTCTCGGCATCCGATGCCAACGTTTCGGGTAGGCTGTGGCCAAAAGCCGCCGCGCAATCCGGATGATCTTCTTTCCATGCACGCAAGAGCGACACGGCCTCTTTGGCATCAGCGATGCCGGACAGATCAGACCCCAACGTCCGCAGCGCCCAGCCTGTATAGAAGGTATGCACATCGATCAGGCCAGGCATGACGGTACGGTCGCCCAGATCAACTACCTCGTCCGCCTGGGTCAAATACGAAGCTACCTCACACTTGGTGCCAACCGCCTCAATTCGATTGCCACGGACCGCTACGAAACCTTCGAACGGCAGGTCCCCCGTACCGGTAAAGACGCTCTTAGACGTCAGGACCGTTAAACGATCAGACATCACAACCACCTACACCGGAAGCATGCCAGAGATTGCCGTTACGATCAGGCCAAAGACGACCATGAAAATGAAGAACTTCCAAATGGTCTTCCACCATTGGCCAAACGAAATCTTAGCCACGGCAAGGCCGGCGACCGTCATGCCCGCCACGGGACTGATGGTGTTGATGGTCTGATTAGCAAACTGGAGCGCGGTAACGGCAGCTTCGGGATTGAGGCCCATAAGCTCGGTCAGCGGACCCATGACGGGCATGGTGAGCGCCGCAAGTCCAGAACTCGAGGGAACCAGCAAAGAGAGCAGGCCAAGGACGATATACATAAACGTGGTGTAGACGGCAGCGGGTGCACCGGCGAGCGCAGTAGCGAGCGCCTGGAGGATGGTGTCGATGATCATGCCGCCCTCGGCGATGACCAGAATACCGCGAGCGATACCGATAACGATAGCAGCGTACGCAAAATCGGCGAGACCCTTAACGAACTCCTCAGCGATCGTCTGCTGGTCAAGACCGCCCAGGATACCGGCAAGCAAGCCCATGCCAAGGAACACGGCGGAAATCTCATTCATGTACCAGCCCTGGGTAACAAGACCCCAGACGATAATGCCCATACCGCAGGCAAAATCGATAAGTACGAGCTTCTGACGGGTAGTGAACTCTTCCTCGATGGAGGCATCGGTCACGGAAAACTCAACACGCTTGAGCTTGTCGTCCTCGTACGTAATGGACGACTCGGGGTTTTTCTTGACGCGCATAGCGTAGCGCATGGCCCATGCGATACCGACGGCAGTAAAGATGACCCAAGAAACGGCGCGCAGCCACAGCTGAGGATTGCCCTCGATGCCAATGATGCCCTGGGCGATCAAAACATTAAACGGGTCGATGGTCGAAGCACAATATCCCAGGTTAGGACCAAGGAAGCAGATGATGAATGCCGTCATCGAGTCATAACCGATACCCATCATGATGGGAATGAAGATGGCATAGAACGGCAGGGCTTCCTCAGACATGCCAAACGTAGTGCCGCAAATGGACAGCAACGTCATCGTAATGGGAATGATGAGGATGTCCTTGTTCTTGAGCTTTTTAATCACACGGCTCATGCCGGCATTCAAAGCGTTGGTCTTGGTGATGATTGCGAACGATCCGCCAATCAATAAGACGAACGCAACGACGTCGGCAGCCTCCTGGATGCCCTTAGTGGGCGCTTGCAGGACCGCGAAGATATCCTGACCCAGATTGATGGTCTCGCCGGTCTCGGAATCGGTGTAGTTCTTATCGACCTGTTCATAGGTTCCAGCAACGGCGACTTCGCGCTCGCCCGCCGCTGTCGAAATCGTCTTGCGCTGATACTGACCCGAGGGAACGATCCAAGTCAGGACCGCAAAGACAACGATCAGCAAGAACATGATCGTATAGACATGCGGTAATTTGAACTTAAAACGTCTGTTTGTCTTCTTCGCCTTCGTATCTGACATAGATACCTCCAAAGAACTCGAGACTGCATCGCATCTCGCTTCAACGCTTGCATAAGGCAAACGTTCTATGACGTTCTATAGATTACCAGCAGCTTTTCCCGTCATCAAGATAATTTCAAACTGATTGCCGCAACGCGGTTGAACGGTCGCGTTCGCGCCGTGAACGGTATGGAAGCGCCCGGTGAGATGATCCACCGGGCGTTTCCATTCGCAATGTCCTAGATGTCAAAAACGTAGCGAGACCCAACGATCCGCTGACGACCGATGATAAACGGCCGCCGTTGCTCATCGAAAAAGAAGGCTTCCATATAAAACAAGGGTTCGCCAACGGGAACCGCCAGCAACCGAGCGACCTCGGGCGATGCGCACGCGATCTCGAGCGTGCACGGGTCGGTAAACGCGGGCATGCGGCCAGTCTGGTTGCGCACGAACTCAAAAATGGATTGGTTAGATAGAGGCGCCGTTGATAGATAGGCGTTGTCCTCGTAAACGTATATGTTGTTCTCAAGCATGACGGGGACGCCATCGGCAGTACGCACACGCTCGACGCAAATCAAGTCAGTTCCAACGGGAACACCAAAGAACTGTGCTTCGGTAGAATCCGCCGGCAGTATCTTTCTCGAAATGACACACGCCCCCGGTTCCATTCCGTTAACGCGGCATGCGTCCGAAAAACTCTGGACGTCATCCTTCTGGCGAATCTTGCGCTTGAGCTTGGGGGCATTGACGAACGTGCCTTTCCCCTGTCGCTTCGTTAGATAGCCCTGCTGGACGAGCTCCTCAATAGCGCGTCGCACGGTAACGCGGCCAACTTTATAGCTCTCAGCCAATTCGAATTCGTTGGGTATCCGCGCGCCTGCCTTGTAGGCGCCGGAGTTGATTTCGTTTTTAATGATATCAATGACCTGTTGGTACAGCGGTATCGCTGCTTTACCGTCAGTTAGCCCTTCAGTCGGTGGCATATACCCTCTCCCAGCACAATTAAGTCAAAAGCGGGCTCAAGGGCATTCAACAAGCCCTTAAGCCCGCATTAGCATAAAGTATGCTTGCTGCCGCACCAAAATGTCGGGTATTTACTCATCTGACCCGAAAAACGCGCAACTACCGCGCTCCTAAGAAAGCGTGAGCAGCTCCGGCAGCTGGTCGATAATCTTGTCCGCGGCATCCTGGCTAAATCCAAAGCGCTCCTCGCGCTTGGCAATGACTGTCAGGCCGGCTCGCTTGCCGGCAGTGATTCCAGGCACCGAATCCTCAACGCAGCAGCAGCGATTCGCGGGCAGCCCCAGCAGGTCCAGCGCATGCAGGTAGATGTCGGGCTCGGGCTTGCTCTCCTTAAACTGCTCGCCGCTCACCACATACTCAAAGGCATCCGACAGCCCGCACGCATTGAGCACTTCCTCGATGCTATCCATGGGAGACGAGCTGGCAAGCGCCACGCGAACGCCACGGCGCGGCAGCTCTCGAATCGTATCCACGGCGCCTGGGTTAATCAAAGCCTGATAGTCGCGCGGACGCTTATGCGCCCACTCGTCCCAACGGGCCAACGCTTCCCCGCCAGTGAAATGCCCCTTACCGGCGCGCTCAAACCAATCGACCAGCATATGAAGGAAGAACTGATGCGAGGTACCGACCTGCCCATTCAACTCCTCTTGAGTCAGGTTAAGCCCAAGCTCCTTGGCAAACGCGGCAGTCTCGCCCAGGTAGTAATACTCGGTATCGACAATGACGCCGTCCATGTCAAAGATAACGGCATCGAACGGAAATGCGGACACGGCACCCTCCCTAACAAAAGGGCGCCTGTAAGCAGGCGCCCGAACCATGCATTATCGGCGATTCTAACCCAGCAGCTTATCCAGCGCCACCGCAATACCGTCTTCATTGTTATTGGCGGTCACCATCTGGGCCACGGCCTTAACCTCGTCAACCGCGTTGCCCATGGCAACACCAGTGCCGGCCCACTCAATCATGGACTTGTCGTTCTGGCCGTCGCCAAACGATACGACCTCACTGGCATCGATGCCGAGCTTGGGCAGGGCACCCTCGAGTGCGCGGGCCTTGTCGATACCGGGCGCCGTGTACTCAAAGTACCAGTCGGCCGTAAACATGCCCGAAAGCGTCTGCTTAAAGGGCGCATACATCTCCTCGTAATGCGCTTGCAGGTAGGCCGGATCGCCCGCCGTCAGCAGCTTGTCCACGGGATAAGCATCAGCGACCTCATGCAGGCTCTCCACCTCGCGAATCTTAAGATCGCACGCGTCGCGCTCATACTTGACGATATTCTTCTGCGAGCCGTCAGGCAGCGTGATCATGCAATGGTACGAGTCCTCGACGTGCAAATCGCGACCGAGCGAAATCATAGGGATCACGTCAAAATTACGCAGGTGATCAATCAGGCGATGCAATTCGTCGGCAGGCATAGCCTGATCGAACAGCACCTCGTCGGTCTGGGCATCGACGACGTGTGCGCCGTTAAAGGCCACCAGCAAACCGTCATGGTTTTGAAGGTCGAGCTCTTGCGCCAAGGCGTGCAGTCCCCATGCGGGACGGCCCGAAGCCAAGATGAGCTTAATGCCCGACTCCTGCGCCGCGAGCAGCTTCTCGCGCGTACGCGGGCTAATCACTTTCTGATCGTTGGTGAGCGTACCGTCGATATCCATCGCGATGGCTTTGATTGCCATATATGCCTCCCTGTCATTGAACAACCTTGTCTGAGCCATCATACAGAACACCCATCGCGACTCCGTTTACAACGGGCAAAAAGTCATATTGTCTCGAACATGAACGGCGTGTGGTCGTGAAGCTTTATCGCTCAGGTCAAATACGTCTGCTAGCGACGCTCATCCGTCGGTGCGCCCTCGACGATCGCGATGCCCGCCGATGCGCCTAACGCGCTGGCGCCGGCCTCGATGAATGCGCAAGCCTCTTCGTAATTATGGATACCGCCCGCCGCCTTGATTGCCACGGCATCGCCGAGCACCTCGTGCATCAGCCGCACGTCCTCGAGCTTAGCACCGCCAAAGCTTCTGCCGGTCGATGTCTTAAGGAATCCCGGCTTGGCCTCCAGCGCGATCTCGCATACACGGCGCTTGGCGGCGTCGTCGCCGTCCAGCTTGCACATCTCGACGATTACCTTGTCAGTGATGCCATGCGCGCGACAAAAATCAGCAATGGTAGTCATCTCGCGCTCGATGGCATCAAAATCGCGGTTCTCGATCGACCCCTGATTCAAAACGTAGTCAATCTCGGTAAAGCCACACGCAGCGTATTCCTCAAACCTCGCAAGCTTCTCCTCAAGCGTCATAGTGCCCTGGGGAAAGTCGATGGCGCCGGCAAGGATGATGTCAGAGCCCTCGAGCATGGCGCGGCCCGTCTCGTACTCCTGAAGGTTCGCAAATACGCAGCGAAAGTTGTACTTTAACGCCTTCTCGACATACTGCTCAAACGTGTCCTCGGGGGCATCGATATAGTCGATGTATTTATTGATGGGTTTGGCAAGTGTCATGCTGGGCCTCCTTGTTCAGGACTGACAACCGATTCGTGGTTTCACGCGAAATACCACGTTCAATGTACGCCCGACATACAAGGACAGCGTCCGCATTCCGACAAGTGGTATGAAATTAGCTGTAAACGTATATTTACAGACAGCGAATGGCACCGCACGCGGATGCCGACAGCAAGACATCCCCCCTCAATACACCCTCATGCCCCTTTACTGTTTGCGACCAGAAATGATGAGCTGCACAACGTCGTTAGCGGTCGAATTCGACCTCTGACGACGTCACGCGACTCATCGTATCCGACCGACAACAGAAAAGGGGCACGTTCGCATAGCGTGGCGCGTGACGGTTGCAAAACCACCCCATTTGAAACAAACGCAAAAAAGTACTTGCAAAGACGCGTTCCGACATATAAGTTGATAAAAGACCGCCGTTGCGGTTTTAAGTAGATCGAGCATATGAAATTTCAGTTTTCAGCGTGTAAGAGAAGGAAGATCGGCAAAGTACAACCCCAAACGCAATGACAACTTAATGAGGTAACTGCCACATGTGAGGCACCCAGGGCATTGCTGTCTCGATTTTGAGCACGATGCCTTCCGCCTTGCATGGGCCGTTCCATCCCGCCCCTGCAGCAACTGCCTCACGGGCTCATTGAAAACCGCATAGCACCCCAACGTCAGCACATCACCCACGGCAAGCACGTCACTCACGACAACCAACACATCAACAAACAGCACGAACATCAACCGATTGGAGAAGCTATGACAAACCACCACGCTGAAGACGGCGATAAGAAAAGCATTCTGGATGCCCGCATTGAGCGAGCATATGCAAACGAATATGACGCCGCCTTTGCCGCCGCGACCATCAAGAACTACGCGTCGCTACCGCTCGCGACGATCTTGGCCGACCACCCTCAACTGCCGAAGCGCTGCACAAAGATCATGGGCGACCCCGACATTCGCAAGCTGACAGACCCCTATGCCCCAAAACGCGACAACGATTCGTACGTTCTTACCGTAGGCTGCCTAGCCCATATGCTTACGGCGCTCGACACGAAACTCAAGCTCGAATGGGAACCCGACGAGCGTCATGAACTCGAAAGCAAGCGGAACACCCTGCGCACCGCACTGTTTCTTCCGTTGGACGGCCTCAAGCGCTGCAACGTCGAGCTCAATACACAGGCGCGGCAAAAGCCCGGGACCACGGGGCAGAAAACTCCAAGACCCCATGCGGCCATCGTCGACCGCAACCGATATAACCGCATGACCGCGCACTTTTCCGCCGAGGGAGCAGCCATAAGGACACTAATCGACCTGCTGTGCCTCCTGAGCGTCAACGAGCTATTTGAGGGCTATCTCGCCCTTGTTCCCGCGACGGCACCCAAGTCGGTAGCAAAGATCATCGAGACCTGCAGACGCCAGTTTGAGCGCCATCGCAATGGCAGCGAGATGAACGCCAGCATCGCGCAGTACTACGCGGCTCATTACAAAAATGACGGATGTGCCCCTGTCGAGCATCAGCTGCGGCTCGCCTACACCACGCCCGCCGCAACGCTCTATCGCTTTGGAGCCCTTGGCGCTTGCGAGCCGCACGAACTGGCAGCCTGCCCCACAACCCAGCTCGATCTCAGGCTCGGACGAACCCTGTAGCCCGCCAGCCCCTCCGCGGGCAACAATCCTATTCCACAACACAACCAACAGAAAGGAGTCCTCATGGACACCAATCATTCCCCCATCATCAGCCCCCTCACCATGCGTGAATCCGCCCGAGGCATCACGCTCACCAGCATTTACGATGAGATGCTCGCCCGTCGCGAGCTCTCCGTCATGGGAAACATCGAAACCCCGATGGCCCACGACCTATGCCAGCAGATCCGCCTGCTCGATGCCACCGACCCCAGCCGCCCCATCACCATATTTGTCGCCAGCGCCGGCGGAAGCGTGCGATCGGGCCTTGCGATCTATGACGCCATGCGCCTCGCATCGTGCCCCATCCGCACCGTCTGCCTGGAATTCGCCGCGTCCATGGGCGCCGTGATCTTTATGGGCGGCGACGATCGCCGTATGGCGCCCCATGCAGAGCTCATGATTCACGACCCGCTGATCCCCCAGGGGGCAGGCGGCTCGGCACTTGCGCTGCAGGAAACCAGCCGGCGTCTCATGCAGACCCGCAAGACCCTCACGCAAATCCTCTCGGACCGCAGCGGCCTCACGCCCAAGCGCATCCAGTCCCTCACTGCAAAAGACACCTACCTTTCGGCCGAGCGCGCCGTCGAGCTCGGCTTTGCCCACGAAATCCTCTCGACCACCAAGGAGGTCGCCCATGTCTAACCTCGCCAGCCGTCTCGCCGCATCTGAGTCCGCATCGTCCACCATCCTCGCCAAGGATCGAACGCTTTCCTGCGACACCCGCCAAACGGGACTCAACAACAATGCACTTGTGATCGGCCCCTCGGGAGCCGGCAAGACCCGAAACGTCCTCAAGCCCAACCTGCTGCAAATGAACGCAAGCTACATCGTGCTCGACACCAAAGGCACGCTCTGTCGCGAAGTGGGACCCGTGCTGGCAGCCCACGGTTACCGCGTGCAATGTCTCAACTTCGCCGACCTCAACACCGTCCCGGCCCTTGCGCCCGGCATCGAGCGCTGCGGCTACAACCCCCTGAGGCACATTCGCCGCAAGGCGGACGGCAGGCCCAACCAGCAGGACATCCTCTCGGTGGCAAAGGCCATCTGCCCCATCGAGGACAACAACCAGCCTTTTTGGGATCATGCGGCGGCAAACCTGCTGTCGTGTCTTATCGCCTACGTCACCGAACAGCTACCCGCCGACGAGCAGACGATCAGCTCGGTCATCAAGCTGATCGAGCACCTGCAGGACGGTGCCACAGGTCGATTGTTTGACGACCTGATCACGACCGACCCCCAAAGCTATGCCCTCTCGCTATGGCGGCGCTACGCCATTACGCAAAATGCCGAGCGCATGCACGCGAGCATCGTCGGCATCCTTGCCGAAAAGGTCATGTGTCTGGGATTCGACGGTGCGGCACAGCTCTATCGTGAGTGCCATCAGGTGGACTTCGCTTCCATGGGACACACCCCCTGCGCCCTGTTTGTAACCGTGAGCGATATTGACCGCAATCTCGATCCGCTGACCGGCCTCTTTATTTCGCAGGCGTTTATGGGCCTCATTCGTGAGGCCGATAGGCAGCCCGACGGCAGCCTGCCCGTGCCCGTGCGCTTTATGCTCGATGACTTCGCAAATCTGCAGATCCCCCAGATCGACAACGTGCTCTCGATTATCCGAAGCCGCAACATCTGGGCAACGCTACTGCTGCAGTCGACCAACCAGCTCGATGCGCTCTATGGCGAGGCACGCGCACGCTCCATCATGGGCAACTGCGACACGCATCTGGTGCTGGCGTTCCAGGATCCCGAGAGTGCCCGGGTGTTTTCCGACCGCGCCGACGCGCTGCCCAGCACGCTCATGGCGACGCCGATCGATCGCTCGTGGCTCTTTGTGCGCGGCTGCACTCCCGAACAGGTCGAGCGCTTTAGGCTCGAAGACCATCCGCTCTACGGGGAGCTGCCCGAGGCGCAGCGAGGCCATGCGGAGGCCGAGCTCTAGACGCAGGGCCCTCGCAGCACGCGACGCTCCGGCGAAGATCCTTAAAGGCCGTGCGCCCCGGGGCCACGGCAAAGCAAAGGGGCCCGCATCCGATGGGATACGGGCCCCTGACTATAAGGCGCGATGCGTTAACAGCAGCGACTACTTGCGGTGAGCGCGGTAGAACTCGATGAGCGCCTGGGTCGAAGCGTCCTGCTCGGCCTTGGCGGCGTCGTCATGGAAGGCTGGAGTGATCTGCTTGGCAAGCTGCTTGCCCAGCTCAACGCCCCACTGGTCGTAGGAGTCGATGCCCCAGACCGTGCCCTCGACAAACGTGATGTGCTCGTACAGGGCGATGAGCTCGCCGAGTGCGAACGGGGTCAACGTGTCGCCAAAGATCGAGGTCGTCGGACGGTTGCCCTCAAAGCAGCGGGCCGGGACGATCTGCTCGGGCGTGCCCTCGGCGCGCACCTCATCGGCCGTCTTACCAAAGGCGAGCGCCTTGGTCTGGGCCAGGAAGTTGCCCAGGAACAGCTCGTGCACGTCCTGGCCGCTGTCGGTCGCAGGGTTGGCGGTATTGGCGAAAGCGATAAAGTCGGCCGGGACCACCACGGTGCCCTGGTGCAGCAGCTGGTAGAAGGCGTGCTGACCGTTGGTGCCGGGCTCGCCCCAGAAGATCTCACCGGTGTCGGAGGTCACGGCGCTGCCGTCCCAACGGACGTGCTTGCCGTTGGACTCCATGGTGAGCTGCTGCAGGTAGGCCGGGAAACGGTGCAGATACTGGCAGTACGGCAGCACGGCGTGGCTCTTGGAGCCGAAGAAGTTGACGTACCAGACGTTGAACAGGCCCATCAGCGCGACGGCGTTGCTCTCGAGCGGCGTGTTGCAGAAGTACTCGTCGATGGCATGGAAGCCCTCGAGGAACTGCTGGAAGCGCTCGGGGCCGAGCACGACGATCAGCGACAGGCCCACGGCGGAGTCGACGGAGTAGCGGCCGCCGACCCAGTTCCAGAAGCCGAAGGCGTTGGCGGGATCGATACCGAAGGCCTCAACCTTCTCGAGTGCGGTGGAAACGGCGACGAAGTGCTTTGCCACGGCCTCGGCGTTCTGCTCATCGGAGCCGTCGATGGCGCCCTGAGCCTTGAGCTGCTCGAGCATCCAGGTCTTGACCTCGCGAGCGTTGGTGAGAGTCTCGAGCGTGGTGAAGGTCTTGGAGACGATGATCACGAGCGTGGTCTCGGGATCCAGACCCTTAAGCTTCTCGGCCTGGTCGTTGGGGTCGATGTTGGAGATGTAGCGGCAGTCGATACCGGCGTCGGCATAGGGACGCAGAGCCTCGTAGGCCATGACCGGGCCCAGATCGGAGCCACCGATGCCGATGGACACCAGGTGCTCGATCTTCTTGCCGGTAACGCCCTTCCACTCACCGGAGCGCACGCGCTCGGCGAAGGCGTACATGCGGTCGAGGACCTCGTGCACGTCGGCGACGACATCCTGGCCGTCAACGATGAGCTGGCCCTTCTCGGTTGCCGGGCGGCGCAGTGCGGTGTGCAGGACGGCGCGGTCCTCGGTGGTGTTGATGTGCTCGCCGGAGAACATGGCGTCGCGGCGCTCCTCGAGCTTCACCTCGCGGGCAAGATCGCACAGCAGCTTGACGGTCTCATCAGTCACCAGGTTCTTGGACAGGTCGAAGTGCAGGTCACCGGCGTCAAAGCTCAGCTTGTTCACGCGCTCCGCATCGGCAGCGAACCATGCCTTAAGGTCGATACCCTCGGCCTCGAGCTTCTCCTGATGGGCCTCGAGCGCCTTCCAAGCGGCGGTCGACGTAGCGTCGATAGGTGCGGCAACAGTTGCCATAAAGTCCTCCTCAACATACGGGCGCATACCTCCATGCGCCCGGATAATCAGATGACCCTATTCTAGCGCAGGTCAAGACCGTAATCAGCGAGCGTTGCCAATCCGCCCCTAAACGGCGACCGACCAAAAAGGGACAGGTTAATTTTGGCAGGTCAAACGCTTTACCAACCAAAAATAACCCGTCCTTTTATGGCAAATATTAGGCCGCGGCGCAGACGCTACCGAGTAACTCACGCAGAGGAGACCCGATGCCCTCCAGCAGTTCGGGCGCGATAATGGCAAAAACGGGAACCTCGCCGGTGCCCACGACAGCAGGCACCTTGCCCTCCGAGACAATGCATCCATAAGGTACAAAGCCGTCTTCGCCGGCATCGAGCGCCGCCATGCGACGCGCGAGCTCGCGCGCAAAGCCGGCAGTATCGGCATCGCCAATCGCCAGGACAAAGTCCACGCCTTCGTCGGTCGCCAGGGCTACGGCCTCATCGACCAAATCGTCTCCCCCATCGCCCCCGACCAAGCCGCAGCGAAAAAGCACGCGTTCGAGCAGAGCTCGATCAAGCGAGCCGAGCGCCGCCGAGACGAGCTCATCGTGCGTATGTTTGTCACCGCCCAACACGACCAGCGCCTTGGTGCCACCGTAGTGAGCGACCAATCGTCCGCACCAGCGAGCCACGTCTCCATCCGCAACAAGGCGCGTCGGCATACCAAACCCATAATTGACCATCTTTTCCACAACCCTTCCGTGCGTATAGGCGGTATCAATCGTTAGGCTCATGCTACGAAGCGAGGTTTTCCGAGCTGTTTCGCACTCTTTAGAGCTGCGTTAAAACCCGATCCAACCGCACGACCATACCTACCAAAACAAACCAGTCCCTTTTTGACAGGTTTTGACGACGTCCGGACGAGCGGGTATTATCGAACATGTATTCGATAAGAACATGTGTTTGATGAAGGGACACGGATGGCGCACGAGCAGCACACCTATATCTGCATCGACCTCAAGACGTTTTATGCCAGCGTCGAGTGCGTCGACCGTGGGCTCGATCCGCTCACCACCAACCTGGTCGTTGCCGACGAATCGCGCGGGCGCACGACCATCTGCCTCGCCATCACGCAGGCCATGAAGGACTTAGGGATTCACAATCGCTGCCGCCTATTCGAGATTCCCGATGGCATCGACTACATCACGGCCGTACCGCGCATGCAGCACTATATGGAGGTGTCGGCGCAAATCTACGGCATCTATCTGGAATACGTAAGTCCGCAAGACATTCACGTCTATTCAATCGATGAATGCTTTATCGACGTGACGCCCTATCTGGACCTCTATCACACAGATGCGGAAGGGTTCGCCTGCACGCTGCGCGACGAGGTCCTCGCGCGCACCGGCATCACGGCGACGGTCGGCATCGGCCCTAACCTATTCCAGGCCAAGGTAGCGCTCGACATTACCGCCAAGCACGTACCCAGCCGCATCGGCATACTCGACGACGAGACCTTTCGCAAGGAGATCTGGCCCCATCGTCCCATCACCGATATCTGGGGCATCGGTCCCGGCGTGGCAGCCCGCCTCGAGAAATACGGCGTCTACGATCTGATGGGCGTCGCGGCGCTCGACGAAAACCTGCTTTACGACGAGCTCGGCGTCAATGCCGAGTATCTCATCGACCACGCCTTCGGACGCGAGCCGACAACCATCGCCGATATCCAAGCCTATCGCCCGCAAGCAACTTCGACCACCACAGGACAGGTGCTCTCGAAGGGTTATGCCTACGAACAGGCCTATACCGTCTTGCGCGAGATGGTCGACAACGCCGTTTTAGACTTGGTCGATAAGCACGTGGTCTGCGACAGCATCTCGCTCTTTGTGGGCTACGCGAGCGAACGCGCCGACATACGCCGCCTCGACGCCAGCGGTACAGCGCAGTATGTGGACGGATGCGGGCACCTGCGCTCGAGCACATCGAGTATCGAACCCACCGCAACCGCCGGCCCCGAGCTCGCGCCCCGTGCGCCCAAGCCCGTCCAGCGCGATGACGAACGGCGTCGCCTGGTGCGCGAAGCGCAGGCAATCGATGGCATCTTTGTGGGAGAGCATGGCGGCAAACCGCGCGGTGGCTATGCCGCACTCTTTGCGCACTCTAACGCCTCGCGAAAGCTGAGCGAGCGTACCAATTCGTTTAAGAAGATCATGGGCTATTTCGATGAGCTCTGGGCGCAGACTGTCGATCCCAAACGACCGGTCAAGCGCATCAACCTGGGATTTGGCAACCTCATGCCCGAGGAATTTGCCACCATCGATCTGTTCAGCGATATCGAGGCCGATGAGCGCGAGCGCGACCTGGCACGCGCCGTGCTGGCCGTGAAAGGCAAATACGGCAAGAACGCGCTGGTTAAGGGGCTGAGCTTTACCGCCGGCGCCACCGCGCGCGAACGCAACGATCAGGTAGGAGGACATCGTGCCTAAGTCCCAACAACAGCCGATGCGGCCACCGACACCTTTTGAACGCCTAGCGGACCCCGAGGGAAGACGTCGCTCCGCCGACCCAAAGCTCACCGCCAACGGCACCGTCCGTGCCGGCCGTGCCGCGCAGTTTATGCCCTTTGCCGCCCTCACGGGATACTACGAGCTCGTGCGTAAACAAGAGATCACCGCCGAGCCAAAATGCGAACTCACAGAAGAAAAAGCCCTCGAACTTTCGAAAAAGCTCGAGGGCCTCAAGCGCGGCGACTTGGTTCGTGTCACCTATTACGATACATACGGCTATCGCAGCCGCACCGGCATCCTCGACGAAGCGCTCCCTGCTTTCAAACTCCTCAAGCTCAAAGATATCGCCATCGACTTCGACGACATCCAGGACATCGAGCTACGCGGACGAGCCTAGGCAAGGACGCGCATCCAAGGCAAGGCCTACAGCGTCATGACGTAGTAACCCGCATCTCTCACGGCAGCCTCAAGGACACCGCGATCGATCGGCCGCTTGGAGCGCACGCGCGCTGTGTGGTCCGCATACGTCACCGTTGCCCACACGCCATCCAGCGCATTGAGAGCATTGGCTACGTTCTGAGCGCAGCCGTCACAGCTCATGCCGCCGATGAGCAGCTCATCGCTATAGGGATAGTGCGATGCATCGGTATCCACCACAACAACCTTTTTGGCCTTCTTACCGCTCGCACCATCGCTGCAGCAGCTCTTTCCGTGTGTCGAAGCGACAATGCGACGCAGTCCAAAAAACATGCCGACGGCAATGACGGCCAACACGATGAGATTCGCAGGGTTGAGCAAGTCGCTCATGCGTTCCCCTTTCAAGTAGCACTATCTAGATACCCCCATGGGGTGTCCCCATCTTAACCCAAAATCGTGTCCGTTCGGTCAATTAGTTTCCCTCTTCAAACTTTTTTGTTGACCATGGCTTACTTTCGTGTATAAGTTTTCCTAGGCTAACGACTGAGGACCCGAAAGGAGCATCGTGACTCGAACCATTGACATCCCAACATACCAAACGGCTGTCGTGCGCAACTGCTCCCCTACGCTCGCAGGTATCAAGCCGGCTTCGCTCTTTACCTATCCCGGCGTTTACGCCAACCAAAACGGAAAACCCGGCGCCGCCCATATCGAAGAGCGACGCTCTCGCCTGCTCGCCGTCATAGCCCAATGCAACCGCGAGCTCCAGCCACTCGGAATCCATATGAGCGTTTTGGTCTGGCGCCCCTGCGGAGCGCTCATCTATGTGTATCGCCCTGCGGACCTCATGCGATACCTCTCCGACCCCCGTGCCACGACGGCGCTAGCCGCCGAAGGTTACGATGTCCACAACCTGCCCGCATCCCTGGTGCATCTCGCCGCGCGCATCACGCTGGCAAGCAGCAATGCCGCAGAAAGCGCCTATGACGGCAGCGTCTGCGCACTCGCGCGAAATAGGCACTGCGATACGGGGTGCATATGCGAGTTCCCCCACGAAATTGGCTATTTTTTGGGCTATCCCTACGAAGATGTCCATCAGTTTATCGTCCAGCACGGCGAAAACTATAAGGTCTTTGGCGCATGGAAGGTATACACAAACGTTGAGCAGGCGCTCACGACCTTCGATTCCTATCGCGCATGCACGCAATACCTTACCTACATCTATCAACAGGGCTGCACCCTGGGACAACTTGTCCAGGCAACCCGATAGAGCATACAAGACGCGGCCGCACGCCGCACAACCGAAAGGAAAACATATGAGCAAGATCGCCGTCGTCTACTGGAGCGGTACAGGCAACACCGAGGCCATGGCAAACTTCGTTGCCGAGGGTGCAACCGGTGCCGGCGCCGAGGCAGAGGTCATCTCCTGCGCCGACTTCTCCGCAGACAAGGCCGCCAACTATGACGCCATTGCCTTCGGCTGCCCCGCCATGGGTTCCGAGGAGCTTGAGTATGACGAGTTCCAGCCTATGTGGGACGAGGTCAAGGAGACCCTCGGTGACAAGAAGGTCGTCCTCTTTGGCTCTTATTCGTGGGCCGAGGGCGAGTGGATGGACAACTGGAAGGCCGATGCCGACGAGGCGGGCGTCAACGTCGTCGATTCCGTCATTTGCTACGATGCGCCCGATGATGAGGGCGAGACCGCTTGCAAGGCCCTCGGAGCCGAGCTCGCGTAACGAACCCAGGGCCTCCAAAAGAGCCTGCATCAAAGCGCATCCTCATCCCTACAAAAGAGCGGGGGCTGGATTCAAGTCCAGCCCCCGCTCTTTAGTAACGGCAGTTACATCAACCGGCTACGAGATATTGCCCAAAAACGCCTTGGTGCGTTCGCTCTTGGGATGGTCGAAGACCTCGCTCGGCGTGCCCTCTTCCACGATAACGCCACCGTCCATAAAGACGACGCGGTCGGCGACGTCGCGGGCAAAGCCCATCTCGTGCGTCACGACGATCATGGTCATGCCATCGCGTGCCAGGTCGCGCATGACACCCAGAACGTCGCGGACAAGCTCGGGGTCAAGCGCCGACGTGGCCTCGTCAAAGAGCATCACGTGCGGATTCATCGACAGGGCGCGGGCGATGGCCACGCGCTGCTGCTGGCCGCCCGAGAGCTGGCTCGGCATAAAGTCGATACGCTCGGCAAGGCCGACCTTGGTCAGCTCCTCGACGGCAATCTTCTCGGCCTCTTCCTTGCTGCGCTTGAGCACCTTCTGCTGCGCGAGCATGACGTTCTTTTTGACTGACAGGTGCGGGAACAAATTGAACTGCTGGAACACCATACCCAGATGCGTACGTACCTTGTTAAGGTCGACGCCCTTGGCGCACACGTCCACGCCCTCAACGACAATCGAGCCGCTCGTGGGATGCTCCAGACGATTGATGCAGCGAAGCATCGTCGACTTGCCCGAGCCCGAAGGACCCAGGACTACGACGACCTCGCCCTTGTGCACATCCAGATCGATATCGCGCAGGACCACGTTATCGCCAAAGGCCTTCTGGAGGTTCTTGATGCTGACGACGACCTCGTTCGAGTTATTGGTTTCGCTCATGATAGGACCTCCTTACAGACCGGCGATGTGATCGGCAGGCGTCGCGACAACCTGTCCGGCGCTCTTGGCGGGACGCTTCTTCTTGGTCTCGGCCGTGCCCAAAAGCCTCGCCTCAAGACCGCTCACCAAGCGAGCGAGCGGCAGGGTGATGACCAGATAGAACAGGGCGGCAACCACGTACGGTGTAATGGAGCCCGTCGTGGCCACGATGGTACGGGCGTTCATGACGATCTCGACCACACCCACGGCGGCAAGCAGCGACGTATCCTTGTAAAGCAAGATAAACTCGCTGGTCAGCGTAGGCAAAACATTGCGGAACGTCTGCGGAATCATAACGTAGAGCAGCGTCTGGAAGGCATTCATGCCCAGAGAGCGAGCAGCCTCGTTTTGGCCCTTGGGGATCGATTGAATACCGGCACGGAAGATCTCGCACAGGTACGCAGACGAGTTCATGGCCATGACGATGACGCCCAAGACATAGTCGTCCACCTTGACGCCGGCCAACGGCAGACCGAAGAACGCGATATAGATCTGCAGGAACGCCGGCGTACCGCGAATGATATTCACATAGATGCCGGCAAGGCAACGCAGGATGCGCGACTTGGAGATGCGCATGAGCGACAAGGCAAAGCCAAAGGGGATTGCCAGCGGAAACGCCACGAGCACGATCGAGAGCGACATGAGGAAGCCCTTAAAGACGATCGGCAGGCTTTGGACCAAAATGACCGGGTTTAAGAACAGGCGCAGAAACATATTGGAGTTCCACGCCTCGACCCACGGCTGCTCCTTAAGGTCGGCCAGGAAGTTATCGAATGCCGTCACGCCCTTAATCTCGACGGGAGGAATCTTGGAGATCTTCTTGGTCGACCCGTCAGCGAGCGTATAGGTGCCGCTAAAGGCCTCATCGCCGCCCTCGACGGGGAAGGTCACGCCGTAAACCTCGACGCGGAAATAGCCGCCGGCAGGCGCCGTCTCACCAAAGTCAATCTTGAGCGTCTGGCCGTCAGCCTTGCACGTAGGTTTCATGGGCGTACGATCCATGAGGTCCTCGCCCGAGAGCATCGTCAATCGCGTGTCATCGGTACCAAACGTCGTGCCGTCGACAAACGTCAAAGAAAGACCACTCAGTTCCTCGTCGGCATCGGCCTGAACTTCCCAGGTAATGCGGGTCTCGGTGCCACCGACCACGTCGCTACCCGAACCGGTATTGGGTCGGGCGGTGATCTTTGCGGTCTCAAGCGCCTGGGCGGTCGTGGGCACGCAGGCCCCCGCGCACACCAGGGCGAATGCCACAGCCAAAGCGCAGGCTAGCTTTTGGAGCATCGAGGGCAGTGGATAGCTCTGGCCCATAGCTCCTTGGTTCAATCGAGACAAGGTGGCTCCTAACGTTTAAGTTGCCGACATAACGGGACGGGATGACGCCCATTCAAGAAGCGCAAAGGCCCTTTCCGCCAAAACGGAAAGGGCCCGCGCGCAATCAAGTAGTTATTTTACTTGATATTGTACTTAGCCATGAGGGCGTCGACGGTACCGTCGTCGGTCAGGTCCTTGATGGCCTGGTTGATGTCGTCCTTGAGCTTGGTGTTGCCCTGGTTGATGGCGATGGCGTACTCCTCGCCGGTGCTGATCTGCTTGATGGTCTGGCAGGTGTTGAACTGCTCGGCGGTCAGCTGGCTGGCAACGGAGCGGTTGGTGACTACGGCGTCGCCCTTATCGGACTGCAGAGCGCTGAAGCACTCGGTGGCGTCCTTGTAGGGGACGATCTTGGCCTTGGGGAAGTTCTCCTGGGCAAAAGCCTCGGCGGTTGAGCCAGACTGGACGATGATGGTAGCGTCGGCGTTGTTGAGCTTCTCGCTGAAGTTATCGGCCGTGATGTCGGTGTTATCGACCTTGGTCACGATAGCCTGATCGTCCATGTAGTAGGAATCAGAGAAAGTGACTTCCTTCTCACGCTCGGGCGTGTCGGTGATAGCCGCGATGGAAACGTCATACTTGGCGCCCGAAGCGACGCCCGGAACCAGCGTGTCGAAGTCGTTGTTGACGTACTCGACATCCAGACCCAGCTTGTCACCGATAGCCTTGATGAGCTCAAGGTCAAAGCCCTGGTAGTCGCCGTTGTCATCCTTATACTCAAACGGCGCGTACTCGGCAGAGGTGCCGACGGTCAGCGTGCCGTCCTTGACGAGCGCGTACTCCTTGGAGCCGTCGACCTTCTCGACCTTAGCGTCGTCAGAGCTGCTGGAACCGGCATCAGAACCAGAGGTGGCGTTGGACGAACCGCAGCCCGTCAGAGCAAGGGCGAGCGCCATAGCACCCGTGGCGGCAAATGCGCCAAGCTTCTTCAGCTTCATAATCAGTCTCCTTCCGGTGACCTCGTTTGATTCAGAGGTCTGCAAAAACTGTTGGCTATTATGCACCCGGAATTACGAATCTGCAATGAGAAAACTGATTGAAACAAACCCATAACGTGAATGGAATACTCCACTTTGTGACAGTCATTACTGCTGCAATGACCTTAATAGTCTAATTTCAGCTGCATAACCTGCAAGTTCGTTCGGAGTCTCCAAAATAAACGGAAGCGAACGCAAGTGGCCATTCGATACAATATTCTGCATAACCTGCATACCGCCACCAAATTCCTCGCTGCCAAGGTATCCCTTGCCGATGCACTCGTGACGATCTTTATGGGCACCACAAGGGTTCTTCGAATCGTTGATGTGTACGGCGTGCAAGCGATCGATACCCACCACGCGGTCGAACTCGTCGAGTACGCCGTCCAGATCATGGATGATGTCGTAGCCGGCATCGCTCACATGGCAGGTGTCCAAACAAACGCCCAGCTTATCGGACAGCTCTGGGCACTTGGCGGCAACGCCCTCGATAATGCACGCCAGTTCCTCAAAGCTGCGGCCCACCTCGGTACCCTTGCCGGCCATGGTCTCGAGCAGCACCGTCGTCTGCTGGCCCTCAAACATCACCTGGCACAGGGTGTCGACAATCATCTGAATGCCGGCGTCGGAGCCCTGCCCCACATGCGCACCGGGATGGAAGTTGTAGTAGTTGCCGGGCAGCGCCTCCATGCGCCGCAGGTCCTCTGCCATGGCCTCCAGGGCAAACTCGCGCGCCCGCTCTTTGGTTGAGCAGGGGTTATAGGTATACGGGGCATGAGCCACGAGCGGTCCAAAGTCGTTTTGCGCCATAAGCTCGCGCAGGGCCGCCACGTCATCCATGTCAAGGTCTTTTGCCTTGCCACCGCGCGGGTTGCGCGTAAAGAACGCAAAGGTATTGGCGCCAATGGACAACGCTGTCTCCCCCATTGCCCGATAGCCCTTCGTCGTCGAAAGATGGCACCCAATCGTCAGCATCTCCAGCTCCCTCTCATCAGTTGCGGTGAAATAGTTCCTGTTTGGCCCTATTCTGCCGCAAACAGGAACTATTCCACCGCAAGTTATAAAAGGGGCATCAGGGGTGCGGGCCACCAAGCACCACGGGCGCCAGCGTCATGATCCCCTACGCGTCAGCGCCAAGTCCTAGAAGGCTAGACGGATTGCATCGATGATGCGCGCACAGCGCTGTGTGGCGGCAAGGGGCATGATGGGACTCTCGAGTTTCCCCGCCCGGATGAGCTGGGTCGCATGCTGGATTTCGCCGTAGAAATCATCGACTTCAAACGGGGCATTTATTTCGAGCATTCGTCCGTCGGAGTACTTCACATGGGCGAGCTCGGGGCGATGGAGACGCTCGATTTCCAACGAGCCCCGCTCACAGGCAATCGTTAAGCAGCTTTCATATGTTGCCTTGCCGTCGCACACCATATGAATGGGTATACCGCCGACGCTCATATGGATCTCGTCGGCCCAATCGACGCGGCCGCCCGATACGTCACGCCAGCGAACTTCACGGGAAGAAACCTCGCACGCGCCCGCGAGTAAATCCTCAAACCAACCGACCGCATAGCAGCCCATGTCATATAGACAGCCGCCCTGCAACGGATCAAGCAGATAGCCCGAAGGAGACTCGCCGTAATCGAGCTTTTGCACGCTTTCAATCGAGACAATACGGCCAAGCTCACCCGACGCAAGCAAGTCCTTCACGCGAGTGCGCATCGGGCAAAACCGATTCTTCATCGCCTCCATAAACAGCACGCCGCGCTCGCGAGAGGCGGAGGCAATCGAGAGAGCCTCTTCCTCACTCAAAACGGCCGGCTTTTCGCACAGCACGGCCTTTCCGGCGCGCAGTGCGCGACAGGCCCAACGCGTATGCATGCCATGCGGAAGAGCCAAGTAGATTGCGTCGACATCGGGGTCGGCAATCAGCGCATCATAAGCCGCATCGCCGCTATCGTCAGCCGTGGCATAACTGTGCGCGGCATCAATCGAAAACGCCCTGCAAAACTCCTCAACATGCGAAGGAGTGCGACCGGCGGCAGCCACAAGCCGTGCCCCGTCCACCTCCTTGAGCGACGATGCAAATCGATGCGAAATGCGCCCAGCGCCCAAAACGCCCCAACGAACCTCACGTAAATCATCACATGAATCCCGATGGCCCACGACAGCCCCCTTCAGTTGCGGTGAAATAGTTCCTGTTTTGCCCCTATTCTGCCGCAAACAGGAACTATTCCACCGCAAGTTATAAAAGGGGCATCAGGAGCGCGTTTTGCAAAAGGCTTTAAGCGCGGCCGTTACGGGACCAGGCTGGAAACGTCGGCGCACATCGTCGAGACGCTCGGGAATATCGATGTGCTGCGGGCAGTGACGTGCGCATTTGCCGCACTTGACGCAATTGCTCACCAGCTTGGGCTCGTTCGTCCGCACCGCGCTCGCCGTAAAGTATTGAGACAGCCCCGTAAACCAACTATGCGCGTAGCTCGCGTTGTAGGCGCCAAAACAACCGGGAATATTGATGCCCTTGGGGCACGGCATGCAGTAGCCACACCCCGTACAGGGCACGCGATTCGATTTCTCAAACTCTCCCAGCACACGTGCGATGGTATCGAGCTGCTCCGTCGTCATCGAATCCGGCAGCGCGCGATCCGCCAATGCCGCGTTCTCGTCCACCTGCGCGGTATCGGTCATGCCCGAAAGCAACATCGTGACTTGAGGATGGTTCCACACCCACGAAAGTCCCCAAGCAGCCGGCGTCTTCAGGTACGGATCGCGTACGTCATCGAGCACGGCGCGGGCCCGCGGAGGCAGCTTGCCCGCCAGGCGTCCACCCAAAAGCGGTTCCATCACAAACACCGCGAGCCCGCGCTCGGCGGCTGCCATGAGTCCCGCCGTTCCCGCTTGGTAGCGCTCTCCAGCATAGTTGTACTGGATCTGGCAAAAGTCCCAGTCATACGCGTCAAGCATCGTGAGGAAGTCCGCCGCGCTGCCGTGGTACGAAAAACCTATCTGGCGAATACGCCCCGCAGCCTTTTGGTGCGCAATCCAGTCCTCGATACCCAACGCTACCACGCGCTCCCACTGCGCGGGCGAGGTGATGTTGTGCATAAGGTAATAGTCGATATGGTCAGTCCGCAAACGGCGCAGCTGCTCGTCGAAGAACCGATCGAAATCCTCCGCACATTTGCACGAAGCGTGCGGCAACTTAGTCGCCAGCAACACCCGGTCACGCAGCCCCAAGCGCTCAAGTGAGGCGCCCACGCACACCTCGTTACCGGGATAAAGATACGCGGTGTCCAGATAATTAATCCCCTGCTCCACCGCACGGGAAATGATGGCATCGGCCATCTTCACATCGGGGTGTCCCGGCGCACCGGGAAACCTCATGCAGCCCAGTCCCAGCGCCGAGATACGGTTGCCGCTTTTGGGGTCAACGCGATATTGCACTGCCCCTCCTCTCCCCTCGAAGCCCTAATGAGGCGAAACACAACGGCCACGCCATCGAAACACATTGGAATCGCAATCGAGAACGTATCGTAACGTAGCAGAAATCGAGCCGTCACGACACCGCTTTAACATCAGCAAAAAGCCCGATGAAAGGAGGCGACCGTGACCACACGCGAGGACGCCTGCCCCTACTCTGGCGAACAATACATCCTCTCGGTCGACCGCTATCAGATCGAGGTCATGGACCATCTGGACGAGCTTCCCGCCACGGGCGCCGTCATCTTCTGCACCTTCCCCAAGGTCCGCGATGGCGTCGGATACCCCGCCCGCGTCTTTGCGGTCTGCCCCGCAGCGTAACGTCCAGACAAACGTTTCTTTTTTATAACAGCCGCCCCGCGCACCCATCAATCACCCCGGCAGCATACAATCCATCAGGCGCCCCTTACGCGGGCGCCTTTTATATGGGGAGATGATTCACATGCAGATCAACAAGGTCGCCTTTATCGGCAAGGGCGGCGTCGGCCTGCTCTACGGCAGCATGATCGCCAGGGCGCTCGGCAACGACGCCGTCGAATACGTTATGGATGACGCCCGTTTTGAGCGTCATGCGGGCGATGCGCTCACCGTCAACGGCAAGCCCTGCGTGCTCAAGTCCGTCCGCGCCAGCGAGGCAACGCCCGCCGATCTGGCCATCCTGGCGGTCAAGACCACCGGTCTCGACCAAGCACTCAAAACCATGGAGCGCGTTGTGGGGCCTAACACGCTTATAGCCTCTTTGTGCAACGGTATTACCAGCGAGCAAAAGATTGCCGAGCGCTTTGGTTGGGAACATACCGTTCTTGGTATTTGCCAGGGCATGGACGCCGTCTTCCTCAACGGAGAGCTCACCTTTACCAACACTGGCGAAATCCGCTTTGGCGCGGCGGCCGGTACGGATCCCGCAACCATCACCGCGATCGACGAGCTCTACACGCGCTGCGGCATCGCCCATACCGTCGAGAGCGACATTGCGCACCGCATGTGGGCCAAACTCATGCTCAACGACGGCATCAACCAGACCTGCATGGCCTACGGCGGGACCTACGGAAGCGCCACGGAGCCGGGCTCCGAGCAGCGTCGCTGCTTTGTCTCCGCCATGCGCGAAACGCTTGCGGTCGCCAACGCCGAGGGCGTTGAGCTGACCGAGGCAGACCTGACGCAGATGGTGCATCTCATCGAGGGAATCGACCCCGCCGGTATGCCCTCGATGGCGCAGGACCGCATTGCGCAACGAAAAACCGAAGTCGAGGAGTTCGCGGGCACCATTTGCCGCCTGGCCGCCAAACACGATATCCAAGTGCCGCAAAACGATTGGCTTTACCAGAGGATTCGCGAAATAGAAAGCAGCTGGTAGCCTCGGCCGCATCGCGACGCGCGCAATACAAGCAGACAGGCCTTCGCGAGGTTCCGCCATTCGCGAAGGCCTGCTGCATTTAGCTCGAGGCTAAAACTGAGGCTTATTATGCGATTCCGGAACCTCGTCCTCGTCATCGCGGCAAAGCAGCACGCCGGCGCTTCCCAGCAGCGCCGCTGCAATCAAGGCGCCCACAACCACAGGAGCGGCGCCCGTAGCGGACTGCAAGCCGGCAGTTAACGCCGCCGTCGGACCAAGACATCCGATCAAAAGGGCAACGACGGCAATAGCGACATCTCGAGCGTTCATGGAACCACTTCCTCTACGAGAAAGACTTTGTTTCTCGTGACTTAGTGTGCCCCGCGCCCATATGCGCGGCGTACTGCCACGGTAAGCGCTCTGTTAATTCAAGCACGCACAAAAAACGGACGCCCTTACGTTGCCAAAAGGCTCGGTAAAGACGCCCGCCCGTCATGTCCTATCGGCTTATGGCAGATTACCAACCGGTATAGTAGTCGGTGGTTCCGGCAGCGCAGCCGGAGTCATAGACCTTGCACTCGCCCTTGGAACCGGTAAACGTGGAGCCCTGAGCCTTATCGCCCGCGGCCACGACGTAGTAACCATCGGAATCGCGCCAAAAGCCCTCGGAATCCTGCGTCCATTCGCCCGTGCGGTGGTGATACAACACGTTGCTGCTGTAATAAGTCTCGCGGCGGCCGTTATAGTTATTGACACCGCTCGAGCGCGTCAGGCCCGAGCCGTTCGCGTAATACGCAGCAGACGCATAAGACGAGCCGGAGCCGGCGTTGTAATACGAAGTCTGATCGGCCTCAGCGGCCTCGGCTTCGGCTGCGGCAGCCTCGAGCGCCTCGCGCTTGGCATCCTCGAGCGTGGAGCGAAGCTCGTCGAGCTCGGTCGACTTGGCGTCGACCTCCCCCATCGTCAACAGGCTACCAGCACCGTCGATGCAACCCTGCAACACAGCACGCTCGTCATCGGTAGCATAGTCGCCATACATATTCATAATGATCTGAGCGCGCATCTCCAGGGAGTCGCGCTTTGCCCCCATCGAGGCGTTCCACTCCTGCATAGAGCCATAACCGTCGCCGCGGTAGTCGACAGGCTGCACCAGCGTCGCCTCGGACGGCGTAGATCCGACCGTATCGGATAGTGTTGCCGCATGGGCATCAGTTGCGCCGGCGCCCGCCAAAAGTGCCACGGTCAGAGCGGCGGAAAGGGCGGCGGCTTTCGGTTTTCGTGAATCGATCCTCATGTAGCTGGAAACCTCCGTAGTGCGTTTTTGCTGCGTTTGAGCTGCGTGTGATTCGATCGCGCTGCATAGTACCCCGAGCAAATCGCGACCTGCGGTTTTACTCAAAAGGCGCACGTCAATTGCGTAAAACTCACATCCTCTCAACAGGAGTTTTCCACAACTCGAATGCATAAAGCGTGTCGAAAACCCTGTTTTTGCACCCTCTCTATGCAAAAAAGGCACCTGTGCAACCATTGTTCGCACAGGCGCCTTGAGCAGGCATTTTATGCAGTTATACCTATCGAGTCGCAAGGGGTCCTTGCACAAGTCGCCTTACTCGTCCAGCGCGGCGAAGGCCTGCTTCAGATCCCAAATGATATCCTCGGCGTTCTCGGTACCGATGGAAAGACGAATCGTGGAGGGCGTGATGTTCTGCTCGGCGAGCTCCTCGGCAGAAAGCTGGGAGTGCGTGGTGGTAGCCGGGTGCACGACGAGCGACTTGACGTCGGCCACGTTGGCGAGCAGCGAGAACACCTGCAGATGATCGATGAACTTCCAAGCTGCCTCCTGGCCGCCCTTAATCTCAAAGGTAAAGATCGAGGCACCGCCGTTGGGGAAGTACTTCTGATAGAGCTCGTGATCGGGGTGCTCAGGCAGGCTCGGGTGGTTCACCTTGGCGACGTGGCTGTCACCAGCCAGGAACTCAACGACCTTCTTGGTGTTCTCGACATGACGGTCAACGCGCAGCGACAGAGTCTCGGTGCCCTGGAGCAAGACCCAGGCGTTGAACGGGCTGATGCAGGCGCCCTCGTCGCGCAGCAGGATAGCGCGGACATAGGTTGCGAAGGCGGCGGGACCGGCAGCCTCGGCAAACGAAACACCGTGGTAGGAGGGGTTGGGCTCAGCGATCTGGGCGTACTTTCCGCTCGCCTTCCAATCGAAGTTACCGCCGTCGACGATCACGCCGCCCAGCGAGGTGCCGTGGCCGCCGATGAACTTGGTTGCGGAGTGGACGACGATGTTGGCACCATGCTCCAGCGGGCGGAACAGATACGGGGTGCCGAAAGTGTTGTCGACGACAACCGGCAGACCGTGCTTCTTGGCGATCTCGGAGATAGCGTCGATGTTGGGGATGTCGGAGTTGGGGTTGCCGAGCGTCTCGAGATAGATGACCGTGGTGTTGTCCTTGATGGCGCCCTCGACCTCGTCCAGGTTATGAGCGTCGACAAACGTGGTCTCGACGCCAAACTGGGAGAGCGTATGCTCCAGCAGGTTGTAGGAGCCACCGTAGATGGTCTTCTGGGCAACCACGTGGTCACCGGCCTGGGCAAGAGCCTGCAGGGTATAGGTGATGGCAGCAGCACCGGAGGCGACGGCGAGACCTGCCACGCCACCCTCGAGTGCGGCGATACGGTCCTCGAAGACGCCCTGGGTGGAGTTGGTCAGACGGCCGTAGATGTTACCAACATCGGCAAGGCCAAAGCGGTCGGCGGCGTGCTGGGAGTTGCGGAACACATAGCTCGTGGTCTGGTAGATAGGCACGGCGCGGGAGTCGGATGCGGGATCGGCGCTCTCCTGGCCAACGTGAAGCTGCAGGGTATCGAAACCAAAGGTGTGCTCGGGGTTGTTGATGAACTGGCTCATGATGATCTCCTTGATCGAACAAAAGTAAACAAATTAGAGAGAAGTAAGTCGCTGTCTCCTGATCACGCCAACGGGCGCAAACAGGAGCCCGGCATTCGTCTTGGTAAGCAATTCATATGCGGGCCTCCTTTCGCATCCCGGTTCCGTGGTCGGTTTAATTACCTACCGCCTTTGTGTGTTTTGAATAGTACGAGCATTGTTTCGCTCGGTCAATCACTTAAAAGCGCTAACCTGTTATCGGTTTTATAGATAGCAATCGAAAGGATGGCGTCGATGACCCTTCAGCAGCTTCGTTTTCTGATTGCCGTGGCAGAGTCCGGCTCAATCAACGCCGCAGCTCAGCGCCTCTATACCGCTCAGTCCAACATCTCAAACGCCGTCAAAAGCCTGGAACAGGAACTCCATCTGGAGATCTTTACGCGCTCCAGCCGCGGCGTCACGCTCACCAACGACGGCACCGAGCTTTTGGGCTATGCGCGTCAAGTCGTAGAGCAGGCCGATATGCTCGAGGCGCGCTACGAGGACGGCGGCACCCCGCAAGCCCGCCTCGCCATTTCCGCCCAGCACTACGCCTTTTCGGTCGAGGCCTTTGTCAACGTGGTCGAGCGCTGCCGCGACAGCAAGTTCGAGTTCATCATGCGCGAGACCACCACATCGCAGATCATCGATGACGTCCGCGCGTTTCGCAGCGATATCGGCATTCTGTATCTGGATGACTTTAACGCCCGCGTTCTGCAGAAGGCCTTCGCCGATGCCCGCGCAAGCTTCCATCCCCTCTTCGACGCAACGGTCCACGTCTTCGTTAGCGAGCGCCACCCGCTCGCACGCCGCCCTCAGCTGTCCCTTGCCGACCTTACACCCTATACGCGCTACAGCTTTGAGCAAGGCACCTCGAACTCCTTCTATTACGCCGAGGAGCCGTTTAGCTACATCCCCTGCGATCGCAACATTCGAGTCTCTGACCGCGGCACGCTCACCAACCTGCTGATCACCTCGAACGGCTACACGCTCTCCACCGGCGTGCTCTCAAACGAAATGCAATGGGGCATGGCATCGATTCCACTGGCAGATGCCCCGACGATGCACGTAGGCTATATCATGCACGATGAACGCAAGCCCTCTCCCCTGTTGCAGCAATACCTCGACGAGCTCGACCGCATCATCCAAGAAAACCAGCCATCTGAGGACAGGGTAGATATGGTAGATTGCTAGCCCTCGGCGAACGCGGCGCTACAATGGTCACTCACACGAAACGTACCCAACGAAAGGAACCATGTGAAGGTCATCATCTACACCGACGGCTCGGCCCGATCAAATCCGGGACGCGGCGGCTACGGCGCCGTGCTCAAATACACCAACCCCGCCGGCAAGACCTTCACCTCCGAGCTTTCGCGCGGCTACGCCAAGACCACCAACAACCGCATGGAGCTCATGGCGGTCATCGTGGCGCTCGAGGCGCTTAACCGCCCCTGCGAGGTCGAGGTCCATTCCGATTCGCAGTACGTCGTCAACGCTTTCAATAAACACTGGATCGACGGCTGGAAAAAGCGCGGGTGGAAAACTGCCAACAAGCAGCCCGTCAAGAACCGCGACCTGTGGGAGCGCCTGCTTGCCGCCAAAAGCAAGCACAAGGTGGAGTTCATCTGGGTTAAGGGACATGCCGGCCACGAGCTCAACGAGCGCTGCGATGAGCTCGCCACCACGGCAGCCGACGGCAGCAACCTCGATATCGACACCGGCTTTAACGAGAGCGACCTGTAACGGCGTTTTCGCACGCTTTTGTGTCCTCCCGCGCTACACTCGTCCTGTAGGCCAAACAACGCAAGGGGGACACATGCTGCGTA
This sequence comes from uncultured Collinsella sp., assembly GCA_900541245.1. Classification (GTDB taxonomy): domain Bacteria; phylum Actinomycetota; class Coriobacteriia; order Coriobacteriales; family Coriobacteriaceae; genus Collinsella. Next base: position 41,984 of record UQIS01000002.1, read on the forward strand.
TCGCAACCATCGGCACGTCCATGATCACCGACGACTTTATTCAGGTCGTCAATGCCAACGACCAGGCCGTATTCGTAGGCACGCTCTCGCGCAATGCCGAGCGCGGCGCCGCCTTTACTGCCGAGCACGGCGGCGAGCGAAACTTTACGTCACTCGATGAGCTTGCGGCAGCCGCCGGCGTCGATGCCGTCTACATCGGCAGCCCCAATGCGCTCCATTACGAGCAGGCGCTCGCCTGCATCGCCGGTGGCAAGCACGTCATCGTCGAGAAACCCTTCTGCGCCACCGAAGCACAGGCGCTGGAAGTCTTCCGCGCTGCCGAGGCAGCAGGTGTCGTGGCCCTCGAGGCCATGCGTCCCCTCCACGATCCCGCCTTCCACGCCATCGAGGACGCCCTGGGCGAGATCGCCCCCATCCGCCGCGCCTCATTGCGCTTTGGCAAGTATTCCTCGCGCTACAACGAGATTCTCGCGGGACGCGCCACCAATATCTTCGACTGCAATATGGCATCGGGTTCCCTCATGGACATTGGCGTCTACACCGTCGAGCCCATGGTCGAGATTTTCGGCATGCCCTCCGGCCTTACGAGCATGACTACTCTGCTCGACCCCACCACGCGACAGCTCACGCACGGCCCCATCGACGGCTGCGGTTCCATCCTCGCCAGCTATGGCGGAGGCCGCATCTCCGTCGAGCTCGCGCACTCCAAAATTACGAATGACCTGCTGCCCTCGCAGATCGAAGGCGAGCGTGGCACTATCCAGATCGACCATCTGTCCACGCCCCGCAACGTCCGCATCGACTATCGCGGCGATGTCGTACGCGGCTCGGCGACCGAGGCACCGCGCGAACAGGACGACAACGGCCGCGTGCTCGACCTGCCCAAATCGAGCAACACTATGGAATACGAACTCACAGACTTTATCACCGCCATCGGCGGCATCGATAACGTTAAGGAAGAGATTTGGGAGACCCCGGCGGGACGCCACGAGCTTGGCCACTACCGCGATGTCACACTCGTCTCACTGCGCATCATGGATGCCGTGCGCCAGCAGGCCGGCATAACCTTCCCGGCCGACGCAGGCAAGCAGGCATAGCTATGGGCCTCTTCGATACGTTCTTCTCCAGCGTCACCGGCGGCAGTCGAGAGCCTCAAAAACCATCAAACGTCGAGCTCGAGCTGCGCCGCAGGCTTACTGTGCTCGCAAGCGACGGGGCCACTCAAGACACTCCCCTGCGCTATTTCCTGCGCTGGGCGGGGCAAGTCCAGGGCGTTGGCTTTCGCTTTACCAACACCAACCTCGCGCAGGCACGCGCGCTCACCGGCTGGGTGCGTAACATGGAAGACGGCTCAGTCGAGATGGAGATACAGGGAGCTCCGGCAAATATCCTATCTCATCTCGAGGCGCTTCATGCCTCCTACGAGCGCATGGGAACGCGTTTTCGCCTCGTAGACGCCCAGGCCCGAGCCCCACTTACCAATGAAGACGGTTTTACGCCTCGTTATTAGTATTGTGTGCTAAATACGGTATCATTTACCTACGACCGTTGATAGAAAAGAGGCGAGGCGCATGGCGGTGCAAAGAAGGAATACCAAGCAGCGAAAGCTGGTTCTTGACGCCGTGCGCCAAAGCTATAACCATCCCACCGCCGACGAAATCTACAACGCCGTGCGCGAACAGGATGACAAGATCAGCCGCGGCACGGTCTACCGCAACCTCAATCTCTTGGCAGATGCCGGCGAGATTCTCTCCATCAAGACGCCGGGCGGCAGCCGCTTCGATCGCACGATCGAGCCGCATGCGCATATCATCTGCACCTCATGCAGCCGCGTCATCGACGTACCGTTCCCCTTCGATGCCCAGCTCGACGCCAAGGCGTCCGAGCAAATCGGCTGGCACGTCACGTCGTACTACACCATCTTCGAGGGTCTCTGCCCCGACTGCCGGTAGATGTTCGGGACGTGCCTACTCGGCAAGCAGGCGACGCAGCTCTTCTTCGACCGTGTGCACGTAACGGACGCGGTCGTTGATGTCGCGCATGGTGGGGTTGCAGTTCTCCATCAGATAGGGATGGCCCACGACGTTGAGCATGTCGCGGTCGTTTTCGTTATCGCCAAACGCCATCATCTCATCGGGCGAAATACCCAGGGCACGACCGTAATCGGCAAGCGCGGAGCCCTTGCCCGAACCGAAACCGATAAAGTCCGTCCATTCGGTTCCCGACGTCATCACGTCAACACGGTCGCTAAAGAGGCGCTCGAAATACTCCAGGGCCGCCGGCTGATCCACCTCGGGCGTCTGGAAGGCGATCTTAATGACGTCCTCGTCGATGTCCTCGGGGCGGTCGACCACCGCCACATCGCAGTGGACCTCATAGCGCAAATGATCGACGAACACATCGTTGCCGCTCATGGTGTAGAGGTGTCCCTCACACGAAAGGGTCACGTCGGCATGGGGATACGCAACCACGGCATTCGCGATATCCATAGCAAGACTACGCTCCATGGAGCGCTTGACGACGACGCGACCCTCGCTCATGACCAGGGCACCGTTTTCGCATACATAGGCGAGCTCATCGGCCACCGGGGCAAACAGGTAGCGCAAGCTCGCATATTGACGACCGCTCGCCGGCATAAACACGATGCCGCGACGATGCAGCTCGTCGATGAGCTTAAAAGCCTCGGAACGCGGCTCGCGCTCCCCCGGATGCAGCAACGTGCCGTCCAAATCGCATGCAATCAGCTTGATTCCCTCAAGACCCATATGCTTTCCCCCACAGCATCTCATCAACAGAAAGACGGACTTTGAATAGTTGTCTCTCAAAGTCCGTCTTACTCATACGCACGTTAACCGCGCGCCTTCTTTACGATCGTAAAGTCGGGAGCCATACTCACAACGACATCCGCCGCACTCGACGCAAAGCGCCGGTCCGAATCGAGTTCACGGGTAACCGTCGAGAGCCGAACGCCCTCGACGCCCCGGAGCATGCGGCCCAAAACCGGCTGCAGCGGCGTATACATGCGCACGGTATGCTCGTCCGAATCGCCTCGAAACAGCGGCGCATGCATATTGCCGATCTCCCAGCATACATGCGCAAGCGCAATCGGGTCCATGCGGTCGACTTCAACCAGATAGACTTCGGCACTGCGTAGGCGCACGACAACCGCCACGGGCACCGTGTCCGAGCGGTCGATGACAAGCACATCGCAGTCGGCAAGGCGATCGCCATCGGCAGCGCCCAGCCGAATATCGACCGTACGCCCCAGCTCCGTCACGCCCACAAATGTGCGGGCATCGGCCTGGTCCCAATCGAGTAGTAGCTCATCGACCTCAAAGACACCGCCCAGCTCCCGGCGAAGCAAAAGCTCATAGGACGGGTCGTTGAGATTTCCGAGACACGCTGTCGAAACCAGATTCACAGGCATAGCCTAGTCCTCGACCTCAACGAGCTCGATATCAAAGTTGAGGTCCTTGCCGGCCAGCTCGTGGTTGGCGTCGAGCGTCACGGCCTCGGGCGTTACGTCGATGACCACGGCGGGGACGGGCATGCCGCTCGGCGTGGACAGGAAGAGCTTCATGCCTTTCTCGATCTGCTCGATGTTGGGAACCTGCTCGGCCGGGAAGGTCAAAACCATCTCGGGATTGTGCTCGCCGTAGGCATCGGCAGCCGGGATGTGCACGGTCTTCTTCTCGCCCACCTGCATGTCGACCACGGCGGCGTCGAAGCCCTTGATCATCTGGCCGGCGCCGCAGGTGAACTCCAGCGGCTCGCCGCGATCGTAGGAACTATCGAACTGCGTGCCGTCGTCGAGCGTGCCGCGATAATGAGTCTTGACCTTCTTGCCCTGGTTGGACATGGTAACCTCCGTGATAAGGGCGGCGCACAACGCGGGCCGCCGTGAACATATGGCGCTAACTATACCCTAGTCATACAATTCAAAGACAGTTTGCAAAGAAACGCTGCAACCGGAGGAACCATGGCATATCCCGTATTTGACCTACACTGCGACACCGCCGACCGCATCGGCTGGGCCACGCTCGATCTCGACCTGCGCTTTACCGCCGGCACCGACGGTTATTTCCCCGGCGACGAAACGCATCCGCAAGATTTCGACCTCATCGAGGGCAACGCCTGCGCCATCTCGCTCGCAAAGATCGGCAACACGCCGTGGGCACAGTGCTTCGCCACGTTTGTCCCCGATGAGATTCCCACCGCCCACGCCGCGCGCTTCCAGGCGCAGATCATGGCGCACATGAGCGGCCAGGCAATGCTCAACCACGACCGCATGGTCAACGTGCGCAGCGCGGCAGACATTCGCCCTGCGCTCAAAGACGGCAAGGTCGCCTGCATCCACACCATCGAAAACGCCACGTTCTTTGCCGAGGACCCCGCGCTGAGCGAGGTGCTCAAGAGCCTGGGCGTACTCATGTCATCACTCAGCTGGAACGCGCAGGGACCGCTCGCGAGCGGCCACGACACCCACGCCGGCCTCACCGCCGCCGGCATCGAGGCACTTACGCAGATGGAGCATGCCGGCATGGTACTCGACGTCTCCCACCTCAACGACGAGTGCTTTGACGAGGTTGTCGCCCACGCCACGCGCCCCTTCGTCGCCAGCCACTCCAACTCCCGTGCGGTTTGCGGCGCCAAACGCAACCTTACCGACGACCAGTTCCGCACCATTCGCGATATGGGTGGCATCGTCGGCCTCAACTACTGCAGCGAGTTCCTTTCCAACGACGCAACCGACAAGACCGCCGCAGACGTCACCTTCGACCAGCTGGCGGCACATATCGAGCACTGGCTCGACCTGGGCGGCGAGGACGTCATCGCGCTCGGCGGCGACTGGGACGGCGCCGCGGTGCCCGCTTTCCTCTCCGACGCCAGCAAGATGCCCGAGTTCCAGAACATGCTTTCCAAGCATTTTGGCAAGACCGTGATGCAGAAGCTCTGCAGCGACAACGCGCTTGCCTTCTTTGAGCGTTATTAATTTCACATCCCTTGAGCGGGCCGGCATGCCGAACGGTCGACATGCCGGCCCGTCCCCAATCTGAAGGACCGCTTTTGACGCAGCAGTTTACGATTTCCGCATCCCGACCGGATGGGACGCCCATCCCCGTCATCGTTACCAAAAAGCGCGTCAAGAACTTCAACCTACGCGTCACATCGAGCGGTGAGGTCCACGCCAGTGCACCGCTCGGCGCCAGCCGCGAGCGTATCGAAGCGTTTGTGAAGCGCAACAGCGCCTGGATTATCAGCCGACTTGCCCAGCGCGAGCAACGTCAGGCGACGGCGCGAGAGCCGCTCAGTCCCTCGTCCATCATTGCGCTTTGGGGCAAACCCATCACCGTTCAGGATGCACTCGACCACAACTTTGAGCCACCCGCACCGCGGCCCAAGCAGGCTACCTTCGCAAGTTTTATGGGTACCGACGAGCCAGACGAACGTCCGCAGGCCAAGTGGAACGCGACCCTCGACGGCTTAACGCCCAGTGAGATCCAAGCCCATATTGACCAGCTCTATACGTCCGAGGTCACATCGGCGCTGCGCGATATTGTGCACGCATACGAAATCGCAATGGGTGTCGCCGTTTCCCGCGTTTCCGTGCGCAGCATGAAAACGCGCTGGGGATCATGCACGCCCAAAACCGGCGCCATTCGCATCGCACGAGAACTTGCCGCCTACCCCGTCGAGTGCCTTGACATGGTTGTCGCCCACGAGCTCGTCCACCTGCTCGAGCCAAGCCACAATCATCGGTTTCACGCCCTGCTCGACACGTACTGTCCCAACAATAGAACTCTGTCGCAGCGGCTCAAGCAGCCGCCCCTCAACAAGCTCTAGCGTCGACTAGCGCACGCGCTCGATCTCGACACCGCAGCTTGCCAAGGGAAGACCGACAGGCGCCCAAGGCTTATCGAGCTTAACGTGCACGCCAAGCAGCAGGGGGTAACGACGCAACAGCATCTGGGCCACACCCTCGGCTGCTGCCTCGATGAGCTTAAACGTATGCTCGCGCAGATAGCCATCGACATCGTGGCACACCGAGCCGTAGTCAATCGAAGCGTCCAGGTTATCGTGCTCCCCCGCTGCACGCAGGTCGGCATAGAGCACCAAGGACACGATGAACTTCTGGCCCAGCGCATTCTCTTCGGGATACACGCCGTGGTTGGCAAAGACCTCGAGACCGTCGATAGTAATGCGGTCAGCATGGCGCAGATCGTCATAACTCACGTGGGGCACCGCCGTTGCGGTGGATATTTCGCCCCTTCCACGGCGGGCGAGCTCGGCGCCTTCAGTCTTGGTTGCATTCTCGGGCAGTTTCTTGTTGCTCATCGCGATCGTCTCCTTCGTTTAGAACCCCGACCGCGCAAACTAACTACACGCGAATCGACAGGTTCTTTTTATCATCGCTCCAGTTGCAAGCATTGCGCGCGGGGCATGCAAAGCAGGCGCGCGACGCTTTATCGGCCGCATAGAGCAGACGCTCAAGCGGTTGGCTGTTCACGCGCAGCTTTCGATGGCCCAGAATGGCCGTCTTAATGGCTGCGGCATCGGCCGGCTCAAACGCCACATCATCGGGCATGCCGCCGAGAATCGCATCAGCGACGCGTTCGCTTGCAACATCATGGGATATACCCGATTCATACTGTTCATCTTTGCCGATATCGTGAAGAAGTGCCGTGGCGTAGATGACCTCGCGGTCAAATTCGAGCTGTTCCTCGAGATTCTTGATCCACATAATGCGAGCGACATCGAGCAGATGGTCAATACCGTGGCGGCAGAAGATGCGCCCCGATTCCAACTGCGCAATGTTGCCCAGGTGCCGCCGAAACAGCCCGTTGGCACAAATGTAATCAATGCGAGGCATGGCATCAAAGGGGGCCAGGCCCGAAGCCATGAAGCCGCGACGCGGCGTCCCCTCATCGGTCTTCGATGTAAAGTCGTTGACGACCCTCATGCTAACGGCCCAGCATCCTAAAGAACCGCTCCTCGAGCGACGGATCGGTCTCAAAGACGCCGCGGCGAGCGAGCGTCACGGTCTTGGTGCCAGGCTTTTGCACGCCGCGCATGGTCATGCACATATGCTCAGCCTCCATGAGCACAATCGCTCCCTGGGGAGCGAGATACTCCATGAGGGCATCGGCAACCTGTGCGCACAGCTGCTCCTGCAGCTGCAGACGACGGGCGTAGACCTCAACCGTGCGGGCAAGCTTAGAGAGCCCTGCGACACGGCCGTTGGGGATATAACCAATGGCGGCCTTGCCATAAAACGGCAGCAGATGATGTTCGCACAGCGAGTAGAACGTGATGTCGCGCTCGATAACCAAATCGTTCGAAGCGACGGCAAAGGTTTTGGACAGGTGCTCCTCGGCACTCTGGTCCATACCGCCGGCGATCTCACCATACATACGGGCAACGCGCGCCGGGGTCTCCAGCAGGCCCTCACGAGTTGGGTCCTCGCCTATGCCCTCAAGCAACAGCTTAATGGCGGCCTCGACTTTTTCCTGATCGATCATCTGGACCTCACTTTTCCGATTTTGCGTTCGCGCTATGGTACCACGCCCTTTGGCATCGGTCACAAGCTACATAGTATGGGTCGAATAGACTGGATCGTCCCGCCAAAGTTCAACCGCATCACAAAGCGCAACGCCCTCGCGCACAGCACGGGCGCGCGTGGCGTTCATATCAATCACGCGCTGATTGCTCGAGCCCCTAAAGCGCAACGAGATATCGTACAAATCCTGAACGAACGGGCCGTCCACCAACATGTCGAGGCAGGCCAGGATACGGTTCGTCACCTCGGTATGATGGCGACCGCCCGGCATAAGCTCCTCGAGCACGTCGCCGGTAAAGCACCAAATGGTCTTGCCCGACCCCGCGGGATAGGCCGCACGCACGCGTTCGATAAAGTCAACAAGCCCCACCTGATTCTCGGGCTCCATAGGCTCGCCGCCCAGAATCGTCAGGCCATCGATAAAGGGATGGTCGAGGCTCTCGATAATCTTGTCCTCGACGGCACGATCGAACGTTTCACCCGCGGCAAAGTCCCACGCGACGGAGTTAAAGCAATTCTTGCACCCGCGACGGCACCCGCTCACAAACAGAGAAGTACGAACGCCTTCCCCATCAGCAATGTCGAAATACTTAATGTTCGCGTAGTTCATAGGTAACTCTCCCGGGAGGCCGGGACATATCATCCCGTCCTCAAACATTCTCGGCCTTCGGCCTGCGAAACTGCGGGCGGGACGATATGTCCCGGCCTCATGCAAAGGGTAACTCAATGAACGAAGCGAACATCGAGTATAGGGTTCGAGGTCCAATAAAAACTTTGTTGCAGCTCAACCGCCATCGCAAGCAAAGCGTTGTTGCAAGTCAACTCATTTCCGCTAAGAACTTCGAGGAGTGAGCAGGCCGTATGCTGCATCTCAGCTACATCAACTTGGCTGCCCCGTAGCGAGGCCCCGGGCCTTTGCTCGATATGAGTTCCGCACGAACAGGAGGCGCCAGTGGCGCCTCCGTCGTGAGCCAGGACTGTCCGAAATAGCGAGTAAAGGCCCGGGGCCTCGCTACGGGGCGGCCTGGGATGGTTATTAGAGATGCAGCACGCGGTCGCGGATCTCCTCGGTTCGGCCCTGGTTCCAGAACTGGGTACCGATGTAGCCGCACGTACGACGAGCGACATTCATCTTCTCCTGGTCACGATTGCCGCAATTGGGGCACTCCCACACCAGCTTGCCGTCATCCTCGACAATCTTGATCTCACCGTCGTAGCCGCACACCTGGCAGTAGTCGCTCTTGGTGTTGAGCTCGGCGTACATGATGTTGTCGTAGATGTACTGCATCACGCGAATGACAGCCTTGAGGTTGTCCTGCATGTTGGGAACCTCGACGTAGGAGATGGCACCGCCCGGCGAAAGCTGCTGGAACATACCCTCGAACTTGAGCTTGTCGAATGCGTCGATCTCCTCGGACACGTGGACGTGGTAGCTGTTGGTGATGTAGCCCTTGTCCGTCACGCCCGGGATGATGCCAAAACGACGCTGCAGGCACTTGGCGAACTTGTAGGTCGTCGACTCAAGCGGGGTACCGTACAGCGAGAAGTCAATATCGCTTTCGGCCTTCCACTCCGCGCACTTGTCGTTCATGCGCTGCATGACGGCCATGGCAAAGGGCGTGCCCTCCTTCTCGGTGTGGCTGTGGCCCGTCATGTACTTAACGCACTCATACAGGCCGGCATAACCCAGACTAATGGTGGAGTAACCGCCCACGAGCAACTTGTCGATCGTCTCGCCCTTCTTCAGGCGGGCGAGGGCACCGTACTGCCAAAGAATCGGTGCGGCATCCGAAAGCGTACCCATCAGACGCTCATGACGGCACAGCAGGGCGCGGTGGCACAGCTCAAGGCGCTCGTCGAAGATCTTCCAGAACTTATCCATGTCCTGATGCGAGCTCAGCGCGACATCGGGCAGGTTGATGGTCACAACGCCCTGGTTAAAGCGACCGTAGTACTTGGGCTTGTTCGGGTCATAGTTCAGCGCGTTGGCCACGTTGTTAAATCCGTTACCGGAGCGGTCGGGCGTCAGGAAGCTGCGGCAACCCATGCAGGTATAGCAGTCGCCGTTGCCCGCGGTCTCGCCCTTCGACAGCTTGAGCTCGCGCATCTTCTTCTCGGAGATGTAGTCGGGCACCATGCGCTTGGCGGTGCACTTCGCAGCCAGCTGAGTCAGGTAGAAGTACGGGGAATCCTCGTGAACGTTATCGTCCTCGAGCACGTAGATGAGCTTGGGGAACGCCGGGGTGATCCACACGCCGGCTTCGTTCTTAACGCCCTCATAGCGCTGACGAAGCGTCTCCTCCACAATCATGGCAAGGTCATGCTTCTCCTGGGGCGTACGGGCCTCATTGAGATACATAAAGACCGTCACGAACGGCGCCTGGCCATTCGTGGTCATAAGGGTCACGACCTGATACTGAATCGTCTGAACGCCGCGACGGATCTCGTCACGCAGGCGGTCCTCAACAACCTCGCGGACCTTTTCGGGAGATGCGGAAACGCCGAGCTCCTCGAGCTCGCGGGCGACCTCGCCGCGAATCTTTTGACGGCTCACCTCGACGAACGGGGCAAGATGGGTCAGCGAAATCGACTGGCCACCGTACTGGGAGGAAGCAACCTGAGCGATGATCTGCGTCGCGATGTTGCAGGCAGTCGAGAAGCTGTGCGGCTTCTCGATCAGCGTGCCCGAAATAACAGTACCGTTCTGGAGCATATCCTCCAGGTTCACCAGGTCGCAGTTATGCATGTGCTGGGCAAAGTAGTCCGAATCATGGAAGTGAATCAGACCCTCATTGTGAGCATCCACAATCTCCTGGGGCAGCAGCACACGCTGGGTCAGGTCCTTGGAGATCTCGCCGGCCATGTAGTCACGCTGAACGGAATTGACGGTCGGGTTCTTGTTGGAGTTCTCCTGCTTGACCTCTTCGTTGTTGCACTCAATCAGCGACAGAATCTTGTCGTCAGTCGTGTTCTTCTGGCGCTTCAGGCTCTGAACATAGCGATAGATGATGTAATGGCGAGCGACCTCGTAGCAGTCGAGACGCATAATCTCGTCCTCGACCAGATCCTGAATCTCCTCGACCGACACGGTGTGGCCCGCGTTCTCGCATGCCTCGGCGACGTTTTGTGCCGCGTAAACCACCTGGCGGTCGGTAAGACGAGAGCTCTCCTCGACCTCCAAGTTTGCGGCACGGATGGCATTGACAATCTTATCGATGTCAAAGACAACCTCGGTGCCGCTGCGCTTGATGATCTTCATCCTCTTGCCTCTTTCGCGTCGAAATCGTATTGCGCTTCAGAGCCAAACGATGCCCGGCAGGGCTGCCCCTGTCTTGCGGCGCCGTCGCGCAATCTGTGTTTTCGAAAACCATAGGCCCTCATGCGGACAATCCTCGCAGCCAATCAAGGGGCTCGAAGATCCATCCAAATGGGGCGAATAAGGTCCTCGTTCTCTGTCCGCCATCTATCATACGACAAAGAGGCATCTATATCCTGTATTCTTTTTTTAGGTCAAACACAACATATAGTGTTTCAGCAGGTCAAAGCAATTAGTTATTTTGCAGACGCATTAATTATGAGGGGTTCTTGGCAAGTCGGTAAAACGTTACCAACACGGCTACCTGCATGGCAGTTATAAAACCCCCTTAGTCAAGCCGCTGACAAATCCTACCAAAACCAAGCCGCTCACGCCAAAAGAATCCAAAAGATTATGCTTGACCAACATGTTGCGGTCACGGTCGGCCAGGACGTATGCAACCTGCCGGCACCTCTACGGGGACCTTGGATCAATATTTGCTGGCATATTTGACGGCGTGCTTGGTAGCAAAACAAAACAGCTCAGAGGACATAGCCTCTGAGCTGCGAACATTTGGTGGGCGTTAGAAGATTTGAACTTCTGACCTCTTCCGTGTCAGGGAAGCGCTCTCCCCCTGAGCTAAACGCCCAAATGGAGCGGACAACGGGGCTCGAACCCGCGACCCCAACCTTGGCAAGGTTGTGCTCTACCAACTGAGCCATGTCCGCTTACGAGGATTAATCTTACGTGATGCCCGCATCCTATGCAAGAACTTTTTTTGAAAAGTTTTGCGACGCTCTCGCGAGGGCATCAGTCGTCACGAAAGGCGCGAACAAACGCAGGCTCGCAGCGAGATGCCCCTACATCTCACCGAGCATGATCCAGGCAGAGCTGTCCTGCGCGAGCCTGCCGTCTGCAAGCGGTGATGAGGTGAGCAGGACCCTGCCCGCCGGCAGCTCCACGGGTGCTGCACCGAAGTTCGTCACACACGCCCAGCCGTTATCGCGGCGATAGGCGATGACGCCGCCCTCAGCGCCCTCGGCACCATCCGCAAGACCGGTGCGCCCGTCAAGATCGAGCCACGCAAGATCGTTGGCGCACCCGCGCAGCTTGCGCCGCAGCCAGAGGGCGTCACGATAGAGCGCAAGCATCGATGTCGGGTCCACTTCTTCCCTATCGGCAGCATAATCGGAAAACCATGCAGGCTGCGGCAGATGGGGCGCCGCATCGGCGTCTGCCGGCGAAAACCCAAACGATCCGCCATGCGCGGGATCGTCCGCCGCCACCCACGGCAGGGGCACACGACAGCCGTCGCGCCCCTTCTCACGCTTCGGTCCGTGCGTATTGGTCGCAGTAGGGTCTTCGAGTGCAGCCCACGGGATATCAGCCACCTCAAAAAGGCCGAGCTCCTCACCCTGATACACGTATGCCGAGCCCGGAAGCGCCAGCTCAAGCAAAAGGGCCGCCCGCGCGCGGCGCTCGCCGAGTTCACGGTCCTCGTCATAAGACGACCCGTCGCGCAAGAGCCAGTCGAGCGCAATCTGGTGGTAGCGCGTCGCCTTGATTTGCGGCAGGGCATAGCGTGTCGCCACGCGCGGCACGTCGTGGTTGGAGAGTACCCAGGTCGAGGCGGAATCGGATTCGACGGCTGCCTTCAAGCCCTTCTCGATTGCAATGTGCATGTCATCATAGGTCCAAGTGGCCTTGGCAAACTCAAAGTTGAATGTCTGGCCAAGCTCGCTGGGACGCGCGTAGAGATACTGGCGCTCGGGCAGCACCCACGCCTCGGCAACGGCACTGCGCGGCGGATTATAGCGGTCGAACACGCGGCGCCACTCGCGATAGATCTCGTGGACCTCATTGCGGTCCCACAGCGGATGGGTGCCGTCGTCAACCATGTCATCGCCCTCGGCGAGATGCCACCGGTCGAGGTCATCGCGGTCGAGATCCTTGGCGAGACCCTGCGCCACATCAATGCGAAAGCCGTCGACGCCTCGATCGCTCCAAAACGTCAGGACGTCGCAAAAGAGCGCGTGAACCTCAGGGCATGACCAGTCAAAGTCCGGCTGCTCGGGCGTAAACATGTGCAGATACCACTGACCGTCCGCAACACGCGTCCATGCGGGGCCGCCAAAGTTGGCATTCCAATTGGTGGGAGGCAGCTCGCCATGCTCGCCGCGACCATCGCGGAAGATATAACGGGCGCGTTCGGGCGATCCGGGGCCGGCGGCAAGAGCGGCTTTGAACCAGGGGTGCTGGTTGGATGAATGGTTGGGCACGATGTCGACGATGACCTTGATGCCGCGCGCGTGAGCCGCAGCGATCATGTCATCGAAGTCGTCAAGCGAGCCGAGACGTGGGTCGACATCGCAGTAGTCCGCCACATCATAGCCGCCATCGACAAGAGGCGAAGGGTAAAACGGGCTCAGCCAGATGGCCTCGATACCCAGCCGCTCAAGATAGTCCATCTGCTGGGTAATGCCCGCGATATCGCCCAGACCCGAACCAGTCGAATCCTTAAACGAGCGCGGGTAGATCTGATAGATCGCGGCATCGGACATCCATGAGCGCGAAGAAGACTTTTCTGTAGCCATGGGGCGTATCTCCCTTGCAACGAGGTTATGCGAGATGCCCACGATGATACGCCCAAAGCGGACATTCGCGGCAAACAACGCCACAGCCACGACCCAAAACGCTCGCCCCCTCTCGGGTTCGAGCCTAGGAGATAGGTACAAAAAAAGCCCGGCTACCGTAGTAGTCGGGCTGTTGCGTTTGGAGCGGACAACGGGGCTCGAACCCGCGACCCCAACCTTGGCAAGGTTGTGCTCTACCAACTGAGCCATGTCCGCATATGTAAAACAAAACGGGCGCCGGAGCGCCCGGATGTTGCCTGGAGGCGAAGCCCGGATTCGAACCGGGGGTAAAGGCTTTGCAGGCCTCTGCCTTACCACTTGGCCACTTCGCCGAAAAAGGACCGCCTAAACGGTCCGGAAATGCAATGGAGCGGACAACGGGGCTCGAACCCGCGACCCCAACCTTGGCAAGGTTGTGCTCTACCAACTGAGCCATGTCCGCTTGCGGGTTATTAATTTACGCGAGTTGTCCAAAAGACGCAAGTACTTTTTTCAAAAAACTTGTCTGCCGCATGTTCTTAGTAGCTAAACGCGCTAAAGCGATTGGCTAGGCACACGATTCCAGCGCTCCGCTAAACAGCTTCACCATCTGTACGCGCGTGCCGGCGCCGTCCGTACGACGAGCAACCTCCACGTTATCGACGAGCATACGCATAAGCTTGATGCCACGGCCGCGCTCCTCGGATGCGACCGGCTCGCTCGTTTCATCGATAGAATAGCCGGCACCTCGATCAAGCACCTCAACCACAACGCGATCGCCATAGGCCTGAACCGTCAGGACGCACCCGATACCGCCCGCATGGTCATAGGCATTACCCAGCGCCTCCCCCGACGCCAATGCGACATCGTAGCGCTCGTCACGGCGCAACGGAAGCGATTCAAGGAGTTCGGCGATGCGATGTCGGTAGTATGGAAGATTCTCGATACCCTGACGGACCTCGACGCTCTTACTCCAGCGAGGCAGCTCCCCCACCGGAATGGCGGGAATAGACTCCCGTGCCGGCCCCGCGACATGAAGGATATCGACAAGACGAGCAATCTCCAAAAAGCGAACAACTTCACCTGATGCATTGACGAGCGAAAGCAGGCCTTCTCGCCTCATAAGCTCACGAGCGCGCGTAAGCAGGAATGCCAAGCCCGTAGAATCGATAAAGCTAACAGCCTGACAGTTGATGACGACACGACGCACGCCGCGGCCAATCAAAGCATCCAACCGCCGACGCAGCGCAGGCACCGTGGCGATGTCGATATCGCCTGGTGGCGTCAAAACCGCTATGTCATTCCACTCATTCATACGACCATGGTTCCCCAAAAAAGCCCACTCGATGCATTCGTTTCCCCAACCGTACGGATTCAGCCCGCCCAGCGTCGTCTATGAACGACCCCGTAAAAACTCAAGGGACACCAATGCAATGTCATCGTCCAGCGCCGATTCGGTAAATCGGTCAAGCTCGCCCAAGACCTTGCCGCAGATTCCCGATACGCCCTCACCCGAGACAGAGAGCAGAAGGTCACGAAGGCGCTGCTCACCAAAGAACGCTCCGGTGCGGTCGCGGGCCTCAATCGTTCCGTCCGTATACATGAAGAGCATGTCGCCAGGAGCGAACGTAAACACGCCTGTCTCGTACACCATGCTCTCAAAGGCACCGATTACGCCCGATTGGCATCCAAGCAGCTCGACCTCTCCCCCACGGGCCTCGCCGCCACCCAGCGGCATCGACTCTGGCCTAATGACCATGGTCGGAGGATGGCCCGCCGAACAATACGTTGCGCGTCCGGCTTTAAGGTCAATCTTGGCGATAAAGGCCGTCACGAACGTCTCGACCCTCGAGAAGCCCATGAGCATGCTGTTAAGGGAGCGTGCCATGCGGGCCGGTCCAGCGCCCTCCCAGGCATATGCCGTCAGGGCCGTCTTGACGAGCGCGGACATCGATGCAGCCTCAATGCCTTTGCCAGACACATCGCCCAGAATCATGACGGCGCAGTCGTCGGGAAGACGGATGAGCGTATAGAAATCACCGCCGACCAACGCCGAGTTCGTGGCTGACAGGTACACCGAATCGGTTGCGATACCCGGAACATCCCCCAGGGAATTTCTCATGCCGATCTGAAGGGTCTGAGCGATATGGCGCTCCTCGCGCTTTTGAGATTCGCCTTCGTAGATCAGTTCAAAGTCATGCGCCAAGTGCACCAAGTAGTCATATTCAAGATCATCAATCGGCTCTTGGCTACCATCACGAAGCAGCAGCGCGCGCGTCGTCGGGCTCTTCGCAACAGAAGCAGGAACAATCGCGTCGTTACTGTGCTTGCCATCACCCTCAGAGCGCGGGCGCCCCGCCTCGATGCCGGAGTCGACGTAGAGACCTTGACAAGGCAGGCCATGCGCCCTAAGCCAGCCTCCCATAGGCATCGATTCATCAACGCGAGTTATACGGACGTGTTTAAGGTCCTCGGCACTCGTACCTCCCAAAACAGATGCCTCAAAGCCATCAGGGCCAGCCCCCAGACGTGCCGCTGGTGCCGTCGTGGAAAAGAAAAGCCTCTCGGGATCGTCCGGCAAAGCAACGCGACTACCGCCTTCAAAATCTATGACGTAGGAATCCAGACTGGCGTCATACTCAACAGGGCAAAAATGGCAGTTAAGCATTTTGCAGATCTCGGACGATACCGCCTGGGTAGCCGCGGCGGAATCGTCTAGAAAGGTAAACAACTCATCACGCAAGACATTGAGCGAGCGGCCAAGCTCGGCCGTGCGACGGGAGCGAAGACTCGATGCCATGCCGACCAGCTGGATAGATAGGTAATCGCAAATGACCTCGAGCACATTAACGTCATAGGCGAGCGGTGCCTGAGGGCGTTTCCAACCAACTTCCAGCACGCCAAGGATCTGCGTACCGTAAAAAACGGGAAGACAGATCTCGCTGCGATACGGAGGCATATCCTGCACGCGCAATAGGTGCTTAGAACGATTGTCCAGGTCCATGAACATACCGGAGGCGGCCCTATCGCCCTCAAGGTCCTGTTGAATCGACAAGCGACAGGCACGCGACTCACGAAGAACATACGTCGGAATGCCAGCGCCATACGGCAAAAACTCAGGCAGGTAGCTGTCGTACAGCTCCTTGGAAACACCACGAAGCTTAAAACCGCCGCTCTCAGAAAAATAGATAGCGGCACCCGAAGCACCGAGCGTTCCTACAAGCTGGTTCAAAACGGTATCTAACAAACTAGGCAGCTCATCGGAGCCCACCGTGCTCATAATGACCGACAAAGTGCCCGAAAGGCGCTTATTCGCCACTCTAAGCTCCGAAAGCGCACGCTTGAGCTGGCGGTCGTGCGAGTACTGCTCTTCGATGCTATGAAGCGCCACCAGAACACGCGGCGCGCGGCGCCCAAAAATACGAGGCGGTGTAACCGAGCCGGCACAAACCAAGACGGGAATAAAGGAGCCGTCACTCAGCTTGAGCATCAACTCGCTCTCGGTTCCATTGGTCTCAAAAGGAAGACGATGCTCTGACGCGCGTTCAAAAGCCGACGAGTACAAGAGGTCTTTAACGTCCCCGTTGATCACATCGGAACGCTCCTCGCACATCAAGTCGAGCAAGCGGTTATTCACATGCAGAATGGTTCCGTCGAGCTCACAAATGATGACAGCATCGCTCGTGATCTCGACCAGTTGGGCAACGTCCGCCCACTCGTTGCGCTCAAGCGTTTCCATCGTGAACCTCACCGTCTATCGGTAACAAAAAAGCCTCCGAAGAGGCTTCTCAAATGCGATGGTGTCGGAGGCGGGACTTGAACCCGCATGACCAAAAAGCGGTCACTAGCACCTCAAGCTAGCGCGTCTGCCAATTCCGCCACTCCGACATGCTATGTTGTTGATTCGCGGTTCGTTTTGTTAGACCCGCGCGTTCAACGAGGAAGATAATAACCTATGTTTCGAGAACTGCGCAAGCACTTTTTTGAAAAAAGTTTACGAATTTGTAAATGCGCAGGTAGATCTATATGTCAGACCCCGAATCGGTGATGCCTCCCGGCGCGTCCTCGGGCATGAGCGATATTTTGCTGCGCACTTCGTGCTGCAAAATATCGCTCCCCCTGCGGAATGCGCCGGGAGGCATCACCGATTCGGGGCCTACGTCAACGTACTCCAGGCACCGTTCTCAAACATGTTCTGAGGGCTGATATTAATTTGGTGGCTCGGCTTTGCCGAGCCCTTATATGGGGAGGCCGGAGCCAAGGCTCCGGCCTCGCTCGATTTCTTATTAGATTAAGTGAGCGATCAGGGAATCGCACTCCCCCTGCCGAGTTAACGTAGGGCCCGCCCTGGTGTTACTTTTCAGAACACTCCGCAGGACGCAAGAAACCCCCGCCGCACGAAGTGCGCAGCGGGGGTTTCTTGCATGTCCGAGGACGTTCTGAAAAGTAACACCAGGGCGGGCCCGGACGAGAACAACCGACTACAGGTCGATGTGCGATTCCTTGATCGGGAACGGCTCCGCGAAGTGGCAGGCGCAGCAGTGGCCCGGTGCGACTTCCTTAAACTCGGGAAGCTTCTCAGAGCAGATGCCCTGCGCGATCGGGCAGCGCGTGTGGAAACGGCAGCCGGTCGGCGGATCCAGCGGCGACGGCGGATCGCCAGCGAGGATGATGCGCTTGCGGGTCTTCTGGATATCAGGATCGGGAACCGGCACGGCAGACAGCAGCGACTGCGTGTACGGATGGTGAGGCTCGCTGTAGAGCGTCTTCCAGTCCGAAACCTCAACCATCTTACCCAGATACATAACGGCAACGCGATCGGAAATGTGCTGCACGACGGACAGGTCGTGAGCGATAAACAGATACGCGGTACCGAACTTGTCCTGCAGTTCCTTGAGCAGGTTCAGAACCTGGGCCTGAATGGACACATCCAGAGCAGAAACTGGCTCGTCGCAGATAATCAGCTTGGGCTTCAGCGCAAAAGCGCGGGCAATACCGACACGCTGACGCTGACCGCCGGAGAACTCATGCGGATAGCGGTTGATGTGCTCGGGGTTCAGTCCAACGACGTCGAGAAGCTCGCGGACGCGCTCAATGCGCTCCTCCTTGGTACCCACGCCATGAATGGTCATGGGCTCGGAGACAATCTCTCCGATGGTCATACGAGGGTTGAGCGAAGCATAAGGATCCTGGAAGATAAACTGCATCTCGCGACGCATGTCCTTGATCTCATGCTTGCTCATCTCTGCAACATCTTTGCCCTGGAAGAACACCTTACCGGCGGTCGGCTTGGTCAGACGCATGATGGTGCGGCCCGTCGTGGACTTGCCGCAACCAGACTCGCCAACCAGACCAAAGGTCTCGCCAGGATAAATCTCAAAAGAGATGTCATTTACAGCAGAGACGACACGCTTGGAGAAGCGCTTGGCGAACATGCCGGACTCAGCGGGAAACTCCTTAGAGAGGTGCTCGACCTTCAGCAGCGGAGTGCGCTCGTTGGTATCTGCCATTACGCCTCGCCTCCCTTCTTGGAATCCTTGCGCGTACGGGACGTCTCAGGAGCGTTCTTGAGGAACTCGGGGTCACCGGAGTAGTGGCACGCAGAGTAATGACCAGACTCGGTGACAACGCGCTCGGGGCGCTGCTTGCGGCACTTGTCCGTCGCATAGGGGCAGCGAGGAGAGAAGACGCAGCCCTCAGGCAGGTTCATGAGCGAAGGCGGGTTGCCGTGAATCGGCGTAAGAGGCTTCTTCTCTTCGATGGCCTGCTCCGGGATGGAGCGGATAAGGCCCCAGGTGTAGGGGTGGCGGCTCTCGTAGAAGATTTCCTCAGCAGTACCGAACTCGACGGGACGGCCGGCGTACATAACCATGATCTTGTCAGCCATATCGGCGACAACGCCCAGGTCATGGGTGATCATGATGATGGCGTTGCCGTTCTTCTCCTGCATTTCCTGCATAAGCTCAATAATCTGAGCCTGAATGGTAACGTCCAAGGCAGTCGTGGGCTCGTCGGCAATCAGAATATCGGGGTCGCAGGCAAGAGCCATAGCGATCATGACGCGCTGACGCATACCGCCAGAGAACTGGTGCGGATACTCATTGACGCGCTTCTCGGGCTCGGGAATGCCAACGAGGTCCAAAAGCTCGGTGGCTCGCTTGAGCGCCTCCTGCTTGGAGTAGCCACGGTGCAGACGAAGACCCTCGCCTACCTGCTTGCCGATCTTATAGACCGGGTTCAAGGAGGTCATAGGATCCTGGAAGATCATCGCGATATCGTTACCGCGAATGTGCTGCATCTCTTCCTCGGTCATCTCGAGGATAGAACGACCGCGATAGCGAACGTCGCCGCCCTCGATCTTTCCCGGAGGCATCGAGATAAGGCCCATGATGGTCATGGCGGTCACGGACTTACCGGAGCCGGACTCACCGACGACGCCCAGGGTCTCGCCGCGATCGAGCGTGTAGGAGACACCGTCGACAGCGCGAACGACGCCATCCTCGGTGTGGAAATACATCTTTAGGTCATCGACCTCGAGCAGATGCTGGCCCTCGGGAACCGGCTGGTCCTTCAGGTCCACATAGTTCTTGTTCTTCTTCATCCTTATGCGTCCTTCATCTTGACGTCGAGGGCGTCGCGCAAACCGTCACCCAGCAGGGTGAAGGCGAGCACCGTCGAGAGAATTGCCAGACCGGGCATGATCATCATCCAGGGAGCAGTCAGCAGATACTGCTGACCGTCCTGAATCATGGAGCCCCACGAAGGCGTAGGCGGAATAACGCCCATGCCGAGGAAGGACAGAGCAGACTCGGTCAGGATGGCGCCACCAATGTTCATGGTCGCGTAGACCACGATGGAGGCGACGGAGTTCGGGAAGATGTGACGCACGACGATACGAGCATCAGATGCACCCATCGCGCGCGCAGCATCAACATAGTCGTTTTCCTTGACGGTCAAGATCGCAGAGCGGAAGACGCGCGCAATCGAAGGCCAGCCGAGAATACCGATGGCGATAAAGACGTTCTGAAGACCGCGGCCGATAACGGCGATCATGGCGACAACGAACAGCACGTACGGGAACGCCAGGAAGATGTCCGCACAGCGCATGATGATCGTATCCCAGATGCCGCCGTAGAAACCGGCCAGAGCACCCATGACCAGACCGATCAGCGTGGAAATCGCGGTGGCCATAATTCCGACAGACAGCGAAACGCGCGCACCGTAGATAACGCGGACGAGAATGTCGCGACCAAGGGCGTCGGTGCCAAACGGGTGCTCTGCACACGGAGCCAGCAGCGACGTCTCGGCCATGGTGGTCGAGTCGGAAGCCGTCGGAGAACCGAGCCAGGGCTTAGCCCACAGATCTGCGGTCAGGGCAACCACAACGACGATGATGATCCAACAGACACCGATAACGGCGAGTTTGTTCTTACGAAGACGCTTAAAAGCGTCGCCCCACAGCGTGCGGGACTTCGCGGGAGCAGATGCGGCCTTGGTGGCGGTAGCCTGCTCCTGAGACTGAGAATCAGTTTCCTGCATGAGACGTACCTCCCTTAGGCCTTATCCGACGGACCGCCAAGGCGGATGCGCGGGTCGAGGAATGCATAGCTAATGTCGACGAGCAGGTTGATCACCATGACGACGACAACGATGAGCGTAACGCCGCCCATAACGATGGGCCAGTCACGCATGCTAATGGCGCGATAGACCTCATAGCCGATACCGGGCCAGTTAAAGACCGTCTCGGTCAGGATGGCGCCCGAAAGCATGCCGCCAAAGTCGACACCAATATAGGTAACGACGGGGATGAGTGCATTCTTAAGCGCATGCTTGACGATGATCGCGCGATTGGAGAGACCCTTGGCCTTTGCCGTACGGATGTAATCCTGGTTCATGACGTCAAGCAGCTGCGAGCGCATAATGCGGGCGGCGTAAGCGGTCGAAACCGAAGCCAGCGTAATGGTCGGAAGCACATAGTGCATCCAATCCTGATACTGAGAGCTGGAACCGCCGGCACCCGAGATCGGCGTGGAGATTGCACCGCCCGTGGCGTCCTTGAGGATGACGCCAAAGAACAGCTGCAGCAACATACCGAGCCAGAAGGCCGGGACCGCAACGAGGATCGACGTGGTGAGCGTTACCAAAATATCCCAGAAGGAATAACGCTTTACCGCCGAAATGATACCCGCACCGATACCCATGATTGCCTCGAGCACGATGGCGCACGCGGCAAGTTTGATCGTATACGGATACTTCTGGGCAAAGATATCCGTAACCGGCAGCTTGCGCTGATACGAATTGCCCAGATCGCCATGAAGCAGACCGTTCATGTAATACAAGTAACGGTCCACGAGCGACGTTTGAACGGGATCGCCGTTCTCGTCAAGGATCGCGTTGCCGTCCTCGTCCGACTGGACTAGGTGATAGCGGACGCGAAGCTGAAGCTCCACCTCGGGGGACAGAGCCTTGTCTCCACCGATCAGCTTGATCGGATCTCCCGGCACGATATTCTGGAGGGCGAACAGAATCAGCGTAACGCCCAAAAACACCGGGATGAACTGAAGCACACGTTTAACGATGTACTTACCCATACCACTCCCCTATCTAGGGATTAACCTAAATGGGATGCCGATCGCCAGACCGGCATCCCAAAATTACCATCAGCCAGTTTACCCCAGGTTAGGGAGAACTGTATGTTTCCCATGAGGTCTACGTAAATACTTGACCCTCACGGAAGCTGCAAACTCTTAGGCGAGCTCAGCGGTACCCAGCTCGGCATGCTTCTGCGGATCGACATAGAGGTGCTTGATGCGATCGGAGCCGACGATGGTGTGCGTGTAGAACATCACCGGGATGACCGGGCAGTCGGCAGCGACCATTGCATCGGCCTCCTGCATCTTAGCGACGCGCTCCTCGTCGTCAACAATAGTACGAGCCTCGTCGACCTTGGCGTCGAACTCGGGGTTGCTGTAACCAGAGCGGTTGTCGCCACCGAGGGAGTCGGAGTGGAACAGCGGATACAGGAAGTTGTCCATGATCGGGTAGTCGGCAATCCAACCCAGACGACCGAACTGATAGTTAAAGTTCTGATACTGCTCGAGCAGGGCAGACCACTCGGGGGTATCGGAGACAGCGGTAACGCCAACCTTGGCGAGGTCGCCGATGATGGACTCCATGATCTCCTTGTGATCGCCGTCCTGGTTGTAGGAAAGGGTCACGCTAATGCCACGATCCCCGTTAGCGCCAGCGGGAGCAACCTTGTCGAGGTACTCGTTAGCCTTGTCGACATCGTAGGCGCAGAACTCCCATGCGCCCTCCTTGTAGCCATCGATGCCCGGAGGAACAATGCCGTCGGCAGGGGTACGGGTACCCTTGAAGATGGTCTTGCAGATGGCCTCACGGTTGATGGCCAGGGAGATGCCCCTACGCAGGTCGGCGTTGTTGAACGGCTCGGCCGTGGTGTTGCAGGTCAGATAGTACGTGGAAGGCTCGGCGCCGAGCAGCATGCGCTCGCCGTCACCCATGGTGTAGCCGTCCTTGGACACGCCGCGATCCTTCTTGGCGGCATCGATCTGAGCAACGGGAACGTCGCAGACATCGAGGTTACCGGCCTGGAACTCCTTGTAAGCAGTCTCCATGTCCTTGATGACCTGGAAGTGGATGCCATCGATCTTGGCCTTGTCGCCATAGTAATCGTCGAACTTCTTGAGGTTGATCTCCTGACCATCCTCCCACTTGCCGTCCATCATGAACGGGCCGTTACCGACCGGTGCAAGATAGAAGCTCTTGACATCGGACTCGGCGCACTCGGGAACCGGGGCCAGAGCCGGGTGAGAGGCGACGAAGGGGAAGTCGGCGTAAGCGGAAGACAGCTTGACGACGAGGGTCTCATCGTCGGGGCAAGTAACACCGCTGAGCTCGGTAGCGTTACCGGCAAGCAGGTCGTCATAGCCCTCGACCATAGAAAGGTGATAGGAGACCTCGGAAGGGCCGTACTCGGTAGCGATGGCCGACTTGGTATTGACCAGACGCTCCCAACCGAGCTTGAAGGACTTGGAGGTAACGTCGTCACCGTTGTGGAACTTGGCCTTCTTGATCTTGAAGGTGAACTCGGTGGCGTCGTCGTTGGCCTCAAAGGACTCGCAAGCCAGCGGAACGATCTCGCCCTTCTCGGCGTCATAAGAGGTCAGAGCATCAAAGAGCTGGTACTCGACCTGAGTGCCCTGGTCCTCCTGGACGTTATAGGGGTCGATGCAGACCGGGTTGTTGATGTAGAAGTTCAGCGTCGAACCGGACTCAGAACCGGAAGCGTCGCCGCCCTTCTTGCCGCATGCGGCAAGAAAAGCCATGGAGCTCGCAGCAAGGGTACCGCCGACAAAGGCGCGACGACCCATAACGGGCTGGTGGAACATAGAATCAGCCATGCCATCCTCCTTATGAGATAGGACAAAGTAAGTTCGGTCGGGCAACGTCAAGACAGCCCAATCGAACCATTCAAACGCGGTCCGCCGTTTTGGCTGGTTATACAAAGCGGACCAACGTATTGCAATACAGTAGCGCATTTTATGCACGATTTGGGGCTAATTCCGGTTAACGGTCGAGATTTTCTTTAGTTGGGCGAAGTATATGAGGATATTTTGACTCTGTTACAAATATGTAAACAAAAAGGGTCCCGCACTTGCGGGACCCTTTTCAAGTATTTATGCGGCTCGTGATTAGTAGCCCACGATGCCCTGCGGGAAGAAGAACATGCACAGCACGACGCACACGGCAAACACGACAGCCATGATGACGGTCAGGCGGTCAAGGTTCTGCTCCATAACGCCCGTGGCAGAGCTGGAGTTATACAGCGAGCTGGCAATCATATCCGAAACGCCGGTACCCTTACCGGAATGCATCAGGACGAGAATCGTCAGCGCCACGGCAGAAACAGCCCAAACGACAAACAGAAGAATCTGGAACGGACCCATAGATAAGCTCCTTAATAGAACAGTTCAAACTCCAGTACTGTACCACAATCCCCCGCTCTCCCCTACCTGCCACTCAAGGACGGGGTGGAAATGGCAGAAATACCAAAAAGGGGGTTGTCCGGTTGTGGACAACCCCCTTGCTAGAAAACGGTATTTGTTTTCTATTAGGCCTCGGTAGCGAGCACGCGGCCCGTCATCTCGGCGGAAGGCTCAATACCAGCCATGGTGAGCATGGTCGGAGCGATATCGGAAAGACGGCCGTCCTCGATACCGGTGAGCTTGGCCTTCTCATCAACGATGATGAACGGCACGCGGTTGGTGGTGTGAGCCGTAAACGGATGCTTGGAACCGTCGGAAGCAACGTCAAACATGTGATCGGCGTTGCCGTGGTCGGCGGTAATCAGTGCAAAGCCGCCCTTGGCGAGAACCGCCGGGACAACCTTGGACAGGGCATCGTCAACAGCCTCGACAGCCTTAACGGCAGCGTCGAAGACACCGGTGTGACCAACCATGTCGCAGTTCGCGAAGTTCACGATGTAGAAATCAGCGCGATCCTCGTTGATGGCGGCGACGAGCTTCTCGGTAACCTCGGGAGCGCTCATCTCGGGCTGCAGATCGTAGGTAGCAACCTTGGGGGAAGCGACGAGCACGCGCTCCTCGCCCTCCTTGGGCTCCTCGATGCCACCGTTGAGGAAGAACGTCACGTGGGCGTACTTCTCGGTCTCGGCAGTGTGCAGCTGCTTCAGGCCATTGGCGGCGATAACGTCGGCCAGGACGTTCTCGGGGAACGTCTTGGGGAAGGCGACCTCGACGTCAAACGTCGGATCATACTCGGTCATCGTCACAAAGTGCGAAAGCTTGATCTGCTCGCGCTCAAAGCCGTCGAACTCCTTGTCCGTGAACACGCGGGTCATCTGACGTGCGCGGTCGGGACGGAAGTTGAAGAAAATAGCCGCGTCGCCCTCGTGGATGCCCTCGTTGTGGGCAGCGAAGGGCTCGACGAACTCGTCGCCGCGCGGGTCCTTCTCGTAGTAGGCCTTGATACCGGCAACGGGGTCGGTATCAGCATCGGACGCGTTGACCATGACGTCGTAGGCGCGCTGGATGCGCTCCCAACGGTTGTCGCGGTCCATCGCCCAATAACGACCCGAGACGGTGGCAACGCGAGCGTCGCAACCGGTCTCCTCGGAAATCTTGGCCAGGAAGGCGCAGAACTCACTCATGTAACCGGCACCGGACTGCGGGTCAACGTCGCGGCCATCCATGAAGGCGTGGACGCGAACGGTCTTGACACCATGCTCGGCAGCCATCTTGACCAGAGCCTCGACGTGGTTCATGTGGGAGTGAACGCCGCCAGGGCTCATAAGGCCCATGAGGTGGAGAGTCTTGCCGTCAGCCTTGACATCGTCCATGGCCTTGACGAAAACCTCGTTCTTGGCGATGGAGCCGTCCTTGATGGCATTGTTGATGCGCGAAAGCTCCTGGAACACGATGCGACCGGCACCGATGTTGAGGTGACCCACCTCGGAGTTGCCCATCTGGCCGTCGGGAAGGCCCACGTCCTCGCCCGAAGCACCGAGCGTGGTATGAGGATACTTTTCGTACAGGCCATCAAGGAAGGGCGTCTTGGCAGCGGCGACGGCGTTCTCGCCATCAGCCGGAGCCAGGCCGCAGCCGTCCATGATAATCAGGAGTGCAGGAAGATGACGTTGTGCCATATGTCCTACTCGCCTGCCTTGACGACCATAGAGGCGAAGTCGGCAGCCTTGAGCGAAGCGCCGCCCACGAGGGCGCCGTCAACGTCGGGCTTGGCGTCGAGCTCGGCGATGTTGCCGGGCTTGGCGGAACCGCCATACAGCACGCGGATGCCGTTAGCGAGCTCCTCGCCGAACATCTCCTTGAGGGTCTCACGGATAGCACCACAGACCTCCTGAGCGTCCTCGGCGGTAGCGGTCTTGCCGGTGCCGATGGCCCAGATGGGCTCGTAGGCGACGACGACCTGCTTGGGGCAGGTGATCTCAAGACCAGCAAGGCCAGCCTTGACCTGGTTCACGACGTGCTCGACATAGGTGCCAGCCTCGCGGACCTCGAGGGACTCGCCGCAGCAGAAGACGGGAACAAGACCGGCGGCAACGAGAGCCTTGGCCTTCTTGTTCTGGTCCTCGTCGGTCTCGTGGAAGTAGTCGCGACGCTCGGAGTGGCCGATGATGCAGTAGGTGCAGCCAGCGGACTTGAGCATGTCGCAAGAGGACTCACCGGTGAAGGCACCCTTGGCCTCCCAGTACACGTTCTGTGCACCGAGGGCGATGGGGGCAGCCTGAATGCGGTCATGAACCGTGGTGATGTCGATGGTCGGAGGGCAGACGAGCACCTCAACGCCAGCCGGAACCTCGGGCAGAGCCTGAGCCAGCTCGTCGGCGAGCTTGGCGGCCTCGGCGACGTCGTTGTTCATCTTCCAGTTACCAGCGATAAGAAGGGTGCGATTAGGCATCGAGAAGCGCCTCCACTCCGGGCAGGGCCTTACCCTCAACGAGCTCCATGGAAGCGCCACCACCGGTGGAGATCCAGCTCATCTTGTCGGCCAGGTTGAACTTGTTGACAGCTGCGACGGAGTCACCACCGCCGATGATCGAGGTGCAGTCAGCCTCGGCGACAGCCTCGGCGATAGCCTGGGTGCCGTGAGCAAAGTTGTCGAACTCGAAGACGCCCATGGGGCCGTTCCAGAACACGGTCTTGGCGCCCTTGACAGCCTCGGCATAGAGCTCCTCGGTCTTGGGGCCGATGTCCATACCCTCACGATCGTCGGGGATAGCGTCGGAAGCGACAACCTCGGGGACAGCGTCCTCACCAAAGTGATCGGCAACACGGTTGTCGATGGGGAGCAGGATCTTGACGCCCTTCTCCTCGGCCTTCTTGAGCATCTCGCCAGCGCGCTCGACCCAGTCCTCTTCCTTGAGGGACTGACCGACGGACAGGCCCTGAGCCAGGAAGAAGGTGTAGGCCATGCCGCCACCGATGATCAGGGTATCAGCAGAGTCGATGAGGTGATCGAGAACACCGATCTTGGAGGAAACCTTGGAACCGCCGACGATAGCGACGAAGGGACGCTCGGGCTCGGCGAAGATGCCGGTCAGCGTGTCGACCTCCTTCTCGAGCAGGAAGCCAGCGACTGCGGGCAGGTAAGCGGCGGGGCCCACGACGGAACCCTGGGCGCGGTGAGCGGTGCCGAAGGCATCGAGAACGAAGACGTCACCATAGGAAGCGAGCTTCTTGGCGATCTCGGGATCGTTCTTCTTCTCACGCTTATCGAAGCGGACGTTCTCGAGAACGAGAACCTTGCCCGGCTCGACGGCAGCGACAGCCTCGGCAGCCTTCTCGCCGTAAGTGTCGGCGACAAAGGCGACGTCGAGACCAGAGAGCTCGGCGAGCTTCTTGGCGACGGGCTCGAGGGACAGCTCGGGCTGGAAGCCGGTGCCATCGGGACGGCCGAGGTGGCTCATGAGGATGACGCGAGCATTGTGCTCAACGAGATAGTTGATGGTGGGCAGGGCAGCCTTGATACGGGTGGTGTCGCCAACGACGCCATCCTTGATAGGCACGTTAAAGTCAACGCGGACGAGAACGCGCTTGCCGTCGACATCGATGTCGCGGACGGTCTTCTTGGTAAAGGCCATGTTTGCTTCTACCTTTCGTACGTGTCTGCCTCCCATTACGGCAGACGATTTCTTATAAAAAGGGCGCGACCCTAGGGTGTAAGCCCTATAAGGCCGCGCCCTTCTTTAGACGCTCAACGAGCTATTCGCTAAAAGCTAAATTAAGCAACGAACTTCTCGAAGTACTTGATGGTGCGGACCATCTGAGAGGTGTAGGAGTTCTCGTTGTCGTACCAAGAGGTGACCTGAACGAGGGTCTGGCCGTTGCCGAGGTCAGAGCACATGGTCTGAGTGGCGTCAAAGATGGAGCCGTGGGTCTCGCCGATGATGTCGGTGGAGACGATGTCGTCCTCGTTGTAACCGAAGGTCTCGGAGATGGTGGCAGCGTAGGCCTTCATAGCGGCGTTGACCTCGTCGACGGTGACCTTCTTGTCAACGACAGCGTAGAGGTTGGTGATGGAGCCGGTCGGCGTCGGGACGCGCTGGGCGGCACCGATGAGCTTACCGTTGAGCTCGGGGAGAACCAGGCCGATAGCCTTGGCGGCACCGGTGGTGTTGGGGACGATGTTGACGGCGCAGGCGCGGCTACGACGCTTGTTGCCCTTGCGCTGCGGGCCGTCGAGCGGCATCTGGTCGCCAGTCCAGGCGTGAATGGTGGTCATGATGCCGGACACGATGGGAGCGAAGTCGTTCAGACCCTTGGCCATCGGGGCGAGGCAGTTGGTGGTGCAGGAAGCAGCGGAGATGATGTTGTCCTCAGCGGTCAGCGTCTCATGGTTGACGTTGTACACGATGGTGGGCAGATCGCTGCCAGCCGGAGCGGAGATGACGACCTTCTTGGCGCCAGCGTTGATGTGGGCCTGAGCCTTAGCCTTGCTGGTGTAGAAGCCGGTGCACTCGAGAACGACGTCGACGTCGAGGTCGCCCCAAGGCAGGTTGTTGGCGTCGGCCTCCTTGTAGATCTTGATCTCCTTGCCGTCAACGGTGATGGAATCCTCGCCAGCAACGACCTCGTGATCGCGAGCGTAGTTGCCCTGCGTGGAGTCGTACTTCAGCAGGTAAGCGAGCATATCGGGAGAGGTGAGGTCGTTGATAGCGACGATCTCGGAGCCCTCATGACCGAACATCTGACGGAAAGCCAGACGACCGATGCGACCGAAGCCGTTAATAGCAACCTTTACTGCCATTGTGTCTCCTTTCGTAAGGCCCCCGCGAGCTACAGCGCCCGCCGTTGAGGCCCACAAACTAACCACTCGCCTAATATACCTTTTTTTTGACTTGAATTTCACGAGAATGCTCGAAATTGAAAATCAAATTTACGTTAAAACGTTTTAAAGACTAAAATAGCAGTTAAATCCATATATAAGTCGATACTTCAAACTACCTGTTTGCTTCAATGAGCTTTTCAAGCCGTAAAACACGATGGTAGAGGGCTGACTTCGACAAGGGAGGGTCAGCCATCTCCCCCAAATCACGCAGCGAAAGATCGGGATAGCGCTCGCGCAGGTCGCAAAAGACCGCCAAGGCATCCGGAAGCGCATCGCGAAGGCCTCGCTGCTCGAGCTCATCGATAAGCGCAAGCTGATGCTGGGCGGCACCCGCACTTCTGGTCTGGTTGGCGAGCTCGGCGTTCACGCGACGGTTCACATCGTTCTTAACCAACTTGACCGCGCGCGCCTCCTCAATCTCGGCAACGCTGCGCTTGGCGCCAATCAGCTTTAATAGATGCTCGATTTCCTCGGCGCTCTTAATGTACACGGCATATGACCCCCGCCGTGCATTAACACGAGCATGGACCCCAATCTGCTCCAACAGATCGCAAAGCCCCTTGGCATATTGCTCGCCCTGCACCGCGATCTCCAAATGAAAATCGCCGCGTGGATCGGCCACGAAGCCGCCCGCGATGAGCGCGCCGCGGATATAGGCAAGCCTGCAGCAGGGACGGGCAACGATATGTCGGGGCACGCCGGCGACAAGTCCTCCCCTGCGGTCGAGGATGCCCAGCAGCACCAGAGCCTTGTCCAGGTCGGGCTGATCGGGCAGGGTAATGAGATAGTTACGGACCTTATGCAAGACCGATTTACGAACGGTGAATTCCGTTTTGAGCTTAAGGATGCGATGCGTCAGTGTGATCATCGTGCGCGCGACAGCGCCCGTCTCGGTCGCGACCGTCAAACGATACCGCCCGGAGCCGGCCAGCGAAAGTGTACCGCTCACACGCGTCAGGGCGGCAAGCGTCGACAAGTCGCAGTATTCACATTCGGGTTCGCAGCGCGCGAGCTCGTCACGCACCTCGGCGGTAAACGACATGCAGGCCTATGCTTTCGTGTTGGCGCGCGACAGGTCGCGGTGGGAAATGCTCACGTGATATTGGGCACCTTCCAAATAACGTGCCGTGGCCTCGGCGATGGCAACGCTGCGGTGTTGACCGCCCGTGCAACCGATGGCGATAGAAAGCTGCGGCTTGCCCTCCGCGATATAGCCGGGCATGACCGTATCGAGCAGCTGCGTCCAGGCCTTCCAGAACTCCTGGGTCTTGGGATGGTCCAGAACAAAGTCGGAGACTTTCTTATCGAGGCCGGTCATGGTGCGCATCTCGGGATCGTAGAACGGATTGGGCAGGAAGCGGACGTCGATCATAATGTCCGCCTCAACGGGCATACCGTGCTTAAAGCCAAACGAGAACACGTGGACATCCATAAGCTGCTGGTCGGACAGCTCGGAAAATGCCATACGTAGCTTGTTGCGCAGGGCAGAGGTACGCAGGCGGCTCGTGTCGATGATCATATCGGCTCGATCGCGCACACCCTGCAGCTGCAGGCGCTCGCGCTGAATCGCATCGGCCGTAGTCTCCCCCGGCTTGGCAATGGGATGGCGGCGGCGGTTTTCGCTATAACGACGAATCAGCACCTCGTCAGAAGCCTCCAGGAACACGATGTCACAGCTCATCTCGCGCTCTTCGAGCGCGGCGACAGCATCGAGCAACTCGTCAAACAGTCCCTGGCTACGCAAATCGCAGGTAACGGCGAGATGCCTGCCCACGCCCGTATTGATGCCGACGAGCTCGGCAAGCTGGGCGATGAGACGCGGCGGCAGGTTATCGATGCAAAAATAGCCCATGTCCTCGAACACGTGCATGGCCTGTGTGCGGCCCGATCCGGACATTCCGGTGATGATGACGATATCGGGGATGCGCTCCGAGCGCTCCGCCGCATCCATGGCATCTCCCTTTTGCATGTGCTGCCTCCCGAAAACAAGCGCGGGACCCAGCAACCCGGATCCCGCGCGGTCAATTGCCTATATTGAGTATACCGCCCCGAGCGGATACGAGGTCTGTCTTACGCCTCAAGCGCAGCCTTGAACCAACTTGTAATACTCGTGGGGTGCGTGATGGCGGTGCCGACGACAACGGCCCAGGCGCCAGCATCGATCGCGGCGCGAGCCTCCTCGGGCGTATGCACGCGACCCTCACAAATGATGGGAAGGCCGGGGAATTCCTCAGTCGCCTGACGCAGGAGCGGCAGGTCGGGGCCATCGGCCATGGTGCAGTCGATGGCGGCGACGCCGTGAGAAAGCGTGGTGGATACCAGGTCAAAGCCCATATCAACAGCACGGCGAATATCCTCGATGGTGGCACAATCCGCCATCAGGAGCACACCCTCCTCGTGCAGCGGACGGAAGGTGTCCTCGACGGTCTTGCCATCGGGACGCGGACGATCGGTGGCGTCGATCGCCACGATATCGGCACCGGCAGCAACGCAGGCGCGAGCGTGACGCAGCGTCGGCGTGATGTAAACGCCCTCGTGCCCATCCTTCCACAGGCCGATGACGGGAACCTCACAGCGACCCTTAATGGCGGCAATGTCGGCAAGGCCCTGGCAGCGAATGGCGGCAGCGCCGCCGAGCTCGCAAGCGCGAGACATTTGAGCCATGGTCTCGGGCGTACGAAGCGGCTCGCCCATATACGCCTGAACGCTCACGACGAGCTTGCCCTTCAGGGACTGGATCAAAGGATCAACGGTCATGTTCGACTCAACCTTTCTCAAAACAGCCTTCTGAGACGCCGCACCTTGACGTTCAAACCGTCGCTCGCGTACCGAAGTACGCTTCGCTCCTCTTTCACGTCAATCTGCGGCACCTCAGAAGGCACACTTGGTAGTTATGTTTACTTCAACGAAGCAAGAAGGTGTTCGGCGGCACCGATGAGCGGAGCATCGCCCTCCAGAGAACCGATGAGGATCGGCGTGTCCTGAAGCGGATCGAGCGCCTGGCTGGCATAGCCTTCGTGCACCGAATCCTTCCACGTCTGCGAACGCCAATCGGGACCTTGGTGAATCACGCCGCCCGAAAGCACGATGACCTCAGGGTCCAGGATGTTAGAGAGCGAGCCCAAGCTGGCGCCCAGCGCAAAGCCGGCGTCATGGATGACCTCGGTCGCCTTTGCGTCGCCCGCACGGCACAGGTCGTTCACATCGCGACCGACCGAAGGACGGCTGGGGTCGACGCGGCCAAAACGCTCATCGTACATTCGACCAATGGAAGTGCCCGAAGCAACCGACTCCAGATGGCCGGAACGCCCGCAGGCGCAGGGAATGCCGGCGGCAGCCGAGCACTCGATGTGGCCCATATGGCCGGCAGCACCATGGAAGCCCTGCATCACGCGGCCGTTCTCGACATATGCGCCGCCGATGCCCGTACCGATGCCAAGACACAAGACGGAGAACTTACCCTTGCCGACGCCCCAGTGGGCCTCGCCCAGAGCATGAGCCTGCACGTCGCCTACGACGGCAACGGGAAGACCGAGGTCCTCGCGCAGACGCGGCCCCAACTGAATGCCGGACCAGCCGGGCATGATCTCATTGGCATACGCGATGGCGCCCGTCTTGGGATCGACGACGCCGGCGGCACCGATACCGACGCCAAGGACCTCGACATCGGGATTCGCCTCGAGAGTAGCCTTGATGGACGCCTCGATACGCTGGAAGACGGCCTCGCCGCCCTCCTGGGCCTCGGTAGGAACCTCGGCCTCAAAAACGGGATGGGGCACACTACCGTCAGCCGGGTACTCCATGATGGCAGTCGCGATCTTAGTTCCGCCGATATCGACAGAGCAGACGTACTTGTTCTCCATGTCGCTCTCCTTAGGAGATAAAAAACAACTACAGGAAATGCGCCGTCAGGCTAGCCGTCACAGCGCGGTAAAGGTTTTCCAGGTGCCCGAGATCGCCGAGAAACCGTGTGACCATTGACCTAATGGGTCATGGCCGCACGGTTGAACGGCGAGGTCGGGTGCCTGGAAAAGCTTTAAAGGAGACCGTTGTCCTGGAGGACCTTCTTAATCGCCTCGACGTTCTCGCCGGTCATGGCCTTCACCGGGCGCGGCATGGTCGGGCTGTCGAAGATACCCATGAGGTTCATAGCGGTCTTGAAGGCGCCGACGCCACCGGCATAGCCCTGGACGCCCGAGGTGACATCCCAGATGTGCGAAATCTCATTGAGGCGATCCTGCTCGGCCTTGACGGTAGCCCAGTCACCAGCCTGAGCGGCCTTCCACTGACGCACGTAGCCCTCGGGCTCAACGTTGGCGAGACCCGGGACGGAACCGTCGGCGCCACCGAGGTAGGCGCCGTCGACAACAACCTCGTGGCCGGTGAGAATGCTCATCGGATGGCCGTTCTTCTCGTTCTCCTGAACGAGGTAGCGGAACGAGATGTCATCACCCGAGGAATCCTTGACGCCAGCAAGGACGCCCTCGGCGCCGAGCTTGGCAAGGAGCTTCCAGGGGAGCTTGGTGTGAACGCAGACGGGAATGTCATAGGCGAAGATGGGCAGGTCGAGCTCCTCGTGCAGGATACGGAAGTGCTCCTCGACCTCGGTCATGCCCTGCAGGGCATAGAACGGGCAGGTGGCGACGAGGGCATCGGCGCCCAGCTCCTGGGCGACCTTGCCGTGCTCGATCATGCGCTCGGTCTCGGTATCGATGATGCCGACCAGAACAGGCACACGGTGGTCGACGATACGAACGGCCTCGGCGATAATCTGGCGACGGCGCTCGTCGGTGGAGAAGACGACCTCGCCCGAGGATCCCAAGAAGAACAGGCCATCGACGCCGGCATCGATCATGCGGTTGATGCTGCGCTCAAAGGAGGCAACGTCGAGCTGGTGATCTTCGGTATCGGGAACAACGACGGGAGGGATAACGCCGGTGAATTTCTGAGTTGCCACAAGAATCTCCTTAGTTGTCTGGCGGGCGGCCCTATGCCACCCACTCTTGTTGGCAGTGTCCAGGCCGTCTAGGCCAAAGAACACGAGTAGAACGTTTGGTTAAAAAAGTCGACGACTTCGTTTTCGAACGCATTGATGCGCTCGTGAGCGTATTTTGCATAGATGATATGCCTCCGGTCACACTCAAGACCGTTGAATACGGCAAACTGATCCTTGGGATCGCTCACGGTATCCATAAGCGATGTGCCCATGAGCACCGATCCGCGCACCCGAGACGACAGCGCCTCGAGGCCGCCAGGAAGCGGATTGGCAACCGCCGTGCAGGCGAGGCCCCGCTCGTCCAGAGCAGAAACCGCCAGCGCGACTCCGCCGCCAAGGCCCTCGCCCCATGCAAAGATGCGGTCGGGGTCCATGCCATCAAGAGTGCGCGCCACCTTCGCCAGCGCGCAACCCCAACGGACGCGCTCGACAAAAGCGGGCGAAGCAATCCCCCGCCGCAGGTCGTCCGCACCAGCAACATCGTCATCCAGCGCGAGGACGGCATACCCCATGGCGGCAAATCTCGTCATGTGATGCCAGCCGCGCACAGGCCGATCGATGTCGTGGAACATCAGGCACAACGGCACGCGCTCAGATACTCGGGCACGACCGACAGGCTCGATCAAACGAGCGTGAATCGCATCGTCACCGAGCTCAAAGGAGACCTCCGAGTAACGGGCGCAGGGGTTAACAAAGTCAATCGCCGTAATGGCCAGGCCTTGAATCTCAAGATTCGAAGCGCATGTCTCTAAATCAGAAACATCTGCTTGGACATCACCGCGCCAGTCCCGATATTCTGCAAGCCTTGACGAAACCGTTCCAGGAATTCCCACGAGCCCGGGGACAATCAGCTCGTCAACATTGCTCTCGCACTTAGACATGAGCCTCCCCTCCCTTGCAGAAAAACGGAATGATCAAATCGTCAAAATCCTGAATCTCCTCGTGGCCAAAGCCTTCGAAGAACTCATGACGCTTTTCACAGGTCAGGTTGTTATAGACCGCAAACTGCGTCGCTGGCGGACAGACGATATCGGCCGTGCCGGTGCCAAACAGCACGGGGCATTTGACCATAGGGGCAAAGTTCTTGGAATCGAAGTACGCCAGCTTGGCATAGGCTTCGTCAATACGAGTCGAGTCCTCGTCAAACCAGCGAGACCAATAGCGCAGGCCCTCGTAGGCAATGTCGTCGGCATCCAAATCCCAGACCAGGCGGAAATCTGACAGGAAGGGATAGAGGATGGCGGCACGATTGATAAGCTCGCTGTTAAGCGCACAGGTCGCAATGCCCAAACCGCCGCCCTGCGACGCGCCGTTCACAAACACACGCGCAAGATCGATGCCCTCGAGCTCGCGAACGATGCGGCACAGGATGCGAATATCTTGGTGCAAGCGGACATAGTAGAGGTTGGCCGGGTCGCCGTCGATACCGGCGACGATATGACCGGCAACCGTTGTGCCCTCAAATCCACCAATGTCCTCGGAGGGACCTCCTTGGCCGGGGCAGTCGAGGGCGATGAGTGCCATGCCCATGCCCGCAAACGACGCCTGCTCAAACCAGCTGCGGCTTGCACCCGGATACCCATGGAACTGAAGTACCAATGGCACGGGCTCGTCCGAGACGGGTTTAAGGTACTTGGCATGCAGGCGCGCGCCACACATGCCGGTATACCAGAGGTCGAAAAGCTGGCAGGTCGCGGCATCGGTGACCGATGCCGCTTCGATCGCATAGTCAAGCCCGACGGCGTCGGCCTCGGCCATGCGATCCTTCCAAAAGAGATCGTAATCTGATGGACGGGGCATGGCGCCTCGATATTCACCAAATTGATGTTGTAGCTCCTGAGCACTTGGCATGGCTCGTGAACCCAACCTTTCGAAATCGCAACGGAGGTGCGCCCGGCATGGTAACCGGGCGCACGGGAGGGAAAGCGAGGCTACTCGCCGAGCTGGGGATGCAGCAGCGACGGCGCAGCGCCGAGCAGCATCTTGGTGTAGGGGTCCTGGGGGTGCTGGAAGACCTGCTTGGCCTCGCCCTGCTCGACGATCTTGCCGCCATTCATAACGATGATGTCGTCAGAGATATAGCGGACCGTCTGGATGTCATGGCTGATGAACACCATGGCCAGGCCGAGCTCCTTCTTAAGGTCGGTCAGCAGGTTCAGAATCTGCGCGCGGACCGAAACGTCCAGAGCCGAGGTGGGCTCGTCGGCGATGATGGCATCGGGGTTCAGCGACAGGGCACGGGCAATTGCGACGCGCTGACGCTGGCCGCCCGAAAGCTGGCCGGGAAGAACCTCGGCAGCGGAGCTGGGCAGACCGGTGAGCTCCAAGAGTTCCTTGACGCGCTTCTCCTGCTCGGCCTCGGTACCCAGGTTGTGGACGCGCATGGGGTCGAGCAGCTGCTCGCGAACGACCATGCGGGGGTTGAGCGCCGTGGCCGGGTTCTGGAACACGACCGAGATGACGCGACCCATGTGGCGACGGTCCTCGGCGGTACGTTTGGTAACGTCCTTGCCCTTAAAGTAGACCTTGCCGCTCGTGGGGGCCTGCAGGCCGCACATGACGTTAGCGGTGGTGGACTTACCGCAACCGGACTCGCCGACGATGCCAATCGTCTGACCGGGCATGAGCTTAATCGTTACACCCTGGACGGCGTGAACCAGGTTGGGGTGCAGAATCGAGCCGGTACGGGTCCTAAAGGTGACGTGGACGTCATCAAGGAAGATGATCGGCTCGACGCCGTTTACTGCGGTCTCGCTCATCTACATCACCTCCGCGTGAGGGGTCAAACCATTTGCCTTGAGCACCTCGTCGGGGAGCTCGGAATAGAAGTGCTCGGTGCCGGGCACGCGCTTGAAGACCGGACGGGTGTCCAGGCCAATACGCGGGTGGCTCGAGCGGGGCGCGAAGCGATCGCCCTTGGGGAAATCGCGCGGGCTCGGAACGGCGCCGGGCACCTGGTGCAGGCGGCCCGAACCGCTCTCGATGGACAGAACGGAACCCAGAAGACCGCGGGTGTACTCGTGGATCGGGTTAGTGAGCAGCTCCTTGGTGGGTGCCTGCTCGATAACTTGACCGGCGTACATAACCGTGATGTTATGGGCGACCTCGGCGACCAGCGCCAGGTCGTGCGAAACGAAGATCATGGCAAAGCCGAGCTTGGCCTGAAGATCGTTGAGCAGCTTGATGACCTGCTTCTGGACGGTAACGTCCAGAGCGGTCGTGGGCTCGTCGCAGATGACCAGCTTGGGGTCGCGGGTAAGGGCCATAGCGATCAGGACACGCTGACGCTGTCCACCGGAAAGCTCGTGCGGATAGCTCTCGAGCGTGCGCTTGGGATCGAGGCCCACAAGCTCCAGGAGCTCCTCGGCGCTGCGGGTGCCGCCGCGCTTGGTGAGCTGCTTCATCTGGGCAGAGATGAGCATAGAGGGGTTGAGCGAAGATAGGGCGTCCTGGTAGACCATGGCGATATCGGTACCGCGCAGGCCGAACCACTCCTTCTTGCTCATCTTGAGCAGGTCGCGGCCCTCCCAGAGAACCTCGCCGGAAAGATGCTCGTCATCGTCGGTCAGGCCCATGATGGCCAGCGTGGTGATGGACTTACCGCAGCCGGACTCGCCTACCAGGCCCATAGTCTGGCCGGGACGGACGTCAAAGTTAACGTGGTCGACGACGTTGATATCACCGTGGTGCTCAAACTGGATGCAGAAATCGCGGACCGAAAGGATCGGCTCAACGGACTCATCGGGCACATGGCGATCATCACGCTTGAGCTCGACATCGCGCAGGGCGCCAAGGCGAGCGGAGAGGGACTGAGCCTGCTCCTTGTAGGCACGAACGGGGTCGGAAACCAGCAGGTCGGCCTCGCGGCGCTTGGAGGAATCGGTCGGATCCAGGGCGGCGGAGGGAGCAGCGGCCATGGCGTCGGTAATGCCCTCGGAAAGGATGTTGAGCGCCAGGCAGGTGATCATGATGGCCAGGCCCGGGAACAGCGCCTGCCACCAACGGCCGGCGAGCACGCCGCCGCGGGCGTCGGCGAGGATGTTGCCCCAGGTAGCGGTGGGCTCCTGGATACCAGCGCCGATGAAGGTCAGCGAGGCCTCGAAGATGATGGCGTCGGCGACCAGCGTAACGGTGAAGACCATGATCGGGGCAATGCAGTTACGCAGAACATGCTTGATCAAAATCCACGGAGCCTTGGCGCCGGAAACGATGACCGCGCGGACATAGTCCTCGCCGTACTCGGACACGATGTTGGCGCGCACGATACGGGCAATCTGCGGAGTGTACATAAAGCCGATGGCGAAGATGATCGACGGCACGGAGTTGCCCAGGATGGAGACGAAGACGGCAGCGAGGGCGATGCCCGGGATGGACATGATGATGTCCAGGATACGCATGATCGTCTCGGAGACAGCCTTGCGCGAAACCGCTGCAAGGGCGCCCACGACCGAGCCGCAGACCAGAGCCATGGCAGTGGCGCCAAAGCCGATAATCAGCGAGTAACGACCACCGTAGAGCATACGCGACAGAATGTCGCGACCCTTATCGTCGGTACCGAAGATAAATCCGTTGCCGGGAGCCTGGCGAGCCGTAAAGATCTCGACCGGGCTATAGGGGGCAAGAAGGGGCGCCAGAATCGCAGTCAGGGCGACCAGCACCAGCACGACGGCGGCAATCTTAGAAGACAGCGTCATCTTCTTCCAGCCACCGAGCTTGAGCCCCTTGGAAGCAGCCTTCTCGAGCTGCTCGGTTTGCTTCTCTCGAATCTTTACCATAATCTACACCGTCCTGATGCGCGGGTTGATGAGCAGGTAGAGCATGTCAACCACGATGTTGATGATGATGAAGGCAAGAGCAACGACGATAACGACGCCCTGAACCAGGTTCGCCTCGTTGCCCTGAACGCCCTGCAGAATCGCGGTGCCCATGCCGGGGAGGTTGAAGATAACCTCGATGACGACGGCACCGCCCATGAGGTAACCGATCTTAAGACCGAGGGTGGTGACCGGGGTGATCAGCGCATTGCGAAGAACGTTGATGCCGACGACGACCTTCTCGGGAACGCCGGCGCCACGAGCCATACGGACATAGTCCTTGTCGAGCTCCTCGACCATGGCGGTACGCACGATACGAGTCATCTGGCCCGTCAGCGGAAATGCCAAGGCGATAGCGGGCATGATCATACGCCCCAGATAGCCAACCGGATTCGTGGTGAAGTGAGGCAGAGCACCAGATGCCGGGAGCACCTTAAGGTAGGAAGAGAACAGCAGGATCAACAGAACGGCAAGCCAGAACGACGGGGTTGCCAAGCCGGCGATGGAAAAGACGCGGATCACTTGGTCCGGCCATTTGTCGCGATACAGTGCCGCGATGACGCCGAGCAAAAACGAAACGACCGCACCGATGGCAAGACCGATGAAGGTCAGCTGCATCGTGACGGGCAGGGCCGTGGAGATGCGCTTGGCAACGGAGTTGCGAGCAGCACCATAGGTGCCCATGTCGCCATGGATCAAATCGCCCATATAGCGCACGTAGCGCACGGGCCAGGGGTCGTCCAGACCATACTTCTCATGGTACTCGGCAACCGCCTCGGGCGAGGCACCGTCACCCAACGCCGTGTAGGCGGGGTCGGTCTTGGAGAACGACATAAGGAAGAACACCAGGACGGTGACGCCCAATGCCATGATCGGCAGCGCCACAAGACGCCTTCCAATCAAACGTAGCAAGTTGTTCACGTTCTCTCCCCTTTCTTTTGTCGGTAGGACCAACTGGTATATGAGTACGGATACTCATTACAAGACCCGAGCGACATCGTTGCCGCCCGGGTCTTTGTTTCAACTATGAGGATACGGTCCCAACGACCGACATCCTGCATACAGACTCAAGCGAGTCTTACGCCTTGACGGTCGCAACGCCCCTGAAGGACATGCTCGTCGTGCCGATGCCCTTGAAGCCATCAAGTGCCTCGCCGTTGGGTGCAGTGGACGGATCGTCCCAGGAAGCGGAGACGGTCTTGACGTGGACAACGGGGTACAGAACGGCGTTGTCGGCAATGATGTCGAAGCACTCGTTCCACTTCTTCTGCTGCTCGTCGCCCTCGGCGGCAAGAGCCTCGTCCATGAGACCGTGGAGCTTCTGCCACTCAGCGGACTCCTTCCACGGGCAACGGGTCTGCAT
The DNA here is from genome assembly GCA_900541245.1 of uncultured Collinsella sp. Classification (GTDB taxonomy): domain Bacteria; phylum Actinomycetota; class Coriobacteriia; order Coriobacteriales; family Coriobacteriaceae; genus Collinsella. The sequence goes on from UQIS01000002.1 coordinate 82,513, forward strand.
CCAGACGTTGTCGCCGTACCACCAGTTGAGCAGCAGGTCGGGGTCGGCGCCGAAGCAGGAAGGATCGCCAGGGGCAAGGAGGATATCGTAGGCCTCGCCGCCGTCGATGGCAGCGTAGGTAGCCGGCGAGGTATCGGTCTGGATGGTCACATCGAAGCCGAGAGCGTCGAGGTCGTTCTTGACCTGGGCGGCCATGCCCTTAATCTGCTCGTTGTCGGTGGTGCGCAGGGTGATGGCACCCGGGGTGATGCCAGACTCCTCGATGAGCTTCTTAGCCTTCTTGGCGTCGGTCTTGTACACCGTGGAAGCCTCATGATAGTTGGTGAAGCTCTTGGGCAGGTAGCAGCTGGCAGCGGTGGCAAGGCCGGCGAAGGTGTTGCTGACCATCTTCTCGGTGTCGAGCGCATACATGACAGCCTGACGGACCTTGACGTTGTTCCAAGGCTCCTTGGCGACGTTGAACATGATGAAGCGGGTGCCGAAACCCTGAACGTTATCGATCTTGCAGCCAGCGCTCTCGAGCTGGTCGACGGCGTCAGCGGTAACGAGCTCCATAACGAGCGTAGAGCCCTCCTGCTGAGCGGTAACGCGAGCGGTGGGGTCGGTCAGGATGCTGTACTGGATCTTCTTATCCTCGGCAGCATACTCACCGTTGTACTCGGGGTTGGGAACCAGGGTGATCTCGGTATCGGAGATAGAGTCGTACATCCAGGGACCGGAGCCGATCGGCTGCTTGGCGCGATCCTCCTCGGTCTGGGTGGCCGGGGTAACGCGGACGATGGCCAGACGATCCTTGAGCAGGGAGAAGTTGGGGACCTTGGTCTTGACCGTCACGGTGCTGGCGTCCTTGGCCTCGATGGACTCGAAGGGCTGGAAGAACGGAGCATAGGTAGCGGAAGCGGCGCATGCGGTGTAGGAGGCAACGACATCGTCAGCGGTGACCTCGGTGCCATCGGAGAACTTGGCGCCCTTGCGGATGGTGACCTCGAAAGTGGTATCGTCCACAGACTTGGGATCGTCGGTGGCGAGCTCGTTGAAGGTGCTGTAGTCGTGGTAATCGATGCCGTAGAGGCCCTCGACGACGTGCCAGTTAGCACCCAGGCCCACAGCGGAGCCGGTGCTGGCGGGATCGAAGCTGGACGGAGCGTAAGCGGAACCAGCGGTGATCACGCCGCCGCCACGGTTAGCGGAATCGGTGGAACCGGAAGCGGAACCCTCGTCGCTAGAGCTGCCGCCGCAGCCGGTGAGACCAAGCCCTGCGACAGCGGCGACGCTGCCGGTGAGGCCGAGGAACGAACGCCTGGACATACCCTTGTTGATGATGGCCATGTCTTCTCCTATCAATAGAGAATCTTACTCGGGAGCACCTAGACTTGCCCCCGCGCAACTTGCGGACGATATATACCTTACCTACCGACGTACCCAACTGAGGTGCCGCGCTCGGCGACCGATACATACATACGCTTGAACGGTATTTACTACCGTTCACCGAATTCGTTGACAAACGATTCGCCAGACAGTATGTATCGGCGAGGTGAGATATCAGTCTTCGTCAACCCGCAGGATAGCAGGGCTTTCGCTTGGGTTAGTCAAACGTTTTAGCGTTAATAAAACCCGAAACCAGCAGGCAATCATGGCGAAATAAATGGTTGAAAATCGCGCAATCATGTATATCAGTTGTTTAGGCTCGTGTTTAGCTACCGGAATGGCCAGCCGCCGCCTCGGCGCGCTCGGCATTCCATGCAACAAGTGCCTCGTGGACCGCTTTGGCGACATCGGCCGGAACGCCTCGAACTTCTGCAATCTCCTGCTCGCTTGCCGCACGCAAACGCTTCATCGAGCCAAAATGGCGCATAATGGCACGTTTTCTGGTGGGTCCCACGCCTGGAACGTCATCGAGTACCGAAACCGTCATGGCTTTATCGCGCAACTCGCGGTGGAACGTGATGGCAAATCGGTGGGACTCATCGCGTACCTGCTTAATTAGATAGAGCGAAGCAGATCCGGTCGGCAGCACGACAGGAGTCTCGTCCCAAGGCACAAAAACTTCCTCGTCGGCCTTCGCCAAGCCACAAACTGGTATATCGAGCCCAAGAGCCTCAAGTTGCTTGATTGCAGCGGTCAATTGCGGCTTACCGCCATCGACGACGAGCAAATCGGGGCGCGAGCCAAAGCGCTCGTCGGCCATGCGCTCGGGAGCATAGCGTCGTCCCAAAACCTCGGACATCGAAACGAAGTCGTTCGCCTCGTCCAATTCGGCCTGAATTTTAAAACGACGGTACTGGCTCTTGTCGGCGCGCCCGTTGGTAAACACCACCATCGAGGCGACCGTAAAGGTGCCATGCAGTGTAGAGATATCGAAGCACTCGATACGCAACGGCGGCGATGGCAGCGCCAACGCACTTTCGAGCTCCAGGAGCGCTTGATTGGTGCGGTCGTCAGCGTACCCCGTTCGCATCATGTAGCGCATGAGGGCATGGCGCGCATTTTTGGATGCCATATCGAGCAAACGGTGCTTTTCGCCACGCTGCGGCCTATGGAGATGGCATGAACGCTCGCGCTTGCCCGCAAGCCACTCCCCCAGCGCCTCCGCATCCTCAAGCTCGACAGAGAGGTTTATCTCAGCTGGGATATCAGCCGTCTCGTCGTAATAGCGCTTAAGAAAGCCCGATTGAAGTTCCTCTTCGTCGACATCCAAACCCTTATCGAGAATAAACTCGCAGGTTCGAACCGTTCGGCCCTCGCGAACGACGAAGACGCAAGCGGCGGAGATGGTCTCCTCGCGATAGAACCCGATGACATCGATATCGACACTGGAGGGAAAAACGACTTGCTGACGATCGTCCAGACCCCTGATGACCTCCAAACGACGTTTGACGCGTGCCGCGCGCTCAAAGTCGAGCACCTCGGCGGCATCCGTCATCTCCGAGGTCAGCTCATCGACGACATCCTTGCGATGGCCCGACAAAAAGCGCTCGACACGCTTGACGTTCTTGGCATAGTCTGCCGGGGAAATCGCGCCGACACACGCACCCGGGCCGCGCCCGACATGGTAGTCAAAGCAGGGACGCCCGTTTTGCGCGCAAATCATATTGACGATGTCTTCCTCGCCCTTGTGGGACTCGACGATACGACGACAACGACGCCACTCCGCACAGGATGCGGAGCAGATGGGGATAACCTTGCGCAGCGTATCTATCGTCTCACGTGCCGCACGGCTATCGGTATAGGGTCCAAAATAGCGCGTTCCCGGCTTATGACGCTCACGCGTATATTTGATAGCGGGATACAGGTCGCCCTTTGTAATGGCGATAAAGGGGTAGCTCTTGTCATCCTTGAGGTCGACGTTAAAGTACGGATGGTACTGACCAATCAAATTGCGCTCGAGCACCAACGCCTCATGCTCGGTCTCCACCACGATATAGTCAAAGCTCGCCACCAGCTGCATCATCAGCGGGATCTTTTGACGCTCATCCTGCAGTGTCACGTATTGACGCATACGGGCGCGTAGGTTTTTCGCCTTGCCCACGTAGATGACATCGCCCTTGGCATCCTTCCAAAGGTAGCAACCGGGTTGTGTAGGAACGCGCGAAACCTGCTCGGCAAGCGTTGGAATGTTGTCGTGACCGGCCACGCGCACCTACTTGCGACGAAGCAGCGCCGAGACCTCGGGCATCTTAAGGACGACGGCAAGGCCAAAGGTAACAACAAGCGAGACGACACCCGCAACGCAAACGTAGCCAAGAGTAATCAGAATCGAGCCGCCAAGTGCCCCGACAAAGTGTTCAAGCGCCCACATGACGCCGGCGCCTGCGGCAGCACCCAGGCCACCGAGCAAAAGGCCAAAGAAACCGCCATGCAGGATAGATTTGACCTGAAGGCCACGCAGGCGACGACGCAGCCACCACAGCGAACAGCCGACCAAGATCACGTAGTCGACGACATACGAAAGCGCGATTGCCGGCATACCGAAGCCCAGCACAACGCCAAGCAGCAGAACCGAGCCGGCCTGGCCGATGGCGGAATACAGGCAATAGCGGCTATAGGGCTTCATGTCGAGCAAGGCAGAGAAGCTCTTCTGCATCAACACGACCACACCGTAGAGCGGCAGCGAGAGCGCCAGGTAGACAAGGAACTCGGACACCAGCGCCACGCCGGATTCATCGAACTTGCCGGCACAGTAAATCATGTTGAGCGGACGCGCGAAGACAATCAGGTACAGCGCGAACGGAATCAGGAAGAAGAGCATCTGGGCGACGCCACGCGAAATGCCCGTGCGAACGCTGTCGTAATCCTTCTCCTGTGCGTCGTGAGAGAGCTCGGTATAGAGCGCCGTCGAAAGCGAGGCGGCAATCAGCGCGTAGGGCAGCGTGTACCACAGGCGCGCATAGGCGATGACGGAAGGGCCAGTCTCGGGCTGGACCACCAGCGCGGCAGCGTTGGTGATAGAAGTCGAGACAAACATGCACACCGTGGCGAGCAGCGTCGGGACACCGAGCGCAATCGTCTGGCGCAGCGCGGGGTCCTTAAAGTCGATATGGATATGGGGATGCACGCCGTGCTTGCCAAGCGCGGGGATCTGACATGCCATCTGAACAAAGACACCGAGGGTCGTACCGGCCGCAATCAAGATGATGCCGGCACGGTCGCCAAACTGTGCGGACACGGGCGCAAAACCCATAAAGCTCGCAATGACGATCACATTGTTGAGGACCGGGGCAAACGTCGACCAGAAGTAGTCGCGGTGTGCGTTGAGAACGCCCGAGAACACCGAACCCAAACCATAAAACAGAATCTGGATGGCAAAGAAACGGAACATGAACGCAGCGGTATCCATGCTGCCGCCGTCACCCGAAAGGAACGATTGCGTCCAGATAACGCCCGGGGCGAACACGGTCCCCAGCAACGAAATGCCACCCAGCACCAAAAGCAGAATGCCGAGCAGGTTGCCCACGTACTCGTTTGAGGCCTCGCGACCCTGCTCACGCCTCACGCCCATGTACACGGGCAAAAACGCCGTTACGAGCATGCCGCCCATCACGAGTTCGTAGAGCATATTGGGCAGGTTGTTGGCGACCTGATAGGAGGACGAGAGTAGCGACATGCCGATAGCGGCCGCCATTGCCCACGTGCGGATAAAACCGGTGACGCGAGACACGATGGTCAGGATGGTCATAAGCCCGGCGGAACGACCAACCGTGGAGTAGTCCGACGAGCCCATGTCGTCAGTGTCATCTCGCGACGAAGAAGCTTCGGATGAGGGTGTCTGAGGCGCAGATTCTTTTGCAAAATGAGCTCCGCGCTTCAATTCTTCCTGCGGCATCGCTCAGTCCTCTCTCGTAATCGCGGCAACCGTCGCCCCGCAAAATGCAATTAAATCATCGGGTGCAAGCTCGAGCTGATAACCACGCTTGCCTCCCGAAATAAAAATGGTATCCCAAAGGACACACGTCTCATCAATAAGCGTCCGGTAGCGTTTTTTCATACCGACTGGGCTGCAGCCGCCGCGAACGTAGCCAGTCGCTGCAAGCAAATCCTTCACATGCATCATGGCCAAGGACTTCTCCCCCGCGGCACGCGCGGCGGACTTTAAATCGAGCTCGTCGGCAACAGGGATGCAGCACACGACATAGTCGTTGGACGGTGTCACACAGACCAAAGTCTTAAATCCTTGACCGGGCTCCTCGCCAAGCTGCTCCGAAATCGCGACTCCCAGGCCCACCGACTCATCGCCATCGTCTTCGTACGTATGTAGAACATAGGAAATGCCGGCGCTTTCCAGCTCGCGCATCGCATTGGTTTTTGGCGTCTTTACAGCCTTTGCCATGACATATCCTTTCCCTCGCATTCGGACGCAAGGATTAAGTATATGTCCAATTCGGCTGCATACGTCACTTCGGCACAGCAAGCGCCATCGAATCACAAGGAGTCGATGGCGCCCATAAACTGAATCGCCTATTTATTGAGCATCAAGTTGAGCCTGACGCTCCCGGTCACGTCTGAGCAACGGCGCCAAAAACTTGCCCGTATAACTCTGCGGACAGTCCGCAACCTGCTCCGGTGTGCCCGAAACCACGACGGTTCCGCCGCCGTTACCGCCCTCGGGACCCATATCGATCAGGCGGTCGGCAACCTTGATGACATCAAGGTTGTGTTCAATCACTAGCACCGTGTTGCCCGCATCGACCAAGCGCTGCAGCACATCGAGCAGCTGGCGGACGTCCTCAAAATGAAGGCCGGTCGTCGGCTCGTCCAAAATATAGAACGTCTTGCCCGTCTGGCGTCGATGAAGCTCCTTGGCGAGTTTCACACGCTGCGCCTCGCCGCCCGAAAGCGTCGTGGCGGGCTGGCCCAGGCTCACGTAGCCCAAGCCTACATCGTACAGCGTCTGAAGCTTTCGCTTGATCTGCGGGATATTCCCAAAGAAGGCCAGCGCCTCGGTGACGCTCATGTCGAGCACGTCCGAGATGGTCTTGCCACGGTAGGTGACCTCGAGTGTCTCGCGGTTGTAGCGTTTACCGCCGCAAACTTCGCAGGGAACGTAGATATCGGGAAGGAAGTGCATCTCGATCTTGATCTGTCCGTCGCCCTTGCACGCTTCACAGCGCCCGCCACTCACATTAAAGGAGAAACGACCCGGCGAGTAGCCGCGCGCCTTCGACTCCGGCGTACTCGCAAACAGCGCGCGAAGATCATCCCACAGGCCGATATAGGTAGCAGGGTTGGAACGCGGCGTGCGGCCAATCGGCGACTGGTCAATATCGATAACCTTATCGATACACTCGATGCCCTCGATTTTCTTATATGGACCCACAGGGCGCGTCGAACGGTGAATGGCATTCGTAAGGGCAGGCGCAATGGTATCGGTAACCAGGGAGCTCTTGCCCGATCCCGACACGCCGGTAACAACCGTAAGCGTACCAAACTCGATCTTGGCAGTAACGTTTTTGAGGTTGTTGGCTCGAGCGCCCGTAATTTTAAGGCAGCCGCGACCGGGCTTGCGCCGTTCATCAGGCACCCGGATCATTCGTTTGCCGGTCAGATAAGCGCCCGTCATCGACTCAGGACACGCCATGATATCGGCAGGCGTTCCCGCCGCGACTACGTGTCCGCCGTTGACGCCGGCGCCGGGCCCCATGTCGATCACGTAATCGGCGGCACGGATTGTATCCTCGTCGTGTTCGACGACGATAACGGTATTGCCGATATCGCGCAGGCGCTCGAGCGTCTTGATCAGGCGCTCGTTGTCACGCTGATGAAGACCGATCGAGGGCTCGTCCAGAATATAGAGCACGCCCATGAGACCCGCGCCGATCTGCGTTGCCAGGCGAATACGCTGCGCCTCGCCACCGGAAAGCGTCGCCGAGGCACGATCGAGCGTCAGATAGTCGAGTCCAACATCGACCAGAAAACGCAAGCGCTCCAGGATTTCCTTGACGATGCGCCCGCCGATAAACTGTTGGCGCTCGGTGAGCTCCAGGCCCTCAAAAAACTCGAGCGACTCACGGCACGACAGGCAACAAACCTCGTAAATGGACTTGCCGCCCACGGTGACGGCGAGCATCTCAGGGCGCAAACGAGCGCCGTGGCAGCTCGAGCACGGTTCCTCGCGAATGTACTTCTCCAAGCGCGCCTTGGTGTTCTCGTTCGTCGTCTCGGTATAGCGTTCGTACAGGATGTTGCGAACGCCCGAAAACTTGGTATCCCACTGGCTACGACGTCCGTCGAGCTTTTGGTAGTCGACCGAGATCTTCGTATCGCCCAGGCCATCCAAGAATGCACGACGCACGCGAGGGGGCAAGTCCTCCCACGGCGTATCGGTGCTCACCTTAAAGTGTTTGCAGACTGCAGCAAAAATCTGCGGATAGTAGTTCGAATTGCCAAACAGGCTACCAAAGACTCCATCGGCAATGGACTTCGAGGGGTCCTCGATCAGCGCCTCTGCATCAACGGTTTTCTTAAAGCCCAGGCCGTCGCACTCAGGACATGCGCCATAGGGAGCGTTGAACGAAAAATCACGCGGCTGAAGATCGTCAATGGAGTGACCATGCTCCGGGCACGCCAAGGCCAACGAATACTCCAGCAGCTCGCCCTCGGTCCCCTCGGGAGCATCACGATCGGGCAGCATGTACACGTTTACATTGCCGTGAGCCAGCGCGGTCGCCTGCTCAACAGACTCGGCGATACGGCCCAGAGAGTTCTCACGGATTACGATGCGATCGACCACGACCTCGATATCGTGCTTGAACTTCTTGTCCAGATCGATCGGATCGTCGAGCGAGCGCACTTCACCGTCGACACGCACGCGGCTAAAGCCCTCGGCACGAAGGTCCTCAAACAGTTTGGTGAACTCGCCTTTTCGCCCGCGCACCACCGGTGCCAGCACAAACGCGCGGCGGCCCTCCCCCGCCGCCAAGACCTTGTCGGCAACCTGGTCGGTCGTCTGGCGCTCAATGACGCGGCCGCATTCGGGACAGTGCGGGGTGCCCACACGGGCGAACAGCAGGCGCAGATAGTCATAAATCTCGGTTACGGTGCCAACCGTCGAGCGAGGATTTTTAGACGTCGTCTTTTGGTCGATCGACACCGCCGGCGAAAGGCCGTCGATTGAATCCAGGTCGGGTTTGTCCATCTGGCCCAAGAACTGGCGCGCATAGCTCGAAAGGCTCTCGACGTATCGACGCTGGCCCTCGGCATAGATAGTGTCAAATGCCAGCGAACTCTTGCCCGAGCCAGAAAGACCGGTAATGACCACGAGTTGGTCACGCGGAATGGAAACATCGATATCACGGAGGTTGTGCTCACGAGCACCGCGAATAACGATAGAAGAATCAGACATGGAAGCTCCTTGCCTCCTATTGCATCGAATCATACTGTCGATGAGTTTAGCGCACTCGACGCGCACAGATGTTCGTGATACAAGATTCGCAGACCTTTAGCTTTGCGTATCGGGCGCTTTGTTTCTCGAAATGCCGTGGAAAGGTTACAGTAATCTAATACTGAACTTAATTTGCCGTAACAGAGGAACGTCCATGACCGAAGATATCCCCCTTGAAATCACTTCGAGTGACATGGCCAATCTGCCCATATTCATCGCCATCCTTATCGTGGCCACCGTCGTCGTGCGCGTGTATTTTTCAATCAAACACAATGAAAAGCCGCCCATTGCCCGCGTCTTTTGGTGCGCGACGCTCCTCATCCCGCTCGGCATGGTAGCTGCATGGATTACGAATCAATTGCTCGTAAATGAGGACAGTTCCCTATGGGTCCTTTCTTATTCGGCGCTCGGTGCTGCCGCCGTCATACTTCTTGTCGAGCCCTTGGTTTCGGGACTTATCGACCAAACCGATCTTGCGACGGGAACGGTTGCCTGTATTTGCCGTGACATCCTTGTCATCGCCGCTGTTTCAGCGCTCTCGTTCGTTTCACTCGAAATTGCCTGCAACGAAACGTTCTATCGCATTCCCGCCAACTCATTCGGGTTTTCCGTCGGGCTGCTCGCGACGGTTCTGCTCTCCCTTTATTTGCTGGGACAGCGTCATGGAGGCGTCATGGCCCTCGTGCCCGTCGCCTGCTGCATCCTTGGCATTGCCGAGCACTTCGTCATAACGTTTAAAGGCGAAGCCATCCTGCCAAGCGATATCTTGGCCCTTGGCACCGCAATGGAGGTGAGCGAGGGATACGAGTTTACCTTTACCGCCGGAATCGTAACCTCTCTCGCCCTGCTGGAGATTTCCCTGGGGCTTCTTTCGCTTATCCGTCCGCGAAAGCTCCGTACGCCCACCCATGTCTTCCCCGCAATCGCCGCTAACCTCTGTGCTTTTCTGTTAGTGACCGTTGTGGGGCTCTCGGGCTTTTCCAGCATCGACTTGGAGCAGGCGCTGAATTTTGGATTTGACCGTTGGCAGCCCATCACCACATATGCGTCTCAGGGTTTTATCACTTCGTTCACCGAAATGGTCAACGAGTTGCCCATTGAGAAGCCCGAAGACTATACGCCCGATGAGGCGCAGAGCATCGAGCAGGAGCTCGCCGTCGCCTACGACAGCACGTATGGCTCGAGCGAGCAACGCGCGGCGGCCGTTGCCCAGTTCAATGAAATCAAGCCGACGATTGTTGCCGTCATGAACGAGAGTTTTAGCGACCTTTCGTGCTTTGAGCAGCTCCAGGCAGCCGGGTACACCGGCCCCGCATTCTACAACTCGCTTCCCGACACGCTTGTTCGCGGCACCATGCTCGCTTCGGTCACCGGTGGCGGAACGGCAAACTCCGAATTCGAATTTTTGACCGGAGCGACAACGGCCTTTGTCGGATTAGGCAAGATCCCCTATCAGCTGTATCAGATGAATGGCGTCAACAGCCTGGCAAAGGACCTTAAAGAGCTTGGGTATACCGCTACCGCTATGCACCCGCAAAACCCCGTCAACTACCATCGAGATAAAATCTATCAGCAGCTGGGCTTTGGAGACTTTCTTTCAATCGGCGATTTCGAAGGTGCGCCCTGTTACCATGCCGGCGTATGCGACTACGCCACCTACGACAAGATACTCGACCTGCTTAGAACCGACGAAGCACCGCAGTTCATCTTTGACGTCACGATGCAAAATCACGGCGGCTACGACTATGGCACCGTTCCCGCCGAAGAGCAGACAAACTTTTGGGTCGAGGGAGCCAGCGAGGGCGCCAATAGCGCGCTCAACACCTATCTCCCCTGCATCAACGCATCCGACCGGGACCTCGAGTACTTTATCAACGAGCTCCGCAATATCGGCAGACCGGTTGTCCTTGTCTTTTTTGGCGACCATCAGCCGAGCGCCGCAACGACTCTCAACGACGAGCTGTACCCTCAGGAAGACACGGCAAGCCACGCTTTCCGTGTCTATCAGTCGACCTATTTCGTCTGGGCTAACTATGAAATCGCCGGCAATACCGAGCTCAACGTCTACGACACCGTCGGGGCAAACGAGATTGCAGCCATTACCCTTAATAAGATCGGCGCCCCGCTCACCGACTATCAAAAGGCCCTGCTTGCAACAAGGTCAGATGTGCCCACCATCAATGTCGCCGGCTACCTTGGTGCCGACGGGCTGCGCTACGACTTGGAATCTGAAGACAGCCCATACGCCTCGACGATCGACAAGCTGCAGCGCATGCAATACCTCGAGTTTGCCAGCAAAGTTCAGTAAGCCCGCCCATTCGCTTGGACCCATCGTATTGCAAGCACGCTCGGCCCAAATGCATCGCAAATGACTCCCGCTCGCAAACGAGGGTACAATGACGCTCGTGTCACATCACGGGGCCCCGGCCCCAACATATACAAAGGAGTCATACATGGGTTGCGAGCACGCACAGGCCGCCGGCGGACAAACGTCGCCGTCGCAATTTGAGGAGAACACGCTGTCCGAGGTCAAACGCGTCATCGCCGTGCTTTCCGGCAAGGGCGGTGTCGGCAAGTCGTTTGTCACCGGTGCCATCGCCACCGAGCTTGCCCGTCACGGCCACAAGGTCGGCGTTCTCGATGCCGACATCACCGGTCCCTCCATCCCCAAGATGTTCGGTATGAGCGGACGCCACGTCCATGCCCTTGGCAACCTTATGCTGCCCGAAATCTCCGAGCACGGCGTCAAGGTCATGAGCTCCAACCTGCTGCTCCAAAACGAGACCGACCCCGTCCTTTGGCGCGGTCCGGTCATCGCAGGCGCCATTAGGCAGTTCTGGAGCGAGACCTCGTGGGGCCCCATCGACTACCTGCTGGTCGACATGCCTCCGGGAACAGGCGACGTCGCGCTCACCGTCTTCCAGTCGTTGCCCGTTGACGGCATCGTCATCGTCACGAGCCCGCAGGATCTGGTCTCGATGATCGTCGCCAAGGCGGTCAACATGGCCGAGAAGATGAACGTCCCCATTCTGGGCATTGTCGAGAACATGAGCTATATTGAGTGCCCCGACTGCGGCAAGAAGATTGAGGTCTTTGGCAAGAGCAAGCTCCCCGAGGTCGCAGATCGCTATAACCTCGACATCTTGGGCCAGCTTCCCATTAATCCGGCACTCGCCGAGGCCTGCGATAAGGGCGAGGTCGAGACCGCGCTGCCCGATGGCATGTTGCCCAAGGCAGTCTCTGCCGTCGAGGCCGTTACCCCGCACGAGACCGACGAGGCCTAAGTGAACGCGAGCGCCTTCTATGACGTCCTGGTAATCGGCGGCGGGGCTTCAGGCCTCGCCGCTGCCATTACGGCCGCACGCGCTGGCAAAAGCGTCTGCATCGTTGAGCGCGATGTCGCCTGTGGCCTTAAGCTCCTTGCGACCGGTAACGGCCGCTGCAACCTCTCCAACGAATCGATTGATCCTCAGCGGTATAACCACCCCGCATTCGTCGAATCCGTCATGGGCCCCCAGCCCGAACAAGAGCTTATGGGTTTCTTCTCCTCGCTGGGTATCATGACAACCTCCGAGGAAGGCCGGCTGTACCCGCGCTCCCTTCGCGCTGAATCGGTGCGCGATGCGCTTCTCAACGTTTGCGACCGCCTAGGTATCACCTTAATCTGCGGAGCCAACGTTGCCTCGGCGCACAAAGCTTCCGAAGGCTGGGCACTCCAAATAGACCGTCCAGCGCGGGTGCTCAAGGCAAAAAAGCACGACGACCGAAAATCGGAGCTCCGCTCGCTTCGGAAAGCGCTCGCCGATGTCCCTCGCAAGAACGAGGCCCTGCAGGCACATGCCGTAATTATCGCCACGGGCGGCAACCCCACCGGTATCGCCGATACGTTTCGCCTCCCCCTCACCTCGCTGCACCCCATCCTCTGCCCCGTATCGGCAACGGTCGCTGGCGATCGGGCGGCACTCAAGACGTTGGATGGTCTGCGCGTCCGCGCCCGCTTGACGCTCGCCCGCAACCATAGTGAGCTCTGGCACGAAGACGGTGAAGTGCTGTTTCGAACCTTCGGCATCTCGGGCGTCGCTGTCTTCAACCTCTCCCGTCGTATCCAGCGCGGCGATACGATCCTGCTCGACGTTTTCCCCGACCTCTCTAAAGACGAGCTGCTCGATATGCTTAACCAGCGCGTTAAGCTGCTCGGCGGCTTTTCGCCCCGCGATCCCCGTTGGCTCGACGGCATGCTCGCCCCGCAACTCTCCTGCGTCGTCTGCACAGCGTTTGAGCAGTGCCATCCAGGCTCCAACGATGTCATCCACCTGGTCTCGATTCTCAAGCACTTTAAGTTGCTCGTCGAGGGTACAGCCGAGGAGCGCTCGGCGCAGGTCACGCGTGGTGGTGTATCTGTCGAGAGCATCTCAACACCCAGTCTACGCACGCGCTGCGTTGTCGACGCCCCGCTTTACGTCTGCGGCGAAGCGCTCGACATCGACGCCGATTGCGGAGGCTTTAACCTTGCGTGGGCCTGGCTCTCGGGCATTCGCGCTGCAAGCAGCTTGTAGCCGCGCAGTCTATAATCAAAAACGCATTCGGGCCGTCTGGGATACCGGACGGCCTCTTTCTTGCCTCTAAGGAGACCTCGATGATCGAAATCACCCAAGTCAACGCGTCGCTCGATGAAGCCCGCGATGAAAATGCCTGCCTCATTGTTGGCAAGCGAGTCGCCAAGCGCATCCTACGTTGCAAGGACTCCGAGATCAAGTCCATCGACCTCCACCGCAAGTCAATCGACGCTCGCAAAAAACGAGACGTCCATTTTATCCTGAGTTTTCGTGTTGAGCTGACTAGTCCCCACCTCGAGCGAGAAGCGGTCGACAGCGTTGCCGAGCGTGACCGCTCGCGCGTACGCGCGATAGAAGACGATGAGCCTTCATTCCCCTCCCCCGTCTCCGACGCACCTCAAGAACGCCCTGTCGTTGTCGGCGCCGGATGCGCTGGCCTTTTCGCCGCGCTAACGCTCGCCAAAGCAGGTCTTAAGCCCTTGCTCATCGAGCGCGGCGACCCGGCATTTCGCCGCTCGCATGCGATCGACCTCTTTCTAAAGGAGCGCATCCTCGACCCCGAGAGTAATATCCAGTTTGGTCTGGGCGGCGCGGGGACCTTCTCGGACGGCAAGCTCAATACGGGAACAAAAAATCCCGCCCATCGCCTTATCCTCGAAACCTTCGTCGAGGCGGGTGCGCCCCGCGATATTCTGTGGGATGCCAAGCCGCACATTGGCTCCGACATCCTTCCCACGGTTGTCACCGCTATATCCCAGCGCATCGAGCAGCTCGGAGGTATCGTCCGTTATCGAACAAAGCTCGTCGACATTCACATCGACGCGTCTGGCGCCATCACCGGTATTGATGTCCAATCGTCCCAAGACGCCGCTTACGAGCCAATCGAGACAAAGCACCTCATCCTCGCCTGCGGGCATTCTGCTCGCGATATTTTTGAGCTCCTTAAGGACCACAACGTGGCCCTCGCACAAAAGACCTTTGCCATGGGCGTTCGCATCGAGCATCCGCAGCGCGACATCGACCGAGCCCAATATGGAGCCTTGGCGGGACATCCTGCCCTCGGAGCAGCCCCCTACAAGCTCGTCGCCCATCTTCCCAACGGCCGCAGCGTGTTCTCGTTTTGCATGTGCCCCGGCGGGCAGGTTGTCGCCGCCTCTTCCGAGCAGGGCCACCTGTGCGTCAACGGCGCCAGCCTCAATGCCCGCGACGGACGCAACGCAAACGCCGCCCTGCTCGTTAACGTCACGCCTGAGGACCTTCCCAACGATGACCCGCTCGCCGGCATCGAGCTCCAGCGCGCCTGCGAGGCGGCCGCCTATCGCCTAGGCGGTTCCAACTGGAACGCACCGGCACAACTCGTCGGAGATTTCCTCGCAGGACGCGCCAGCAAGGCGCCCGGAAAGGTAAAGCCCACCTATCCGCTCGGTGTGACCTGGACGGCAATTGACGAAGCCCTGCCGCAGTATATCGTCGAGTCGCTCCGCTTGGGACTTCCCCTACTCGGAAAAAAGCTACGAGGCTACGACCGCCCCGATGCCGTTCTTACCGGCGTGGAGACTCGTTCGAGCTCACCTGTCACTGTCACCCGAGACCGAACGTGCCATGCCGTGTCGACCCCGGGTCTCTACCCTTGTGGTGAGGGAGCTGGCTATGCTGGCGGCATCATGAGCGCGGCCACCGACGGCATCCGTTGTGCCGAAGCCCTGATTGCAGACCTCTAACGCACGAATTCCAGTGCGCAAAAGACACAGGCCCCGAGCTCCACAGGGAACTCGGGGCCTGTTCGCTATTTCTTAAACCGTGCGCCCTGGCGTTTTCTGCCCGATGCGAAAGTGGAACCCTTGCGGGCCTGTGAACGTAAGCGCTCGATCGTCTCGTCCTCAGACGCGCCCTCGAGCATCGCCCGAATCTGAACGACGGCATCGCGCAGGCGCGCCGCCTCCTCAAAGTCCATGGCGGCAGAAGCGTTACGCATATCCTCTTCCATGGATTCGACAATCCGCACAAGCTCGTCATGCGGCAGTTCTTCCAACTGCTCCGCAAGTGTCTGCTCGGGCGCCACCGTTTCCGGCACGCCGCCCTCGCCCGACTCATCGGGCGTATAGAATGCGCCATGGCCAAGAGAGTCGCCCTTCGAGCGCCCCTTGGAACCCACGGTTTTTTCGGCCTCGGCAATAAAACTTGAGATGTCGTTGATGGCCTTGCGCACTGTCTTGGGCACAATGCCATGTTCTTCGTTATATGCCATCTGAATCTCGCGACGGCGCTGCGTCTCCTCGATGGCCTCTTTCATCGAATCGGTCACAACGTCTGCATACATGATGACTTCGCCATCGGCGTTACGGGCCGCACGGCCAATCGTCTGAATCAGCGAACGGCGGTTGCGCAAGAAGCCTTCCTTATCGGCATCGAGAATTGCCACCAGTGAGACCTCGGGAAGATCCAAGCCCTCGCGAAGCAGGTTGATGCCAACGAGAACATCGATCTTGCCCTCGCGCAGCGTTCGCAGGATCTCGACACGGTCCATTGTCGCCGTATCAGAGTGCATGTAATTGACCTTAATGCCCGCATCAAGCAGATGGTCGGTCAGGTCCTCGGCCATGCGTTTGGTCAACGTGGTCACCAGCACGCGCTCTTTGCGGGCAACGCGCTCGCGAATCTCGTCCTCAAGATCGTCAATCTGGCCTCGGACCGGACGAACGTCGATCTTGGGATCGAGCAGGCCGGTCGGACGAATGATCTGCTCCACGTCGTTTTGGCTCACCCGCAGCTCGTAATCGCCCGGCGTGGCCGAAACATAGATAAACTGGGGTATCCTTGCCTCAAACTCATCGAAACGAAGCGGGCGGTTATCGAGCGCCGAGGGCAGGCGAAAACCGTGTTCCACCAGCGTCACCTTACGCGAGCGGTCACCTTCGTGCATGCCGCGAATCTGCGGCACCGTCACATGGCTCTCATCGATGATGCAGAGCATATCCTTGGGAAAGTAATCGATTAGGGTAAACGGCGGCTCACCCGGCTTGCGACCGTCCAGATGACGCGAGTAGTTCTCGATGCCGTTGCAAAAGCCCATCGTCTCGAGCATCTCAAGATCATAATCGGTACGCTGCTGCAGACGCTGCGCCTCGAGCAACTTGTCGGTCGCCTTGAGCTCCGCCACGCGCTTCTCGCACTCTTCGCTGATCGATTTCAGAGCCGCCTTGACCTTCGGCTTCTCGGTCACGTAGTGCGATGCCGGCCATACGGGAATGGCCTCGTACTCACGAAGCATCTCACCGGTGACCTCATCGATCTCGGCAATCAGCTCGACCTCATCGCCAAAGAACTCAAACCGCAACGGATGCTCGGCATAAGGCGGATACACGTCAACAACATCGCCGCGCACGCGGAACGTGCCACGTGCCAGGTCATAGTCATTGCGATCATATTGAATGTCGATAAGCGCATGGATAAAGTCATCGCGCTCGAGCGGCACCTTCTTGTCGACGTTTGGAGCCAGACCCGCATAGTCCTCAGGAGAGCCAATGCCATAGATACACGAGACCGATGCGACAACGATCACATCACGTCGAGAGAGCAGTGACGCGGTCGCCTGATGGCGCAGCATCTCGACCTCTTCGTTAATCGAGGAGTCTTTCTCGATATATGTATCGCTTTGCGGCACATACGCCTCGGGCTGATAGTAGTCGTAGTACGAGACGAAGTAGACCACAGCATTATTGGGAAAGAACTCTTTGAGCTCGCTCGCAAGCTGAGCGGCGAGCGTTTTATTCGGAGCCATGACAAGGGTCGGCTTACCCAAGGCCTCAATGGTTTTGGCCATCGTAAAAGTCTTACCCGAACCAGTCACACCCAGCAAAACCTGATAGCGGTCTCCGTCCCTCACGCCCCGCACAAGTGACTCAATGGCCTTAGGCTGGGAACCAGCGGGCTCGTATGGAGACACGACCTTAAACGGCACATCAGCGCCCTCAACGCCAAAGCGCTTAAGTTCACCACCAACGCGTTCTACTTCAAATTCCGCCATGGATACTCCTAACTCATACATCTGCAGTATACGCGGGCGGTGGGCTTAGTCCTATACGAACCGATCGGGAGAGAGAGTCTTATATCGAACCCAGGCATTATAGACGCGAATCAGATAAGCCTGAGTTTCAGGGAAGGTAATCGCATTATGGAGTGACGTGTTCTGCTGCGCCCATCCGTCGACATTGCCCATACCGGCGTTATAGGCGGCGATGGCACTATCCGTCGACCCGTTGAAATAGGCGAGAAGATACGAGAGGTATGCGCAGCCAAACTCGATATTCGTAGCCGGATCGTTAAGATTGTCGGCCGAATACTCCCCTCCGTCGACAAGGCCCTTGGCGATCATATCCTGGGCAGTCTCGGGCATCAGCTGCATCAATCCCTGAGCACCCTGATTCGACTCGGCCTCGGGATCCCAATTCGATTCCGACTTAATGACAGCGCACACCAGATACGGATCCAGATTATGCGAAATACTGGATTGCTTTACATACACCTCGCAGTCAATCGGATACAGCGGCTTAAAGAAAGCGGCAGGGGCACACGAGTAGACGAGCGAAATAAGGCCGAAGACGAACACAACGGCAAGTGGCGCCACGCGATACCACGTAAAGAAACGTGCCTTAGGCATCGGCCTCCTCCTTATCCGGAGTATCTATAAACCCGTGGAATGCAAGCCATGAGTCAAGCTGCTCAAAGAGCGAATTATCGGCTGCCGAATTATCAATCACCGTTGTAGCGAGATTGCACAGCGCAGACTCATCGGGCTGGCAAGCAGAACGGGCATCGAAATCAGATGGCTCCATGCCACGTTGAATAGCGCGCTCGCGACGAACTGACAAAGGGGCGCTAATGACCAGAATTTCATCAGCCAAGCCAAATGCATCCTCAAAACCAGTCGGAGCAGAAACCTCGACCACCGCAAAGGGATAACGGGGAGATGAAACCGTACAACAAACCGGATCGAGAATCCTAAGCGAAAGCTGTTCAATCAGAACGGGATGCACGATGCCATTGAGCCGTGCGACCGAATCAGGAGAAGCGAAAGCTCGAGAAGCGAGGATGCTGCGGCGAATGCCGCCTTCCTCATCCAAAATGTCCCAACCGAATTCATCCGCGAGTGCATTGACGATATCAGAGCCCGGCACATACAGCGATTTTGCAAGCTCATCCAGATCGATTAGCATAGCGCCACGAGATTCGAAATAGCGGCAGGCAGTCGACTTACCCGAAGCAATATTGCCCAAGACAAATACGGTAAACATCAAGCCCTCCCTAACGCCAATGCGAGTAATTATCGCTCAAATACACTAGAAGGACTCAAAATACAGCCAAACAGTAAGAGCGCATACGGGGGAACTAGGTCCCAAAGTACAACGTGTATACAACGCAAAAAAGGGGGAGGCCGCGAGGCCTCCCCCTTCTCAGTTCAAGCGTACGGCTCGGTGCCGTCCACCGGTCAGCGGCGCCCTGGCCTCCCACGGGCTGACCCCGCAGTACTCTCGGCGCGATGGGGCTTAGCTTCCGGGTTCGGAACGGGACCGGGCGTGCCCCCCATGCTCTGGCCGCTGACCGGTGGGCGGCGCCCACCGTTACGGTGTCCGGTGTCTCTCTCACGTGCCCTGGGGGCCGCATGGCGCATAGGGGAGGTGACTCGGGGGCATCCTCGTGCCCGGACCGCGCATGAGCGCTGGGTCCCGCGGGCCGCGAGGTGCGGTTCCGGAAGAGCTCGGGCGATTAGTGCGGCTCGGCTGAGGACGTCGCCGTCCTTGCACCTGCCGTCTATCGACCAGGTAGTCTACCTGGGCCCTTACCGGAAGGAGAACTAATCCCTGGAACGGCTTCCCGCTTAGATGCCTTCAGCGGTTATCCGCGCCGCACGCGGCTACCCGGCCGTGCCGTTGGTCGACAACCGGTTCACCGGAGGTGCGTCCACCCCGGTCCTCTCGTACTGGGGGCAGCCTCCATCGATTCTCCTGCGCCCACGGAGGATAGGGACCGAACTGTCTCACGACGTTCTGAACCCAGCTCGCGTACCGCTTTAAACGGCGAACAGCCGTACCCTTGGGACCTGCTCCAGCCCCAGGATGCGATGAGCCGACATCGAGGTGCCAAACCTTGCCGTCGATGTGGACTCTTGGGCAAGATCAGCCTGTTATCCCCGGAGTACCTTTTATCCGTTGAGCGACGGCCCACCCACTCGGGGCCGCCGGATCACTAGAGCCTGCTTTCGCACCTGCTCGGCTTGTGGGCCTCGCAGTCAAGCCCGCTTGTACTCTTGCATTCAAAAGGACGGTTGCCGACCGTCCCGAGCGGACCTTCGCGCGCCTCCGTTACCCTTTAGGAGGCGACCGCCCCAGTCAAACTGCCCGCCTGGCACGGTCCCCGAGCCGGTTGACGGCCTCGGGTTAGGACGCCGGTCGCGCGAGGGCAGTATTCCAAGGGCGGCTCCCCGGGGGCTGGCGCCTCCGGATCGATGCCTCCTGCCTATCCTCTACACGCGGGACCAGCGGCCAATGCCAAGCTGCAGTGAAGGTTCACGGGGTCTTTCCGTCCTTCCGCGGGTAAGTCGCATCTTCACGACCAGTGCAATTTCACCGGGTCCATGGTCGAGACAGCGCCCAAGTCGTTGCGCCTTTCGTGCAGGTCGGAACTTACCCGACAAGGAATTTCGCTACCTTAGGACCGTTATAGTTACGGCCGCCGTTTACCGGGGCTTGGCTTCGGGGCTTCGCCGAAATGGCTAACTCCTCCGCGTGACCTTCCGGCACCGGGCAGGCGTCAGACCCTATACGTCGCCTTGCGGCTTCTGCAGAGTCCTGTGTTTTTGGTAAACAGTCGCTTGGGCCTCTCCACTGCGGCCCGCCTCCGCTCCCGGAGCAAGTCCGTTCACGTACGCGCGGGCACCCCTTCTCCCGAAGTTACGGGGCCATTGTGCCGAGTTCCTTGACCATGGTTGACCCGATCGCCTCGGTATGTTCTACCCACCCACCTGTGTCGGTTTGCGGTACGGGCGCGCACGCGCCTGCCTAGGGGTTTTTCTAGGGACCTCGGGCTCACTCGCTTCGCTTAAGTGCTTCGTCCGGAGCCTCGCCCTCAATGCGGACCGGATTTCCCTGGTCCGCGGGCCGCGCTCCATCACGGGGACGTCCAGAACCCCGCCGAGCCACCCCCATCCGTCGCCCCGTCGGTCGTAGCGCCGCGTGCGCGGTGCAGGAATGTCTGCCTGCTGCGCGTCGGCTACGCCTACCGGCCTCGCCTTAGCCCCCGACTGACCCTGGGAGGATTAGCCTTGCCCAGGAAACCTCGGGTTCACGGCGGACGAGTTACTCTCTCGTCTCTCGCTACTCATGCCAGCATTCTCACTCCCATGCGCTCCACCGTCGGTCGCCCTCCGGCTTCTCCGCCCATGGGAAGCTCCCCTACCGATTCTGTAAATCAAAATCCCGCCGCTTCGGTGTCCAGCTTAGCCCCGTGTATTGTCGGCGCATGTCCACTCGACCAGTGAGCTGTTACGCACTCTTTGAATGCATGGCTGCTTCTAAGCCAACATCCTGGTTGTCTGGGCGGACGCACATCCTTTGCCACTCGGCTGGAACTTGGGGACCTTAGCGGGCGGTCCGGGCTGTTTCCCTCTCGAGCACACAGCTTAGCCCACATGCTCTGACTGCCGCGCTCTGGGCCGCCGGCATTCGGAGTTCGGTTGGATTCGGTAGGCGGCGAAGCCCCCTCGTCCATCCGGTGCTCTACCTCCGGCGGTGAACGCGCGACGCTAGCCCTAAAGCTATTTCGGGGAGAACGAGATATCTCCGGGTTTGATTGGCCTTTCACCCCTATCCGCAGGTCATCGCCGCCGTTTTCAACCGACGTGCGTTCGGCCCTCCACGGGGTCTTACCCCCGCTTCAGCCTGCCCACGGATAGCTCACCCGGCTTCGCGTCCGCGGCGCGGGACTCAAGTCGCCCTGTTAAGGCTCGCTTTCGCTTCGGCTCCCTTTCGGTTAACCTCGCCCCGCGCCAGCGACTCGCTGGCTCATTCTACAAAAGGCACGCCGTCACACCCGTAAAGGGTGCTCCGACTGCTCGTGGGCGCACGGTTTCAGGTACTGTTTCACTCCCCTCCCGGGGTGCTTTTCACCTTTCCCTCACGGTACTGGTGCGCTATCGGTCACAGGGTAGTACTCAGGCTTGGATGGTGGTCCACCCAGGTTCGGACCGGGTTTCACGTGCCCGGCCCTACTCAGGGACCGCGTCGCGCCGTCCGGTCTGGGTTCGCGTACGGGGCTGTCACCCGCTGCGGCCGGCCCTCCCATGCCGTTCCGCTCCCCAGCCGGACCTGCGCCCGGGGGCGGCAGCCCCCGGATGCGCGGCCCTGCAACCCCGTCGGCGGAACCCCTGCCGGGTATGCCCGCTCGACGGTTTGGCCATCGGTCCCCTTTCGCTCGCCGCTACTCGGGGAGTCTCGAGATTGATTTCCTCTCCTCCGGGTACTTAGATGTTTCAGTTCCCCGGGTTGTCCTCCCCGCCCCTATGTGTTCGGGGTGGGGATATGCACACTGCTGTGCATGGGTTCGCCCATTCGGAGACCCCCGGGTCGAAGGATGTGTGCTCCTCGCCGGGGATTATCGCAGCTTGCCGCGTCCTTCATCGGCTCCCTGTGCCAAGGCATCCGCCGTGCGCCCGTGGTATCTTGCGGGACCGCATCGGGCCCGCGGGATATCCACGTGTCGCTAATTAAGTTAATTAATCGATATCATGAATAGCGCTCGTATGTCGCAATTCGGGTATCTCATACCGCGGCACAGTCTGTTTCACTGTGCTCGCGATCAGATGCTCCTCACTCATATATAAGTGAATTCTTCTTGTTTGGATCGGATGAATGATTGCTATCATTCTCTGTTTTAATCGCAGAAAAGAATCGAGTCTGGAAGAGGATACTCTTCCATCTCTCTCCTATCGCTATGCGGCTCTCAAGGTACGCGGGTGCGACCCCGGGGACCGGGTGCTGCGGGGACTCCATCGCGGGCGACATCCACCGGACGGGCTCCTGCCCTCTATTCGAGTTAAGCTGATCTCTCTAGAAGATTTATCTCCCTAGAAAGGAGGTGATCCAGCCGCACCTTCCGGTACGGCTACCTTGTTACGACTTCACCCCCCTCACCCTC
>UQIS01000003.1 GCA_900541245.1 uncultured Collinsella sp.
CGGCTATACCGAGCAGTCGTTGCTCGAAGTCGCAGCCCTTGCTGAGTCGTTCTCCGATCACCCCATCGCGCAGTCCGTACGTGTCGCCTACCAGGGCGAGGTCGACCCCAAGCGCGTAAGCGACTCCACCAACGACGCGGGCCATGGCGTGACGGCAACCATCGCCGGCAAGCACGTCGTCGTTGGCAACGCAAAGCTGCTCGCCGCGGCCGGAGTCGAAGCGCCCGATTGCGAGGTCGTCGGAACGATTCTGCATGTGCTCGTTGACGGCGTGTACGCCGGCCACATCGTGATTGCAGACACCGTCAAGGCCGATGCTGAGCAAACGATTCGCGACCTGCACGCCGCCGGTGTCAAGCGCACCGTCATGCTCACGGGCGACCGCGAGGAGGTTGCGGCGTCTGTGGCCAAGCAACTCAGTCTCGACGAGTTCCACGCGCAGCTGCTGCCGGGCGATAAGGTCGAGCGCGTCGAGGCGCTGCTTGCAACCGAGAGTGGCAAGGGCAAGCTCGCCTTTGTGGGCGACGGCATCAACGATGCGCCCGTGCTTACGCGCGCCGATGTGGGCATTGCCATGGGCGCTATGGGTTCTGACGCTGCGATCGAGGCCGCCGATGTCGTGCTCATGGACGACAAGCCGTCCAACATTTCCCGCGCGATCCGCGTGGCACGCAAGACCATGACGATCGTCTGGCAGAACATCATCTTTGCGCTGGGCGTTAAGCCGCTGATCCTTGTGCTGGCAGCGCTGGGCATCGCCAACATGTGGCTTGCCGTGTTCGGCGACGTAGGCGTGGCGATCATCGCCATCCTGAACGCCATGCGCGCGATGGGTGTCAAGAACCTGTAGCGTTTGTGGTCTGTCCGGTCGGGGCCGGGCTTGGTTTTGAAAACGTCCTCGCGCATGAGGCCCGTCTTTCCTGCTCCTGCGAAGCAACGGAAAGACGGGCCTCGCGCTGCGGAGTGTTTTCAAAACCAAGCCCGGCCCCGACCTGCGTTGACACAGCTGGCGGTTCTTGGGCATCGCTTGCTGGTGGGGTTCCTTGTCTGAGTTGGACTTAGTTGGTGGGACCACTCGTCTCGGTCGCTGTCCCGCACCGTTCCGGCGCGGGAGGCGCGCCGCTGCGGGAGTGCTAGTCGGTCATTGCTGACGCCGAAGCACCGTCCCGCCCCAGCATCGATCTTAGCTTCTCAAAGCTTTCCTCGCTCAGGCAGTGCTCCATGTGGCAGCCCTCTTGCGACGCCACCTCGGCCGATACGCCTGCATCCTCCAAAAGCCCCACGAAAAAGCAGTGGCGCTCCCACATTTGGCGCGCGACCTCCAGACCGCGCTCTGTCAGATGAACATCTCGTTTGCCCATTTCGACATAGCCGTTGCTTTCCAGCGTCGCCATGGCCTTGGAAACGCTCGCCTTGGTTACGCCGAGGTACTCCGCAACGTCGATCGAGCGCACGATGCCCTGACGTTCCGACAGAACGTAGATCGATTCGAGATAGTCTTCTCCGGATTCACGTAGGGCCATGGGCCGCCTTTCGCGATGATTGCTAGTTAGCCTTTGGATACTTTCCACGGCTAACTTTACCGCAAAAGTTGCCCATGTCTTACTACTTTGTCTAAAAGTTAGCCGTGTTTCACAAAACGTGCGGGACGAAAACAAAATGGGGACGCCCCGCAAGGAGTGTCCCCAGGCGCCGGGTGACGGCCCGCAGTTACATCAATCCAAAGTGCTTCGCAGCGTTGTAGATGCCGTCGTCGTCCACGGCGGTCGTCACATAGGTCGCCGCAGCTTTCACCGTGTCCTGTGCGTTGCCCATGGCCACGCTCGTGCCCACGGCGGCAAACATCGACAGGTCGTTCTCGCCGTCACCAAAGGCAATCGCCTCGCTCGCGTCGATACCAAGCCGCTCGAACGTCGCCGCCACGCCCAGGTCCTTGCCGCCGTTAGCGGGAATAATGTCGCAGAACAGGTCGCACCAGCGCGTGGTGAGCGAATGCGACACGGCGTCGGTCACGATATGTTCGTCGGCCGGGTCCACAAAGGCGCAGAACTGGTAGACCGGTGCGTCAAAGGCGTGCTCAAACGGCTCCTCGTGGTAGACGATTCCCGCGTTGCTGCCAGCCGTCACCACGCGCTCGGACAGGCGGTTCACAAACGAGTTCTCGCCCTGCATGCACAGCGAGTCATAGCGCCCCTGCGCCACCTGGTCCACAATCACCGCGACGTCGTCCGAATCGATCGGGCAGCTGCGATAAACGCCCTCGGCATCAAAACAGTGCTGACCCGAGAGCGTAATGTACGCATCCCAGCCCAGGTCGAACAGCCAGTCCGGCATCTGGTAGGTCGGACGGCCCGTGGCGATCACGCACGCAATCCCCTGCGCGCGAAAGCTGTCGAGCACCTGCTGCGCCGACGCCGGAATACGGTGGGTCTTAAAGCTCAGCAGAGTACCGTCGATATCGAAAAACGCGGCTTTGATCATCCTCGCCTACTCCTCGCCCTCGAGCTTTTCGCTCGCCTCGAGCCACGCCATCTCCAGCTCGTCCATGGCGGCGTGAGCCTCGTCGATCTTTGCCTGCTGCTCGCCGAGCGCCGTGTAGTTGGTGGGATCGACCTGGGCCATTGCTGCCTCGGCCTCCTCAACGCGGGCGCGCTGCGTCTCCATCTTGCGCTCGAGCGAGCTCACCTCGCGGCGGAGCTTCTGACGCTCGGCGTTGGACAGGCCGTTGGGCTGACCGCTCGACTTGGGCTTTTCGGCCACAGCTGCCGCGGCACCGGTGTCAAACGTGCCGGTCTTGGCGCTCGGCGCGCCCACGGGCTCGCCCTCGGCGGTAGCGTTGCACAGGCGAAGGTACTGGTCCACGCCACCGGGCATATGCGTCAGGTGGCCGTCGAGCAGTGCCCACTGTTGGTCGGTCACGCGCTCCATCAAAAAGCGATCGTGCGTCACCAGGATCAGCGTGCCGGGCCAGCCGTCCAGCAGGTCCTCGACAATCGCGAGCATGTCGGTATCCAGGTCGTTGCCCGGCTCGTCCAGGATGAGCACGTTGGGCTCGTCCAGAATCGTCAGCAACAGCGACAGGCGACGGCGCTGGCCGCCCGAAAGATCGCCGATGCGGCTCCAGAGCTGCTGCGTCGTAAAGCCCAGACGCTCGCAGAGCTTCTCGGGTGAAGTCTCCTTACCGTCGATGACGTAGTACTTCTTATAGTTGCTGAGCACCTCGCGGATCGTGTCACCCATGTAGGGTTCGAGCTCCTCGAGCTGCTGCGACAGCACGCCAAAGCGCACCGTCTGGCCAATCTTCACACGGCCGCGCATGGGTTCAATCTTGCCCTGGATCACATCGAGCAAGGTCGACTTGCCGGCGCCGTTTTCGCCCAAAAGACCATAGCGGTCGCCCGCACCGATGAGCCAGGTCACGTCAGAGAGCACCTGCTTGGGCGCGCCATCGGTATCGGCATAGCCGGCATCCACGTCGACCACATCGATAACCTGCTTGCCCAAGCGGCTCACGGCCAGGCGCTTGAGCTCCAGCTCGTCACGCACGGGCGGCACGTCGGCGATCAGCTCGCGAGCGGCATCCACGCGAAACTTGGGCTTGGTGGAACGAGCCTGGGCACCGCGGCTCAGCCACGCGAGCTCCTTGCGCGCCATGTTGCGACGGCGCTCCTCGGTAACGGCGGCCATGCGGTCGCGCTCCACGCGCTGTAGGATGTATGCCGAGTAACCGCCCTCGAAGGGGTCGACCTGGCCGTCGTGGACCTCCCACATACTGGTGCAGACCTCGTCCAAGAACCAGCGATCGTGCGTGACCACGAGCATGGCGCCCTGGCCGCGCTGCCAGCGGGCCTTTAAGTGGCGCGCGAGCCAGTTGATGGTACGCATGTCCAGGTGGTTGGTAGGCTCGTCGAGCATAAGCACGTCGTAGTCGCCGATCAGCAGGCGCGCGAGGTCCACGCGACGGCGCTGACCGCCCGAAAGCTCGCCCACCGTGCCCTCCCAGGGCACATCACTAATAAGACCGGCCAGAATCTGGCGCGTACGGGGGCTCGAGGCCCACTCGTACTCGGGCGTGTCACCGACGATGGCATGATGCACGGTGTCGGTATCGACCAGGTTGTCCTTTTGGCCGAGCAATCCGATCGTCGTGTCGCGGCGATGCGTCACGCGGCCGTCGTCGGGCTCCAACGTGCCGGCGAGCACGCTCAGCAGCGTCGACTTGCCGTCGCCGTTTTTGCCAACGATACCAATACGGTCGCCCTCGCCCACGCCGAGCGTCACGCTATCGAAAATATGCTTGGTGGGAAACTCTAGGCTGACGGAATCGCATCCCAAAAGAATCGCCATATGCCCTGCTCCTTCGTAGAAATTCAACGTTGTCCATGATAGCAGCGAGCCCCACCCCAAACCACCACGAAGGCGCCTGTCCCCTTTGTGGTGGTCGTTTCGGTCGCAGAGCAAAAGGCGGGCCATCTCCCAAAAGAGATGACCCGCCTCTCCAATCAGTCCCGCGGCAACCGTGGCCGCCGCGGGCCTCAAGCATGTCCCGGACTAGGAGAACATGCCGGTGAGGTAATCATTCAGCCGCTTATCCTTGGGCCGTTGGAAAATCTCGTCGGTCTCGTCGTACTCGACCATATCGCCCATGTAGAAGAACGCCGTGCGGTTGGACACGCGCGACGCCTGCTCCATGTTGTGCGTCACGATGACGATGGCGCGGTCGGCAACGATCGACGACATGAGGTCCTCGATCGCCAGCGTCGAGATGGGGTCGAGCGCCGAGCAGGGCTCGTCAAACAGGATCACGTCGGGGTTGAGCGCCAGCGTGCGCGCAATGCACAGACGCTGCTGCTGGCCGCCCGAAAGCGCGTAGGCGCTCTTGTCGAGCTTGTCCTTGACCTCGTCCCACAGCGCCGCGCCGCGCAGGCTTTCCTCGACCATGCGGTCGAGCTCGTCACGGTCGGTGATGCCGTGGCGCTTGGGCGCAAACGTGATGTTGTCGCGAATGGACTTGCGGAACGGGTTAGGCTGCTGAAACACCATGCCAATGGAGCGACGCAGCTCGTAAGTGTTCTCGGCCTTGGTGTTCACGTTGCGCCCGCGGTAGTTGATCTCGCCCTCCACGCGGCAGCCGCGAATCTCGCGATTCATGAGGTTGAGGCTACGCAAGAAGGTCGACTTACCGCAGCCCGAAGGCCCGATGAGCGCCGTGATCTCGCCCTTGTGAAAGTCGAGCGACGTATTGTGCAGCGCATGGTGGTCGCCATAGTACACGTTGACGTCCTTGGTGGAGAGCACGACCTCGTCGCTCACGGCCTTGCCGCTCACGCGCACGCGCTTCTCGCTCTCCCCCACGCTCGATAGGAAGTCCTGGGTCTCGGACGTGGCTGCCTCGGTTGCGGGCATTGCATTCATCTCGCTCATTCGGCCGTCATCTTCCTTGCCAGTTGCTTGCCCACAATGCGGGCGATTACGTTAAACAGCAGCACGCAAATCATCAGCAGTGCAGCGGTACCCCAGACGATCTGCTGGGCCTCGGGGCTGCCCTCGCCATAGATCTTGTAGATATGCACGGCGAGCGACTCGCCGGGGCGGAACACGTTCCAGGCGCAGGTAGGGCTCGACAGGTTAAAGCTCAAGAAGTTCAGGCGAACCGGCGAGCTCATGCCCGAGGTGAAAAGCAGTGCTGCGGCCTCGCCAAAGACGCGGCCGGCCGAAAGCACGATGCCGGTCACGATGGCGGGCATGGCCTCGGGGATCAGGATGTGCAGTGTGGCCTCCCAGCGAGTGAGGCCCATGGCCAGGCACGCATCGCGCTGGGCCTGCGGCACGTCCTCGAGCGCCCGCTGGATCACGCGCACCAGGATGGGGATGTTGAACATGGTGAGCGCGACGGCGCCGGAGATGATGGAGTACTTCCAGCCCAGCTGCACCGAGAACACCAGAAAACCGAACATGCCGACGACGATGGAAGGCAGCGAGGACAACGTCTCGATGGCGGTGGAGGCGATGTCGCGGATGGGTCCGTCCGGCGCGTACTCAACCAAAAAGACCGCGCCACCCAGGCTGATGGGCACCGAGATGATCAGGGTGATCAGCAGCAGGTAGAACGAGTCGAACAGCTGGTAGAGCACGCCGCCCTGCGTTCCGTTGGCGCGCGACGGCTCCGTGAGAAAGCCCGGCTGGAACAGCGTCGAGATGCCCTCGAACAGGATATAGGCCACCATGGAGACGACGATGAGCATGACGATGGCGACGATCGCCGTCAACACGCCCGTGGCGAAGCGGTCCTGCTTTTGGACACGCCCGAGCCTCGCCTCGTCGATGTGGATACGCGTGCTAGCCACGAGCCTTCGCCCCCTTGCGGCCGATAAGGTGGATGATCAGGATGAAGATGAGACTCATGCCCATCAGCAGCAGGCCGAGCGCCCACAGAACATCGTCTTGGGCCGAGCCCTCGGCATAGACTGCCATGGACGTGGTGAGCGTGGTGGTGATGGTCGAAGCCGGCGACAGCAGCGACGTCGGCATGGCCTCGATGCCGCCGATGACCATGCGCACGGCGAGCGTCTCGCCAAAGGCGCGGGTCATGCCCAAGATAACCGCGGTCATGAGCGACGGCATGGCGGACTTGAGCACCACGTGCCAGATGGTCTGCCAGCGGGTGTAGCCCAGCGCGAGCGAGCCCTGGCGGTAGCCGTCGGGCACGGCGCGCAGGCCATCGACCGAAAGCGTGGTCATCGTCGGCAGAGTCATGACCGCCAGCACGATGGCGCCGGGCAAGATGCCCAGGCCCGTGCTCACGTGGAAAACGCTCTTCATAAGACCGACAACCACGTGAAAACCGATCAGGCCAAAGACGACCGAGGGGATGCCGGTCAAAAGCTCAATGAGCGGCTGAAAGATCTTAGAGCCAAACTTAGGGCTAATCTCGACCGCAAAGATGGCAGAGCCGATGGCGATGGGCAGCGCGATAAGCGTGGAGAGCACCATGACCGCAAACGAGGTGACGATCAGGGGCAGGGCGCCGGTATAGGGCAGGCCGTTTTCGGCTGTGTTGGCCAGGTCCCACTTGGTGCCGGTGAAAAACTCGACGACCGAGACGCCGTCCTTGACAAAAGCCGAGAGGCCCTTTTGGGCGACCATAAAGATGAGCGCGGCAACGACAGGCGTCACGAGCGCTACGCACGCGCCCGTGACGCCCAGGCCCACGTTCTCAAGGTCGCGCTTTGGCAGCTGTTTTGCCATTGCAAACCTTTCCGGGGCGATTACTTATTTAGCAGAGACCTTGCCGCTGGCGTCCTTGACGACCTTCATGGCAGAGACGGGGATGAAGCCCTGCTCCTCGACGAGCTTGCCCTGGACGTCGTCGGAAAGCATGAACTCCAGGAAGGCCTTGGTGGCCTCGTCGGCGTCCTTGGAGCAGTACATGTGCTCGGTAGCCCAGATCTTGAAGGAGTCATCAGTGACATTCTTGCTCTTGGGCTCGACGCCCTCGACCTTGATGGCGTTGAACTTGGAGTCATCGAAGTGCGAGAAGTCGAGGTAGGAGACGGCGTTATCGGTGCTGCCCATCTGAGTCTGGACGTCGCCGGACTTGTCGAGCTCGGCGTCGCCCTTAAAGTCGACGGCCTCGTCGCCAAAGACGGCGGCCTCGAAGGTGGCGCGGGTGCCGGAGCCGGCCTTGCGGTTGAGGACGACGATGGTGGCGTCGTCGCCGCCGACCTCCTTCCAGTTGGTGATCTGGCCAGAGAAGATGCCCTTGAGCTGCTCGAGGGACAGGTCGTCGACCGTCACGTTCTTGGAGACGACGGGACCCATGCCCACGACGGCGACCTCGTGGTCGACGAGGTTCTTGACCTGATCGGCCTCAAGCTTGGTCTCGGCGAAGACGTCGGAGTTGCCGATGGTGACGGTGCCGGCGGCAACAGCGGTCAGGCCCTTGCCCGAACCGTTACCCGAGCCGGAGACGGAGACATCGGGGTTGGCGTCCATGAACTTCTCGGCAGCGGCCTCGACGAGAGCCTGGAACGAAGAGGCGCCGTCGTAAGTCACCTCGCCGGAGATGGACTCGGCAGCAGCGGCGCTACCCTTGTCGGCGGCATCGGATGCGCCGGAGCCGCCGCAACCAACGAGACCGAGACCGACGATGCTGGCAAGACCACCAGCGAGGCCGAGGAACTGACGACGAGAATAAGCCTGATCGAGCATGATCTTCCTTTCATACATGCGACTCGCGGGCACCCTGCCCGCTTTGCTGTTTGGAAAGATACGGCCTCGATCGGGCAGTGCCCGCGCCAACTGCGGTTTCTTACGGGCTATTGATAGACCTTTACCGCAAGCGCAGCACGGCCTTTACAAACGAATAACAATCCCGCCGGTTGGCATGGTCCACCTTTTACACCGATAAAAAGAAGTTGCGGTGAAATAGTTCCTGTTTGGCTGTCAGGCAGCCGATTCTAGGAACTATTCCACCGCAACTAAGATTGGGAAACCGCGAGACCTTAAAGCTCTAATTCATTCAAACGGAGGATCGCAACAATATAGATCTTGAGCGCCTGCTTGAGCTGCTCCTCGTTGGCGCACTCGTTGGGGCCGTGCATCTGGCCGCCCCATGCGGGCAGTTCCAGGCCGGTCTCCTCGGGACCAAACGACACGGCGCGGGCAAAGTTGCGCGCGTACGTGCCACCGCCCATGGCAAAGGGCTCGGCATGCTTGCCCGTAAACTCGTTATAGGTATCAATCAGCGCCTTCACGGCCGGGTCGTCGGCCGAAACTGAGAACGGCACCTTTGCATGACCCACGCGACACGTCACGTCAAAGCGCCCCACGAGCGGCTCGAGCTGCTCGCGGATGGTATCGGCACTGGTGCTATCGGGGAAGCGCACGTCGATGACCTGCTCAATATGGTCATCCGCCACGCGGATGACGCCAGCGTTGCAGGTAAGCGGGCCAAACGCCGGACTCGTCGCATCGATACCCAGGCCGCGGCCATAGGCATCCGCATGCACAAAGGCCAAGAACTTGACGAACTCGTGCTCGGCAGGCGTCAGCAGGCGCTCATCGCGTGCACCAAACGCGTCCTCGGCCTCGCGTAGATACGACACGATCAGGCCGACGGCGTTGATGGTGCCCTCAGGCATCGAAGCGTGGCCGCCAATACCGTGGGCGAAAATCTGCGCATGCCCGTTATCAAGCGCCGTGATCTCCAGGCGGTCGACGTTCTCAACGGGCGCCGGCAGCTCATCGGCGGCAATCGCAAGCTCGCAGATAGACTGCGACGGAATGGCATTGCTCGCCTCGGAGCCGCTCCACGACACGATGCGCCCGCCGTCGATCTTGGGGCTCACGAACGTCGCCCCAAACTGGCCCTTCTCGGCATTGCAGACCGGGAACTCGGCATCGGGCGTAAACAGAAAGTCGGGGTTGGCGTGATTCTCCAGATAATGGTGAACGTCGGACATGCTCACTTCCTCATCGCAGCCCAGCAGCGCGCGGAAGGTATAGCGCGGCACGATGCCGTGCTTGAGCAGGTAGGCGCCGGCGTAGAGCGACAGCACGGCCGGACCCTTGTCGTCGATCACGCCGCGGCCGAGCAGCCAACCCTCGCGACGCTCCATCGCAAACGGGTCGGTGTTCCAGCCGGGGCCGGCGGGCACCACGTCCACGTGGCAGATGGTCGCGAGCTGCTTGTCGCCGCGACCCGGGATATCGGCGATGCCCACAAAGCCCTCGTCGTCGCTCGTCTGATAGCCGAGCTTTTGCGCAATGCCGAGCGCGCAATCGAGCGCGTCACGGACCGGGCGGCCAAACGGCGCACCGGGCTCCGCATCGGCAGCAACGGCCACGGACGGATAGCTCACCAGCTGCTCGATATCGGCAACGACATCTTCCCAGACCTCGTCAACATACTCGGCAACGCTCTGCTCCACCTGATTCATGGACTGCCTCCTTACCAATGAGCGACAGGTACGCCCGCCCCTCGCATCAAGTACTTATATAGTGAAAAGTTTAGCAAGCTCGGCCACCGAGTGCACCACTGCATCGGCACCCGCCGCCTCGTGCTCGCCCGGCGCCGCCGCGCCCGAATAGATACCAATGCACGGTACGCCCATTGCGTGCGCGCCCTCCACATCGTTAAAGCGATCGCCGATCATCACGGCATCGTCCGCGGCCGCACCCAAGGCCGCCAACGCGTCGCGAACCGAATCGGCCTTGGTCTCGCGCCCCTGCGGTGGATTCATGCCAACCACCGCCTCAAACTGCGAAAGCCCCAGCTCGCCCACCATGTCAATGCACTTTGCCTCCATGCGTGACGTCGCCACGGCCAAGCGATGCCCCTGCGCGACAAGGCCATCGAGCAGCTCGGGGATTCCATCGAACACGGGATACTCTTCCGGTCCCAGCTCATCAAAAAAGGCACGGTACTCATCGGCCACCACAAGCGACTCCTCGCGCGTAAAGCCGTAAAAGTCGTGGAAGCTCTTCCACAGCGGAGGCCCGATCATGCGACGCAGGTCACCCATCTGCGCCTCCGAAAACCCGCGCGCGGCCAACGTCTTGCGCGTCGAGGTCATCACCGCTCGACCCGTATCTGCCACCGTGCCATCGAAATCAAACAGCACGACCGGCCGCTTGCATATCTCCAGCGCCTCCATCGGCATCCCTCTTCCCCAGTTGACGATTTCCACACCGACACTTCAAACTGTTGACTATTCAACAATTGAACCTATAAATGTGGAACGACTCCACTATACTTGTCGCACTTTGCTCTCAGAAGGCGGCGCTGCCGCGCCCCAACGAAAGGTGCAATTATGTCTTTTGCCATCATAACCGACTCCACGTCGGACATCTCCCCCGCCCGCGCCCAAGAGCTCGGCATTTACGTGATTCCGCTACATGTGATTATCGAGGGCGAGGACCTGCTCGACCAGGTGCAGATTACCGCCGAGGAATACGTCGCCCGCATGGCTGGCTCCGAGGAGTTGCCGCACACCTCGCAGCCGAGCGCCGGCGAGTTCAAGGCACTCTTTGACCGCGTGCGCGCCGACGGCCACGATAGCGCCATCTTTATCTCGCTGTGCAGCGAGTGGTCCGCCTGCTATGCCAACGCCAGTTTGACGGCCGAAACGCACGAGCTGGACGTGCGCTGCATCGACTCGCGCACCGGCTCCGGCGCCGAGGGCCTGCTGGTGGAGTACGCGCTGGCCATGCGCGAAGACGGCCGCAACTTGGACGAGACCGAGGCGCAGATCCGCGCGACGCTGCCCGACGCACACCTGTTGCTGATTCCCCGCACGCTCGAGAACCTCGTTAAGAACGGCCGCGCGCCCAAGCTCGCCGGCCAGCTCACGCAGATGCTCAACATTCGCCTGGCCGTTTCGCCGGAGTGGCAGTCGGGCGAGATCAAGGCCATCAAGAAGGGTCGCGGCGCCAAGCGCATCGTCGCCAACACCATGGCAGATTGCCTCGCGTTTTTGGACGAGCACCCGGGCTCAAGCGTGCGTGTGCTCACGACCGGCGCCGCCGAGGAGCAGGAGCTTGTCAACGAGGCACTCGCGGGCCAGGATTACGTAGACGCCGGCACCGGCCCCATCGGCTGCACCATCGCCACCCACGTAGGCGTCGACGCCATCGCCATCAGCTACTGCCCCCGCTACCAACCTGCCAATTAGGGCTACCCATACCACTTGCGGTGGAATAGGGACTGTTTTTGGCTTATCAGCCGCAAATCAATCCCTATTCCACCGCAACTTAGAAGCAGTTCATTTGGGACGGGGCTAAAAAGACTGGTATCAAACGTTTCAGACCAGTCTTTTAGCCCCGTCCCATTTTACCTACCCTACATCAGCCCGCTCAGGGCGATGTCGACGGCTTCGTTGAGGTCGTCGGTGATGTGGACAAGGTCTGGATCGAGTGGGCTGATCATGCCGGCATCCATCACCGGGCCGTTGAGCCAGTCGAACAGGCCCCTCGCGGTACCCACTGGACAAAAAATGGCAAATATGAGTACCGCCACCAAATTAGTAGCAGCAAAATCTCGCCGGAATTGATCATTTCGATCAATTCCACGTCTTGCCAAGGCTCAAAATTCCGTGTTTAGTGGGTTAGATATATAGAATAATGTGGAATTGGTATTCTATTCTTACCAAATGTTATGAGACTACATTAACAACAGTACTCATATTTGACGTTATTTGACCACGGAGTCATTCGAGGACCCCTCCCCACGCCGCCAACACGCCCCATAGCCGCCAAAACACCTTTAACAACAGCCGCCGCACGTTTTGGCACCGGCTAATTGCCACTCACGGATCGGTACCCCACTATTACCGAACCAAAATCGAAGTCGCATATCTCATAAAGCTGAAATGACGTACCCTCATCCCAATGAACGCTGACAAGAATGGCATTCAAATGAGCAACGCCGTGCATCAATACGCCCTTTTCGGGAACGCCTTATTCAAACTCAATAAAACGGTTGTCCACGCTTCAGATCCGCGTAAGCAGATCGTAATCTGTAGCAACGGTCCAGACATCCGTTACGCAACACTCGAAGAATGGGACAAAGCCGGCAAATCTTTCGGCGAACGTGCACAGACCGAGGGCATCGTTACCAGCGCGAGCCCAGCGCGCGACAAACTCGAGCTCTTTCGCAATCTTTTTACCGGCCGCAAAGATGTGCACGCTCACGGGTATCGCAGAAAAGACGGGGCATCGGCTATACACCCGCCTGCGCAAATGAGTGGAAGCCAGGCATTTGCCCCAAAGCAAACCATCACAGAATTAAATGCGCTGAATGTCGCAGCCGCACATTCCTTGAGCTGAACGATGCCGCCATTATCGCCCATTTCAAAGGCAGCGACGACAGGCTCCGGGACGTCATAGGTCAATATGTTCTCGACAAAGACTGCAACACAAATGTCCTTGTCATTGATTTTGACAAAGCCGATTGGAAAGAAGCGACAAACGCTATCAGGCTTGTCGTAAAAAACCATGGAATTAACGCTGCGGTCGAGCGATCAAGGTCAGGCAACGGCGCGCATATCTGGTTTTTCTTCCTAGAACCTATAAACGCAAAGACAGCACGAGATTTCGGTAGCTGCCTTATCGCCGAAGCAGCGGCACTCAACAAGACAATCACCTTCGAAGCCTTTGACCGAATGATACCCGCGCAGTCCACCATTCCTGAAGGCGGCTTTGGAAATCTCATTGCGCTGCCCTTTCAGGGAAAAGCGCAGCGGGAAGGAAACAGCGTATTTGTTGACGAACGATTCGAGCCCTTTCCCGACCAATGGCTTTACCTTTCGCAAATCCAGCTAATCTCGCGTGCGACGGTGGATCGTCTGATCGAGGACACCAAAAACAAACCGCTTGGAATAGCAACAGCTGCAGCGACAAACAAAACCAGGCGCAATGTCCAAAAGCCACGAAAGCGGCTCCCGCTCACGCCACGAGACTTCCCCTCGAACCTGCTCGTCACACAAGCCGATATGCTCTACATCCCCGAAAAGTCTCTGAGCCCGGCAGCTCAAATGGAAATCCGCAGGCTTGCGACATTTGCCAACCCGGAGTTCTTCCGTGCGCAATCTATGCATCAATCAGTATTCGGCAAACCACGACTCATAGACCTCAGCGAACTTAGAGATGGCCGCGTCGCGATTCCCAGAGGCTGCAAAGCCCAACTTGAGCAGCTGATTCAAGAAGCCCACGTTACTGCCCATTATTCAGACGAACGTAGCACAGGCAATCCAATTGAGATGGCATTCAAAGGGACCCTTCATCCCGAACAGCAAATTGCCGCCGACCAGATGCTTGAATACGAAGACGGAATCATGTCTGCGCCAACGGGCTTCGGTAAAACCGTCATCGGAGCTTATCTTATTGCCGCCGTTGGTCTTCCGGCGCTCGTCATTGTTCCAAAGACCGCGCTCATAGCCCAATGGAAATCGCAGCTCGAACGATTTCTCGACATTACGGACACCAGAGAGCCGGTCCGAACGCCAAAAGGACGAATCAGCAAAAAGCAACCTCCCCTTATTGGACAAATCGGAGGGGGCAAAACCGCCGTCAGCGGCCTTATCGACGTCGCTTCCTTTCAGTCGCTATCTGGCAAAGACTCCCAAACCGGGGAGCCGATAGTTAAGAACCTTGTTCGTAATTACGGCCTCATTATCTGCGACGAATGCCACCATGCTGCCGCGCCACAGCTCGAGCTCGTCCTCAAGTCCGCTCCAGCCAAATATATATATGGCCTCTCCGCGACACCCGAGCGCTCCGACGGACTCACGCGGGCGCTCTCGATGCTCTGCGGCCCGCTTCGCTATGTCATCGATCCAAAAACGCAGGCAATTCAGCAGGGCATCCAGCGCATCGTTCGACCGAGATTTACCGGCATTCGGCTATCCGCCTACGAGCCGGATGCAAGCTTCAATCAGATTCTCGATATGCTGTGTGCACATGCGGCAAGAAACGAATTGATTGTCGATGACGCCCTCGAAGCAGCGTCAAACGGTCGACATCCGCTCATACTATCCAAAAGGAAAAAGCATGCTGAGGAACTGTTCAGGTTGCTTAATGATCGCAGACACGAGCCCATACTCTTAACCGGAGAAATCGGCGCCAAAGAAAGAAAAGCGATACTGAACAGTCTTCCCGGCTTTGAGCATGAACATCGAATCATCGTCGCCACCGAAAGCCTTCTGAGCGAGGGCTTCGATCTGTCCTACCTTGACACCCTTTTCATTGCCACGCCGATATCTTGGGACGGCAGCGTAACGCAGCAGGTGGGCAGACTGCATAGAAGCCACGAGGGCAAGCAACAGGTTGAGATATTCGACTACATTGACCTGTCGATACCCATGCTCGCCCGCATGTACCAGAAAAGACTCAAGACGTACGCCAAGTTGGGGTACGAAATTTATTCAGCAGAGGACAGCGAGCAACCCGATTACAACATTCTCATAGAGCCGGCAAACGCTATTGAGGCATTAATTAAAGACATCACCGGTGCCACAAAGAGTGCCTTCATAGCCGCATCCTACGCATCCGCCGCATGCCTCACGAAACTCACCACCACACTCGCAGGCGCAGCCGCCCGTGGGATTACCCTTGAGGTTTATGTTGCCTCACCTCCGCGCGATGACGCGAAAGCGATTTTTGCCGAGATGAACGTCGACTATTCCGTCAAGGCCAAAGGGCGGCTGTGCGCGGCCGTGATTGACGAGGAAACTGTCTGGTACGGGACTATCCCGCTGCTGGCATTCCCCAAGAAAGAAGACCGCAGCATCCGTTTCAAAAGCAACGAAGTCGCCGCTGAGTTTTTGAGCGAAATCCAGCAATGAGGAGAACCGGGGGCCGCAGCAGCGAACGGGGCGCGCCTATCAGTTGCGGTGAAATAGGGACTGTTTTTGGCCAATCGACCGCAAATCAATCCCCATTCCACCGCAACTTAGAAATCAGCGATCAGCCCAGCGGACCCTGAAACAACTCCTGATGAGCGCCCATTCTTACCAGCCTAATCACTGGGTTAGTCTTATGGGGAAGATAAAGAACGACCACATCGACCAAGCCATCGGATAGATGGAAATCGATGTGGCCGTTGTAGTTTCCGCCCGGGTTTGAAAGCTCATGGGCGCCATATTCCGCGGGAAGCGAGCCGTGAGCTGCAAGCTCTGCGACCGCCGCCTTAAACTCGGTTTTTAGCTGCGGATGGATGCGCATCGTCCGTTTATAATCCGCCTTAAACTGAGCCTCGACTTTAATCTCAAACATCGCTAGTCCTCATCGAGGAATGATATAAGCTCATCAGCGTTGTTGAATGACGGGCTATCGTCCGGCAAAACCCCCAACTCATGAGCCTCGGCGATCACCATGGCACGCCTCGTCGCCTCGTTGGGCACCTCCGCCCTTCCTACAATCTCAAAAGGAATCTTTCGCTGATTTACCAGCTGCCGAACGGCAAGATTGAGATAGGAATTGAGGCTGAGGCCGACCGAATCCAAGAACTCAGTCGCCTGCTCCTTGAGCCCCTCTTCGATGCGAACCGTCGTAGGCTTAACTGTTGCTGTAGACATTTGCGACCTCCTCGCTCTCGTCTTTTGCATCAGTATACCCAATATAAACGGCAAACTGACGTTAGATAGCATCAGATTGCCATACATATTCATGTCGCGGTGGGCAGGATTGCTCTACATCAACCCGCTGAGCGCAATGTCGACGGACTCGTTGAGGTCGTCGATAATGTGTACCAGATCCGGATCGAGCGGGCTGATCATACCGGCGCTCATCACCGGGCCGTTGAGCCAGTCGAACAGGCCCTGCCAGTACTCGCTGCCCACCAGCACGAGCGGCATGCGCTTGACCTTGTGCGTCTGCACCAGCGTGAGAACCTCGAACATCTCGTCGAGCGTTCCAAAACCACCGGGAAACACGATGGCGCCCGAGCTGTATTTGACGAACATGGTCTTGCGCACAAAGAAGTAACGGAAGTCCATACCGAGGTTTACGTATTTGTTGAGCCCCTGCTCGTGCGGCAATTCAATGCCCAGGCCAACTGACTTGCCGTTGGCGCTCGCCGCTCCCTTGTTGGCCGCTTCCATGATGCCGGGGCCGCCACCGGTGATAACCGCCACGCCGCGCTGGGCAATCTTACGGCCGACGGTGCGCGCCGCCTTGTAAGCCGGGTCCGTCTTGGGCGTGCGGGCGCTGCCGAAGATGGTCACCGCGGGTCCGAGCTCGGCAAGTGCGCCAAAGCCATCGACAAACTCGGCCTGGATGCGCAGTACGCGCCACGGATCGGCATGCAGCCAGTCGGTCGACTCCTCGGGCGCCAGCAGGTTGGCGTAGGTGTTGTCCTTAGGAATCATGGGGCCGCGCATGACCACGGGACCGCGGCGGTACGTCTCGTCGTAGGCAGGCTCGCCCTCGACATTCTCGTTCTTAATCATGGGTGCTCCTATCGAGAAAAAGAAAAACGGGCGGGTCGACGCCATGCGCCAAACACCCGCCCGAACATCAACTATTCGGTATGGTACCCACGATGCATCAAGCACTTGCAAGCTATCGGTCAGCGGTCGCGCAGCCGGTGTCAGCGAATGCGACGACCGGCTGGCGCTCGACCATTGCCGTTGCCCACGCTCTGCAAGCGTGTCTGTCGCCCTTAGTAATCCACCGCGGCAGGGCTGTTCATCCAGTCGCTCACGAACGCGCCGTAACGGCCCTCGATAATGGCCTGGCGGGCACGCTGCATAAGGTTGAGCAGGTAGTAGATGTTGTGCATCGACAGCAGAATGCCGCCGAGCATCTCCTTCTGCGTGACCATGTGGCGGATGAGCGCGCGGCTGTAGCCGCCCGTGCACACCGGGCAGGTGCAGGTGGGATCGATGGGGCCGTCGTCGTGCGCAAAACGCGCGTTGCGGAAGTTGAGGCGACCCTCGCTGGAGAACGCCGTGCCCATGCGGCCGGTGCGCGTCGGCAGCACGCAGTCGAACATGTCGATGCCCACGCCCACACCGCGCACGAGGGTGGTGGGGTTGCCGACGCCCATCAGGTAGCGTGGCTTGTGCTTGGGCATGTACTCGCTTACGAGCGGTGCCAGGGTCTCGAACATGGTCTCGTGGTCCTCGCCCACCGAGTAGCCGCCGATGCCGTAACCGGGGAAGTCGCCGCACTCCTCCAAATGGCGCAGCGAGCGCAGGCGCAGATCTAGGTGCATGCCGCCCTGAACAATGCCAAAGAGCGCCTGGTCGTCGCGGGTATGCGCCTTATAGCAGCGCTCGGCCCACATACTCGACAGCTCAACGGCGCGCTCAACGTAGGCGCGCGTGGCGGGATAGCCCGGGCACTGGTCCAGCTGCATGCAGATGTCGGAGCCGAGTTTCATGGCGATTTCCATGTTGTCCTCGGGCGTCCAGAACACGTGGCGGCCGTCGTAATCGTTGACGATAAAGCGCACGCCCT
Source organism: uncultured Collinsella sp. (assembly GCA_900541245.1). Classification (GTDB taxonomy): domain Bacteria; phylum Actinomycetota; class Coriobacteriia; order Coriobacteriales; family Coriobacteriaceae; genus Collinsella. Next base: position 17,962 of record UQIS01000003.1, read on the forward strand.
CGTCGGTGAGCTTGACGGCGTCGTTGTGGCTGAACACCTGGAAACCGCCCGAGTCGGTGAGGATGGGGCCGTGCCAGTTCATAAACTTGTGCAGGCCGCCCAGCTCGGCGATGGTATCCTCGCCGGGACGCATGGACAGGTGATAGGTATTGGCAAGCACGATCTGGGCGCCGAGCTGCTTGACGGTCTCGGTAGGAATACCCTTGACGTTTGCCTTGGTGCCCACGGGCATAAAGATTGGCGTCTCGATGTCGCCGTGCGGGGTGTGCAGCACGCCGGCACGCGCATGCGTCGTCGGGTCCTCGGCGATCAGGTCGAATTTAAAAAGGCTCTGGTCCATAAACTGGAACTCCTTGGTTGCGGTTCATACGCAAACCATTATACGGGCAACCCGCAAAGAGCACCGACTCGACAGAAACTGGTGCATTAAACGACCAGTCGTTGGGGACGTTCTTAAACGACTAGTCGTCGGGGACAATCTTCAGCGCCATCTTGCAAAGGAATGTCCCAATCTGCCGACACTTAGGGACTGTCCCCAAGTGCCGGCAAGAGCGTCCCTTTCGACTAGTCATTTAAGAACGTCCCCAACGACTACTCCAGCAACACCGATGTTTTGGCAACGTCAGCGAGCGGTCACCAGAGCGAACAAATTGGCATGAAAAGAGGACGGCATAGACCTTCTGGTCATGCCGCCCTCTTTGAATGACAAGTTGTCGCTCTGGTGACCGCGCAGCGTCAACTGGCTACGCGGTTTGGTAAAACCGCGTAACTCTTAGGGCCGCTGGCCCATACCACCCTCGAGGGTGACGGTCTCGCCGTTCATGTACTTAAAGTCGGGACCGCAGAGCTGAACGACCACGCGGCCGATTTCCTTCTCGACGTCGCCGTAGTGACCCGCCGGCGGCATGTGGACGTTGGCCTTAAACGCCTCGGGATAAGCATCCTGGAAGTTCTCGAGCGCAGCGGTCCAAGCAAGCGGGCACACGATGTTGACGTTGATGCCGTCCTTGCCCCACTCGTTGGCGGCAACGCGAGTCAGACCACGGATGCCCTCCTTGGCGGCGGCATAGCTGCACTGACCATAGTTGCCAAACAGGCCGGCGCCCGAGGCAAAGTTGACCACGGAGCCCTTGGTCTCCTTCAGGTGCGGATAGGCCTTCTGCATGTACAGATAGGTGGCATACAGACCGGAATAAATGGCTAGGTTAAACTGATCCATGGTATGGTCGGCGATGGTCACACCCGAGGCGCTGGCCTGAGCATTGTTGACGACGGCGTCGATGCGGCCGAACTCCTCAATGGCCTTGTCGATAACGTTCTGGACGACAGCCTCGTTGTCCTGACCAGCCGAAACATCGGCCTGAACAGGCAGAACCTTGACACCGTACTCGGCCTCGAGGGACTCCTTGGCGGCCTCGAGCTTGGCGACGTTGCGGCCGGTGATAACGAGGTTCGCGCCCTCCTTTGCAAAAGCGATATCGATGCCGTAACCGATGGAGCCAGCGGAGCCGTCCTTAAGCGTGGCCTTGCCGCCGCCGGTGACGATCACGGTCTTACCAGTGAAAAGTCCCATATAAAGTCCTTTCAAATCGCGACGGGCGCACCCGCCGACTGCGCGTATCCAACTTCACGCGCCAAAAGTTGAAATGCAACTTTAGCGTGTTCAAGCGAAAATAAAAGACCGCGGTAGGCGAACGGCACCACGTCGTTCGGCGAAGGGATTGTCAAGTACAAACTGGATAAAGCGGCCGAGTTATTGTTATCAGATCGAGCCATCGAACACGTTTTGAAACTTTGCTGCGGCGCGCGGGATGTCGGCGCGAGACTTTATCATAGGGTGGCAAACAACGATGAGGAGCACATGCCTATGACAGACGAGCTGGACCCCCAGACTCAACAGCATATTGATGATTCAGCAGACGTTGCCGCAGATACTGACGCTGTGACCTGCGATAGTATCGACATCGACGACCCCATCTTGGACGAAAGCGCTACGGCGGAAACCCCCGAAACAGAAAACGCCGATGAGCAAAACGACGATGCGCCCGCTCAGGACGACGCCCCTGTACAGGACGACGCCCCGCAGACAGCGGGCCCCATCGAGGTGTCTTCGGAAGAAGAGCTCGATGCCGTCATGGACTCCATGATGGATGCCGTCAAAGCGATGAAAGACGCCGTCGCCGATGCCGATATTGATGCCAAGGAAGAGGAGGCCGCCGAGGCGGCCTCGACCTTTGTGCCCGGCGAGACTCCGGTTGCCGACCAGGGCAGTACCATGCCCTCGTTTCTACAGCTCGAGCACCCCACGATTGGCGCCGATGCGGTCGATCCGCACGCAGCAGGCTTTTCTGTGGTCGAGGGCGGTACCGGCAATATCGCCGCGCCGCGGACTGCCGATGCGGACGCTGCCGACACCGGTCGCCCGACCGCCCCGCACTCCCCCGCCGCGAGCCGCGATCTGGGGACCGCTGTCTCGAACACCGCGAACGCCGTGGGCACCTTTATCGCCAAGGGCGCCTCGGCCATGCGCGAGATGAACGCCGCGAAAAAGGCACTTGCCGATGCCCGCGCCCACCTGGCCGAACTTGAGCAGCGCATTGCCGATCAGGCCGAGGAACTCGAGACGCGCCAGGATATCGCAGGCCGCTACGACCAGATCGTCGCCGACCAGCGCCAGGCGATCGCCACAGCGCAAAAGACCGCTGCGGCAGCCGAGATTGACCGTGATGCCCACGCCGCCAAAGCGACAGAGCTCAAGGGGCAGTTCGAACAAATGAAGACAGAGGATGACGCGACTGAGCTCCGCCTGAAGGCCGCGCTCGATGCCGTGGAGGCCCGCGAGGCGAGCTCGCGCGAGACCGGCAACCGCCTCGTTCGACGTCTTGAGGATTCCAAGCGTATCCGCGACAAGGTGAAGGCCGAGCGAGACGCCGGCATTGCGGCCGCGCAACAAACCGTCGACGCCACGCGCGCCCAGCTCGAGACGCTGCGTCATGAGTATGCCGAGCTGCAACGCAATCCCTCGGCAAATCCCGCCAACTATACGGTGCGCACCAGCGAGCTCTCGATGCAGATCTCCGACACGGCAGATGCCCTGCGTAAAGCCGAAGAAGATGTCCCGCGCATCACCGCCGACCTTGAGCACTCGCTTGCCGCAGCCGAGCAGGCCGTCGAGCAGGCGCAGGCCCCCATTGCCGAAGCCAAACGCGCGCACCAAGCCGTGACGACCGAAGCCGATGCCGCGCGCGACGAGCTGCAGACGGCGAAGACTGCCGCCGCGACGCGCCAGCGCGAACTGCGCGAGAAGATCGCTGCCGAGGACAAGGCACGCCGCGACCAAGAGCAGAACATCGCCAACGCCCAAGCAGATGCCGCACATGCGCAGTCGATCATCGAACAGGCGACCGAAGTACACGACCACCCAGAGATCACTGAGTCGCTTGCAGGATCCTTGGCCCGAGACAAAGCCGAACACGCCGAGACCGAGCGAGAAGTCGCCCAGCTCGAGACCACCGAGAACGCGGTGCGCGAGCGTACCCGCGACTCACGCATCAAATTCACCGGCGCCATCGTCTGCATCGTCGCCGCAATCCTGGTGATCATCCTAGTCTGGCTGTTCGCAAGCAAGTAAACCGGCTGCCAAAAAAACGCTCAACGCAGTTGCGGTGAGATAGTTCCTGTTTAGCCTCAAAAAAGGCCAGTTCAAGAACTATCTCACCGCAACTTATTAGATTGATGCAAGGTAGTCATTGGGGACGTTCTTAAACGACCAGTCGAACAAGAACGTCCCCAATGACTACATCGACAACCAAAGAAATGCCGATGTTATGGCAGAGTCAGCGAGCGGGTCGCATTTGAGGCAAGGTGACGTGAAACGAAAGGGCGCTGACCTTCTGGTCGCGCCCTTGAAGTTGAACGTCAGATTGTCCAAATGCGGCCCGCGCAGCGTCGAGCAGTTACGCGGTTCGTAGAACCGCGTAACTAACAAATGAGCATCGCGTCGCCAAAGCTAAAGAAGCGGTAGCGCTCCTCGATGGCGGCGGCGTAGGCATCCATGATCTGGTCGCGGGTGGCAAGCGCGCTCACGAGCATCATGAGCGTAGAGCGCGGCACATGGAAGTTCGTGATCAGCGCGTCGACCACGTGATAGGTCGAGCCGGGCATAAGGTAGAGCTGCGTTGTCGCGTTCTCGCGCACCACGATGTCGCCGCGGCCGAGCGTGTCGGCGCCGTCCTCGCGGCCCTCAAAATAGCGCGCCGTCACGGCCGGATCGGACACCGGCGCGTCCGCGTCAAAGGCGCTTTCGAGTGAGCGCACTGCGGTGGTACCGACAGCAATCACGCGGTGCCCCTCGGCCTTCGCCTTATGCACGGCGTCGACAACCTCCTGCGACACGTGATAGCGCTCGGTGTGCATCACGTGCTGCGTGGGGTCGTCCTCCTCCACCAGACGGAAGGTATCGATCCCCACCTCGAGCTCGACGGCGGCAAACTTGGCACCCTTGGCCTCGATAGCGGCCATGAGCTCGGGAGTAAAATGCAGACCCGCCGTGGGAGCAGCGGCCGAGTGCTCCTCCTTCATGGCGTACACGGTCTGATATTTCTCGGGATCGCCCTCGTAATCGGTAATGTAGGGCGGCAGCGGCACGTGGCCGGCAGCATGGATGGCATCGTCGAGCGTGCGCGGGTCGCCGGCGGCATTGCAACCGGCCGGCTCAAAACGCACCAAGCGGCCGCCGCGGCTATCGGTGACAAAGTCGACAACCTCGGCCGTCAGCACCACGGGAGCCCCCTCGGGTGCATGGGCGCCGCCGGCGCGATACTCAATCTGAGCACCGGGCTTCAGGCGCTTGCCCGGCTTGACCAGGCACTCCCAGACGTGACCCAGCGGGTCAACATCCTCGCGGCGCTTGAGCAGCAGCGTCTCGACCACGCCGCCCGAGCCCGTCTTGCGGCCAATCAGGCGAGCCGGCATCACGCGCGTCTGGTTGATGACGAGCACGTCGCCCGGCTCGATATAGTCGATGATGTCACGGAAGATGCGGTGCTCGACGGTGCCGCCATGCTCTAGCGGCGTTCCTGTCTCGGAGCCTTTGCGATCAACCACCAGCAGGCGGCAGGAGTCGCGCGGCTCGGCAGGCGCCTGGGCGATGAGCTCTTCGGGCAGGTTATAGTCAAAATCATCGGTACGCATAGACACGTCGGATTCTCCTTATATAGCTAAAGTCCGCTCTACATCCTAGCAGGCTGACGTCCCAAGTGAACTACTTTTTGGCGGCTTTGCGCTCGTCGCGGATGCGGGCGCGGTCCATGGCCGCCTCGACAGCCGAGAAGCGGCAACCACAGTAGTTCTGCCGATACATGCCAAGCTCGCGCGAACGGCGTGTCGCCTCGGGGTAATACGGGCGAAAATCGCGAATCACCGGGGTGAGCCCATGTGCCGCCGCCAAGCGCTCAAGCACGTCATTGCAGGTTTCGAACAACTGATACGGCGAGACGGCGAGCGTCGTGCCCACAAACTCAAACCCGCGCTCCTGGGCCACACGGCACGCCTCGGCCAGACGCAGGGCATAGCATGCGCGACAGCGACGGGCTCGATCGGCGCCCAGCGGGGCCACGCCGGCCTCCCAGCGCTCCCGGTCCTCCCCCGCCTCGATAAGCTCGATGTCGCCATCGGCACACCACCGGCGCAGCTCGTCCAAACGCCGCTGCCATTCATCGTGCGGCTGAATATTGGGGTTTGTCCAGCAGATTGTGGGCTCAAACCCCTCCTCGCGCAGCAGGCGAACCGGCTCAAGCGAGCATGGTGCACAGCACGCATGCAGCAACAACGACTTCATCGACATCTCCTCACCCAAAAAAGCGCACGCCAAAGGACGTATCCTCGCAGGCGACAATGCGGCGGTCGCGCAAAATGGTCCGCACGTAATACCAGTCGCCTACACAGCCCGACAAATGCAAGCCGGCAGCCAGATAGCACAGCAGCGGATAGCCCGAAAACGCAAACCCCAGGGCAAGCGTTGTCGTCACAACAACCGTCGGCGCCAGGCAAACCGCCATGTACCGCCGGCGCGAATACACAACGCCTTCGGCGCAGGCATAGATCATCGCCGTCTCGCGATTCGCCCCAAAGGTCACCTTCGCGCCCGCGGGCGCCAGCAGCTTAAAAAACACACCGTGCACCAGCTCGTGCACGGCAAATGAAGCCGCCGAAACCGCAGTCAAGCCGACCATCCAGCCCAAGACGGCCATCCAGCCGCCCGCGTCAGCCGCATCCAAGTCTGCAGGCCCGCCCAGCAGCATAAACACCGGCACCAGGCACACGGCAAACACGCCGACTACGACCATCCCCCACACGAAGCAAGCGTGCAGAAAATCCTCGTCCTCAAACGCATGTATGTTGGAAATCTCATTCATAGCATCTTAGGATAGCGCCCCTGCCACGTACCCGTCCGCATGTGCGATAATGTCGAACGATATGCACGAATTGACCACCGCGCCGCCGAGCCCCACGCCCGACTGCGCTCTCACCATATGCGAAGGAGTCCCATGGCATCCAAATACTCCATGAACGACCGTCCCAGCTGGCCTCGCCGCGCCATCGTTACCGCCGGCGAGCCCTATGGCAACAAGGGCCTTCACTTTGGCCACGTTGGCGGCGTCTTTGTCCCGGCCGACTTCTTCGCCCGTTTCCTGCGCGACCGTCTGGGCCGCGAGAACGTCATCTTCACCTCGGGCACCGACTGCTACGGCTCGCCCATCATGGAGAGTTACCGCAAGCTCAAGGAGAACGAGGGCTACGGCAAGTCCATTAGCGAGTATGTCGAGTCCAATCACTCCCGCCAGGCCGCGACCCTCAACAACTACAACATCAGCTGCGACATCTACGGCGGCTCGGGCCTTGAGCCGGCTGCGCAGATTCACAACGAGGTGACCGCCGAGATTATCAAGCGCCTGCACGAGCAGGGCACCATCTCCAAGCGCTCCACGCTGCAGTTCTACGATGCCAAGGCCGGCACGTTCCTCAACGGCCGTCAGGTGATCGGCCGCTGCCCCATCCAGGGCTGCAAGTCCGAGAAGGCTTATGCCGACGAGTGCGATCTGGGCCACCAGTTTGAGCCCGAGGAGCTCATCGCGCCCAAGAGCCAGCTCACCGGCGAGGTGCCCGAGCTGCGCCCGGTCGACAACCTCTACTTCGACCTGCCGGCCTACCTCGACTTTATGAAGACCTATACCGCCAAGCTCGCCCAGAACCCGCAGGTTCGCTCCGTGGTCTCCAAGACCATGGAGGAGTGGCTGCTGCCGGCTCAGCTCTACATCCAGAACAAGTTCCGCGAGGCCTTCGATGCCGTCGAGGAACAGCTCCCCGAGCACACCGTGCTGGAGCCCGAGGGCAACAAGAGCAGCTTTACCGTCACCTTCCCCAGCTGGAAGGAGCGCGACGATGCCCACGCAGTGCTCGCCAACGGTGGCGTGCGCTTCCGCAGCGGCAAGGCGCTCGTGCCCTTCCGCATCACCGGCAACATCGACTGGGGCGTTCCGGTGCCCGAGGTCGATGGCGTCTCCGACGTCACCTGCTGGTGCTGGCCCGAGAGCCTGTGGGCGCCCATCAGCTATACGCGTACCGTGCTCGCGCGCGATGCCAAGGCCGCCGGCGTGACCGAGGGCGTCGCCGCCCAGGATGCCGCCCTCATGGGCGAGCCCGCTGCCGACTCCACACAGGTGCCCGCGCCCACCTACCAGCACAGCTCGCTCGACTGGCGCGACTGGTGGTGCTCGGACGACGCTCAGATCTACCAGTTCATCGGTCAGGACAACATCTATTTCTACTGCATCGCTCAGACAGCCATGTGGGAGGCCCTGGGTTGGGACCTTACGCAGAGCACCGTCAGCGCCTGCTATCACCTGCTCTACATGGGCAAAAAAGCCAGCTCGTCCTCGCAGACGCCTCCCCCGCCGGCAGACGACCTGCTCAACCACTACACCTGCGAGCAGATGCGCGCGCACTGGCTGTCGCTCGGCCTGTCCGAGAAGCCGGTAAGCTTTAGCCCCAAGGCATATGACACGCGCGTGACCGGCAAGGACAAGGACGGCAACGAGGTGCGCGCCTGCGACGACAAGCGCGTTATCGACCCGGCCCTTAAGGAGAGCGCACTGCTGACCGGCGTGTTCAACCGCCTGGCCCGCAGCTGCTTCTACGGCGTCGCCGTCAAGGAGGGCGACGAGAGCCCCTACCGCAACGGCTGCATCCCCGCTGGCGCCGCTTCTGACACCGTGGTCGAAGCCGCCCAGCAGGCAGCTCTCGCCTTTGAGCAGGCCATGTACAAGTTCGAGACGCACCGCGCGCTTGCCGTGTGCGACGACTACCTGCGCGCCGCCAACAAGCGCTGGAGCGACGCCTCCAAGGCCGCCAACAAGCTCGAGGGCGAGCCAGCAAACGCCGCCATGACGCAGGCCCTCGTCGACGCCTTTACCGAGCTGCGCGTGGCGACCGTCCTGATGCACGGTATTGTGCCGGCCGGCTGCGAGCTCATCTGCGAATACTTCGACGTCGATCCGGTCGCCTTCTTTAGCTGGGATAACATCTTTGCCTCCACGGACGAGTTTGTGGAGAGCCTGGGCGAGAAGCCCGGCGAGCACCGCGTGAAGCCGCTGCCCCCGCGCTTCGACTTCTTCAGCAAGCACGAGAGCCAGTACTAAAACAACACTCGACATGTAATGGAATGGGAAGGAAAGACGGATGTCCAAGCCGCGTCGTCGTAAGCAGAAAAAGCAGGTTAAGCCCGAGCTCAAGCTTAGGCAGTTTGTCTCCACCGAGCTTTCCGACCAGCTTGCCGCTCTTCCCTGCGCCGCCGACCTGCCGCGCTTTATGGTCGACACGGTCGCCGGCGCCTATGCCCCCACCGACGCCGAGCTCATGATCGAGGGCTTCGGCGCCGCGGCCACACGCCCGGTCACGCTGCGCGCCAACACGCTCAAGGCAACCGCCGAGGACATCGCTGCGGCGCTCGATGCCGCCGGCATCGCGCACCAATCCGTTACCTGGTATCCGGACGCCTTTATCCTGCCCGAGGCCCAGGTTTCCGATCTGTGGGATCTCGACATCTACCGCGACGGCAAGATCTACCTACAGAGCCTGTCGTCCATGATGCCGCCTTTGGTGTTGGGCGCCCAGGCAGGCGAGGACATCCTGGACATGTGCGCAGCCCCTGGCGGCAAGACGACGCAGATCGCCGCCCTCACCCAGGGCCAGGCGCACCTCACAGCCTGCGAGATGAGCATTCCCCGCGCCGAAAAGCTCGAGTCAAACCTCCATCGCCAGGGTGCCAAAAACGTGCCCGTCATGCGCATCGACGCACGCGAGCTCGACGAGTTCTTCCGCTTCGACCGCATCCTGCTCGACGCCCCCTGCACCGGCACGGGCACCGTCATCAGCGGCAACGAGAAAAGCCTGCGCGGCCTCACCGAGCAGTTGCTGAGCAAGTGCGCCCGCTCGCAGCGCGCGCTTCTGGACCGCGCCATGGGAGCCCTCAAGCCGGGCGGCACGCTCGTCTATTCCACTTGTTCGATCATGCCGCAGGAAAACGAAGACGCCCTGCAAGAGGCCCTCGACAAGCATATGGACTGCGAGCTCATCCCCCTCGACGGCACGCCGAGCGAAAGCGAAGCACGCCGCGCCCAGGAAGCCGGCGAGGAGCCGCGTATCGAGTGCAACGCTCTCACCGAGGCCATCGCCGCCGGCCACGTCTCGTCCGTCGCCAACGGTATGCCCGGCACGCTGACCATTCCGCCTAGCCGCGACTTTGAGGGCTTCTACATTGCCCTGATTCGAAAACGCAGCTAGCGCACGGATCCAAAACTCAACAAGCTATCTCTGTGCGCGTTTGCCCTGCTGGTCGCGATGCTGTTTAAGCATCGCGCGCTCCTTGCGTTCGGCCCTTTTGCCCTTAATGGCCGTGACCACAAAGTAGATGACCGCGGCGGCTACGATTGCGCCCACGCATAGGCCAATCGAGCCCAACATTGCCGAAAATTCCATACCGCGTCACCTCTCTTTTAAACGGGACTTTCAAGATAGCACCTCGATACCCGCCACCACAGCTCCTTCACGTTCGCCGGCCCTTCGGTCTAACGGATGGCGCGGCGGGGAAAAATCAACTCGTCAAACGATTTAGCATTCGCAATTCCGGCTGCATAGCGCCGGCCGTTATCACATAGAATCGAGCCTCCATGGATACCCTCAACGATCTAAATGAGCGCGTCGACGCCTTCGTCGGCACCAGCTCCTTCGACACGCCTGCCGCGGCAAACGACCAAGCTCCCATCGATGTACCCGCCGAGGTTCACGAGGACATCGTCGCCTCGGTCGATTTCTCCGAGGTCGAGCTCGCAGACGAGTTCACCGAGCCCCAGATAGCCGTGACCCCCAACGGACTGCTCCCCATGGAGCCGCTGCCCATCGACGGGCGTTTGCGCAAGGCGGCCCTCCGCATGCCCGACGAGATCGAGGAGGCCAGCGGCTTTACGCTCTTCGGCCGTCGTATCAAATCGCTCATCTACACCACCGACGTGGCCGTCATCCGCAACTCCAATGCCGATGCTGTCTTTGCCGTTTACCCCTTCACGCCGCAGCCCGCCATTACGCAGGCACTGTTGACCGTCGCCGAGTGCCCGGTCTTTGTAGGCGTGGGCGGCGGAACTACGACCGGTAAGCGCTCCGTGCAGATGGCAGCCGTCTCCGAGATGCAGGGCGCGGCGGGCTGCGTGGTCAACTCCCCCGCTACTGCCGAGATGGTCGAGCACATCACCAACATCGCCGACATCCCCGTCATCGCCACGGTCGTACGTTGCGACGATGATGCGCATGCCAAAGTGCGCGCCGGAGCCAAGATTCTCAACATCGCCGCCGGCAAAAACACACCCCAGGTCCTGCGTGAACTGCGCGAGCACTATCCCAACCTGCCGCTCATCGCGCCGGGCGGCAAGACACCCGAGAGCATCCGTGAGACCATCGCTGCCGGCGCCAACGCCATCATCTGGACGCCGCCTTCGGCCCAGCAGCTACAAACCGACATGATGCAGCGTTATCGCAAGATGAAGGAAGACGCCACACCTGTCATCTCGCGCGACGATGTGCCCATTATCGACCAGGTCGCCGCCGCCGAGGTCAGCCAGGTCGAGAACATGAATCCCGACGTGCCGATTCCCGACGAAGTCATCGAGCGCGTCGCTTCGATCCACGAACGCGTCGAGGAGCATCGCGCCAACCGCGGCCTCAAGCCGTCACTGCACGGCTTCTTCTTCCGCGGAAAGAAACGCTAGCCGCAACAGCAAGGCCCGCCCCACAAACGTGAGGCGGGCCGTTTTCGTTTGAGCAATCACGCAGCGACGTGATGAGCCAAGTTAATCCACGCGCTTGTCGCCCATAAAGAAGAGCGCCACCGTACCAGGTCCGGTATGCGAGCCAATCAGAGTACCGATGTCATTGATCTCAATCTTGCCTTTAAGCTGCGGGACCTGTTCCTCAATCAGCGCCGCAACTGCCTCGGCATCCTCGCGGCACGCCGAGTGCGACATGATGCACTTACCCGAATAATCTGCACCGTCCTGCACGTGTGCCATCATGGTCTTAGCCATCTCGGAAATCGCGCGCTTCTTAGTGCGAATCTTCTCACGTGGCGACAGCTTGCCGTCGCAATCGACCGTCATAAGCGGGCAAATCTTAAGCGCCGTGCCGATGATCGCGCTCGCGGCCGAAATGCGACCGCCGCGCAGGTAGCTCGACAGATCGGTCGAGAAGAACCAGTGGTGCAGGTTGAGCTTGTGCTCCTCGATCCAGGCAGCCGTCTCGTCGAGTGAAGCTCCGCTATCGCGCACGTTGGCGGCATATTCCAGCAACAGGCCAAAGCCCGAAGACGCCGCCAGCGAATCGATGACGCGCACCTTGCCGCCCTGGGGATAGCGATCCGCGAGCATCTGCGCCGCAACGCAAGCCGAACCATACGTACCCGAAATACCCGAAGATAGCGTCAGGTGCAGTACATCCTTACCCTCGGCAACAAACGGCTCCCAAAACTCCTCGTACTCACCCACGCTCACCTGAGACGTCTTGGGCATGGCACCCGCGGCAATCTGAGCAAAAAACTCGTCCGGCGTAATCGACTGATACAGATCGTCCGTATAGACAACATCGTCGATCTCGTAATGAAAACACACGACAGGGATATTGCGCGACGCAAAGAACCCACGGGTTCGATCGGCGGCGGATTCACAGGTCAGGACAAAATCACTCATATGAGGCTCCTTACTCATTACTGCGCAAATTATCGCACAGTGAGCCTACATACGGTACATATGTCCACTATTTACCAAATCGAAGCAATAATAGCGAACATCTTTACCACCATCGTCTCCACCGGCTCCACGCATAAATACCTGAGAAAACACCTTCTGTCGTCTCCACTCAACCGCCATATCTACCTCAACTAAATCGATTTACCAAACCATTCAGCCGACAATTCAGCCGCTGGCGCAAAATCGAAACAAAAGCGGCGCATACTGATAAACGTTTGACGCTGTTTATCAGTTTTACCAGCTCCATCGGAAGGTGTTTCATGGTCGCATTCGATCGCAATCCGCAAGACTTCAAGTATCTGCGCCTGCTGTCGAGACAGTTTCCCACCGAACAATCCGCGTTTACCGAAATTATCAACCTCTCGGCCATCCTCAACCTACCCAAGGGCACCGAGCATTTTATGAGCGACGTGCATGGCGAGTACGAAGCCTTTATGCACATCCTCAACAACTGCTCGGGCGTCGTGCGCGAACATGTCGACGAGATCTTTGGCGACACGCTCTCCTTTGACGAAAAGGGCGAGCTGTGTACGCTCATCTACTACCCGCGCGAGAAGATCGAGCTGGTCCGCAGCCAGCGCGAGGACTCGCCCACCTGGTACAGGACGATGCTTGACCAGCTCATCATGGTCGCCCGCTCGCTTTCGAGCCGCTATACGCGCTCCAAGGTGCGTAAGGCCATCCCACGCGATTACGCCTATATCATCGACGAGCTGCTGCACACGCATCCGGACGAGAACAACTATCGCGTGCGTTATCACGAGCGCATCGTGGAGTCCATTCTGGAGACCGCCAGCGCCGACGACTTTATCGAGTCGCTCGCCTCGCTCATCAAGCGGCTGGCCGTCGACCACCTGCACCTGGTGGGCGACATCTTCGACCGAGGCGGCGGCGCGGCCAAGATTATGGACCGCCTGCTCACCTACCATTCGCTCGACATCCAGTGGGGCAACCACGACCTGCTGTGGATGGGCGCTGCGGCCGGTGAGCCCGCCTGCATCGCCACGGTGCTGCGCAACAACCTACGCTACGACAATTACGAGATCCTGGAGAACGACTACGGCATCTCGCTGCGTGAGCTTGTCGCCTTTGCCGATGCCACCTACACCGACGGTGAGTCCATCACCCCGCTGATCAAGGCCATCAACGTGCTGCTCTTTAAGCTCGAGGGCCAGATTATCCAGCGCCATCCCGAGTTCGACATGACCGACCGTCTGTTACTCGACAAGATCGATCACGACACCGGCACGGTCACGCTCGCCGACGGCAGCGTGTGGCCGCTCACGACCAACGACTTCCCCACCGTCGACCCGGCAGACCCCTATACGCTCACGCCCCAGGAGCAGCACATCATCGACAAGCTCGTGTCCGAGTTTGTCACCGCCGATCACCTGCATCGCCATATCGATTTCCTCTATTCCCACGGCTCGATGTACAAGGTCGCCAACGGCAACCTGCTCTTCCACGGCTGCGTTCCGCTCAACGAAGACGGCACCTTTAGCAGCATGAACTGTCTGGGCACCTGGCACGCTGGCCGCGATTATCTCGATTTTTGCGACCACATCGCCCGCCGCGCCTGGCGCGTGGGCGACCGCGACGCCCTCGACTGGATGTGGTACCTGTGGATTGGCTTTAACTCACCCGCCAGCGGACGCCTGGTGCGTACCTTTGAGCGCGCCTATATCGCCGATAAGAGCACCTGGGTCGAGCCGATGGACCCGTACTTTACGCTTACCAAGTCGCCCTCGGTCTGCGACGACATCATGCGCGAGTTTGGCGTCGCGCCCATGGCATGCTCGCCGACCGGCCACATCATCAACGGCCACACGCCCGTTAAAACCACCAAGGGCGAGCAGCCCATCCGCGCCAACGGCAAACTGCTGGTCATCGATGGCGGCTTCTGCCGCGCTTACCATCCCAAGACGGGTATCGCCGGCTACACGCTTATCTCGAGCTCACGCGGCTGCCGCCTCAAGTCGCACCAGGCCTTTACGACGGTTGCCGAGGCGCTCACGCGCAACGTGGACATCGAAAGCGAGACCAACCGTTTTGACCAAGCAGACCGTCGCCGCATGGTGAGCGACACCGATTCCGGAGCCAAGATCCGCGGCCAGATCCAGGACCTGCGCCAGCTGCTCGATGCATATAGAAACGGTGCTATCGAGGAGCGCGCCTAGCACCACCTGCGGGGATTGGCTAAACTTGCTGAGTTTGTCATCCCCGCGGCGCTTCGGCGCCAGCTTAAGGCAGGTACCATGCAAAAGCTCCTTGCGCAGATCATGAAATTTGGCGTCGTCGGTGTCATTGCCACGGTTATCGACTTTGGCATTATGAATCTGCTCCACTACGGTCTGGGCCTCAACATCCTAATCGCCAACACCAGTGGCTTTATCGTCTCGCTCATCTTTAACTACCTCGCAAGCATGAAGTACGTGTTTGCGCACAAGGAAGGCATGAGCCGCCGCCGCGAGTTCATTATCTTTGTCGTGCTGTCCGTAATCGGCCTGGCACTCAACGACGGTATCGTGCTGACACTCAACGCCGGCCTGGGACTCGAGGCCAATATCGCCAAGATCTGCGCCACCGCGCTTGTCATTGTCTACAACTTTGTGACCCGATAGATCTTCCTAGAGGGCGACGAGACCAAGTAACTCGCAACCTTACAGCCTTACGATGCCCACGGACAATGCGCGCTCAGCACAGTATCGCCCGCGGGCATCGTTCGTTTACGGGCAATTTTTCAACGTCTGCGGATTAGCTCTTGAAAATTTGGCGAGTTCGTATAGTTCTTGGCAAAGACCTTACGTTTCCCCTGCAAAAGCTCTAAAGTATCCTCTGCTCGATTCATCAACGCATTGGATGTGATTACGTGCGCAAGGCACTGGCACAACCTCATACCAAGCAGTTCCTCAAGTTCGCTGTCGTGGGTCTTATCTCCTTTGGCATCGACTGGGGCATGCTTATTGCGCTCGTCGAGCTGTTCCACCTCGATTTTTTGATGAGCACGACGGTCTCGTTTACCACGTCCGTCGTGGTTAACTACTGGCTCAGCATGAAGTACGTGTTCGACCATCGCGAGGGCATGAGCCGCAAGCGCGAGTTCACGATCTTCACCATCCTGTCGGTAATCGGTCTGGGCCTCAACGACCTGTACATGTTTGTGGGCGTCACGTTTTTAAGCATCGGCTACCAGGCTATGAAGGCCATCGCAACGTTCCTCGTCACCTGGTACAACTACTTTAGCCGTCGCTTCTTCCTCGAGGGCGCACGGTCGTAGTCGATTCACTATTTGCCTGAATGTATAACCGGTTGGAATTCCCATTCCAACCGGTTTTTTGTTTGCCGAGAGACCCGGCGGCCCAGTCCCATTCGCATGAAAAAACGGGCGGCCCGGATGTTTGTCCGAACCGCCCGTCTGGCGCGCTATGTCGAGGCCTCTAGCCTGTCACGTAATACCAAACCACGTTGTCGCCGTTTGAGAGAACGTAGTTGCTGCAGGCCGTCATGGGCGTTGTGCCGTTGACGGAGTACATCCAGCCGCTCGTGCCGCCGTGCTGTTTCTCGGCCAAACCACCAATCGCGGAGACATACGTGCCGTACGACGAGCCATGTGCGTTGACAGAAAGGCCCAGCGCGCACAGGGCATCGTAAACGGTAGCGCCTTCGTTAAAGGTAAAGGTGCCACCAGAGGACACAGGATTGCCCACGGCGCTCGATGTGACCGAAACCGTCACCGTTACGTAGCTAGGCTGCTGCGAGCTGCCCTGGTCGCCAGTAGAGGCGTTGCCGTTATCGGGGGCAGAAGATGCCCCGCTGGATGAAGAGGAGGCGCCAGGCATAGAGCCGGCCCCGCCAGAAGAAGTCGAGTTCTGAGAAGTCGACTGATTGCCGTCGGTCTTTTTATTGCTGTTCTTCTCTCCAGACTTCTTGCCATCCTTGTCTTCGGACTTTTTGCTATCCGAGCCCTTGTTTGATTCCTTGTCCGAAGACTCGGACTCCTTCTTAGAGTCAGATTTATCCGAACCCTTAGACTCGTCGTTCGACCCATCCGAAGATTTGGAATCCTTGGAGCCAGCTTTACCCGAAGCGACGGTCGAGTCAGACCCCTTGGCGTCCTTCGCGACGACGCTCTCCCCCGTCACGGTCTGAACGATCCAGTCAATGGACCAGGCGCCGCTCTCGGAAGGATGGACGAAGCCCAGCGATATGACAATTAGCGCAACGCACGCGGCGGTCAGGACGCCAGTAAGCGCCTTCCGTCGAGGGGCGGACGCCGCCGAAGCGGCGCCCTGTTGCTTTGCATCGTCGAACTGAATGAACGAGGAATTTGGTTGCTTGGGGTCAGCGTCCTTGGATTTATTGGACACAGCCCTCACCTACCGACGTTTGGTGAACTCGAACACGCCGACGATGGCGAGACCGATGACGCCGGCGGCAACGCCAACAATGGCGAGCGGGTTGGCGCCAGTCTCCTGCTCGGAAGCACTAGAGGGCTTCTTAGCAGTGGTCGTGGAAGCAGCACCCGTATCGGACTTGGAATCGGACTTCTTGTCGGACTTGCTGTCCTTCTTGTCAGACTTCTTGCCAGACTTCTTCTCGTCCTTCTTATCGGACTTATCGGAGTCCTTCTTGTTGGACTTGTTGTCCTTGGTCTCGGTCTTGGTCGACACCGTCGTCTTGGTCATCGGCTTATGACCCGGAGCGACAGCGCCGCCAGTCTGCTGGCCCTTCGTGCCGGAGCCGGAACCCGTGCCCGTGCCAGCGCCAGCACCGGAACCGTTGCCAGCGCCACCATTGCCGCCATTGGAGCCAGAACCGCCATTGCCGCCAGGGTTAACAGCATTCTTGGTCCACTTGGCATACAGCGTCAGATCGGCCGTTACCGGCGTACTGAAGTCATACGCCTGCGTGCAAGCCTCATCGGTATACCAACCGCCGAAAGTGTAGCCATCGCGCGTCGGATCGGCCGGCTTGACCAGCTTGCCATCGGCCGTAGCAACAAACTTAGTGTCGCAAGCAGACCCGCCGTTGGAATTAAAGGCAACCGTCCAAGACTCAACGGCCCCGAGCTTGAACAGCGTGCTCGAATCATTGATGTAGTACAGGTTGCCAGATGCATCGGCGATGACCGGAGAGTCACAGTACTGGTAATGGCCAGCCGCATCATAAATCTGCGTCGCCTCTGCATCGCCGAGCGTATAGCGATACACGCCACCACCAGCAGAGTAGTTGACGTAATCCTTGCTATCCGCGCTGTTAACGGTGAAGTACACATGGGTCTTGCCGCCCTGAACGCTCACCAGCGGAGTAGCAGCAATACCGTTGAGGCCAGCCGGCAGCGCCTTGCCGTCGGCAGCAGCGATCATCGTGGTCTTACCCGTCTTCAGGTTATAGAGAACCAGAGCAGAGCCAGTAGCCGTCTGTCCGCCGACAATCAGATTGTCACCAGACACCGCGGGGGCGCTCAGATTATTCGTAAGGCCCAGATCAACCGTCTTCTGCTCGCTCAGTACGCCCTTCGCCGAAAGCGAAATCACATGAAGCTTTCCGTCGTGTGTCATCTGATAGAAGGTCGAACCATTAGACGGATCGGCAATGCAATCGGCATTTGCGACAGCGCCGAGCTTCATGGTCGAAACGACATCGCCCGTCGTCTTATCAATGCACTTAAGCGTGCCCGCGCTCGTAGGAACGATGGCATACTTATCCGTCAAAGCCGCACCAGTCCAGTAATAGCCCTCGGCAGGGTCGATGTTCTGCCAAGAAACTTCGCCCGTGGCAATCTTAATGCGTGCAAAGGAGCCGTTGCCGTAGGTCGCGTTGTAATTCTCGTCATACGAAATATCGACCGAGCCTACATAGACGTACTCGCCGTCCGAAACGACGGTGCAGGAGCTCTGCGTCAAGTCCGTCAAACCAGGCGTCAGCCACTTGCAGATCAGCTTGTCTGCAGTAATCGCCTGGACCGCACCGCCGTTGAGCGGAACGATGATAAGGCCATTGGTATAGATCGGACGAGAAGTATAGCTCACCTTGGAGGCAAGCGGCGCAGAGGCAACCTTTTTGCCCGTGGACGAATCGATCTTAATGAGCTCGTTCTCGGTCGCGATATACACAAAGCCGTTAGCGATGACAGGCTCGCTGCAGTTGGCATACTGCTGACCAGACTCGGCCTTCCAATCGAAGGCCCACTTAAGACCGGCGGCCTGCGCAGGCGTCTTGGCATCCGTTACGGTCGAACCGTTGCCACTGTTGCCGTAGCCGGCCCACTCGGCATCCCAATCAGGGGTCGTCGCGCTCGGGTCCACGACAATCTTGTCGGGATCGGGCATGGCCGAATCGTCGGTGGTATAGGCAAGCGTAACCTTATCGCCGCTCTTGAGCGTAATCTGATTGGCGCAGAGTAAGGAGGGCTCTCCGTTGATATACAGGTGCCAATATTTATTGGTCGCAGCATCCCAGGCATACGGCTTGTGATCGAACGGCGAGTTGATGGAATTGAGGAACCAGTACTCACCACTCTGGGAGCCGTTGTACGTAACGCCCTTGGCCTTCAGGACCGTCTCAATAAGGTTCTGGGCAGTAGAGCCTTCGGGCAGAGAAACATTGCTTGCCGAGCCCCAACGAGTATTGTTGCCGTTGACATCGGGACCGATAACATCGACAGACCCAAGAACCTGGCCAGGAAGGGCATCGGCGTCAGCACCATACATAAAGGTGACGGCATCGCCCTCTTGGAGCTCGTAGACACCGGCGCCAACGTCGGCGAACTTGCCATTTACGTAGAAGCGCCAATAGCTATTAGTCGCAGCATCCCAGCCATAGGACTTACCATCGAACGGCGAAGTAATGCCGTTGAGGAACCAGCCCCAAGACGATTCGCCAGCATCGAGAGTAAGGCCGGTCTGCTCAAGGAGATCCTTGGCAGTAGAGCCCGACTTGAGACTCGTCTGGCCCGTCGAAGCCCAAACCTGCTGCTTGCCGTCCTTGTCCTTACCGAGGACCTGAACGGAAGCATGGACGGAATCAGACGGCAACTGGTCGCCCCAGCCACCGTAGAACCACGTAACGGTATCACCAGCATGAATGGTGACATTGTCTGCCGTGTAGTCGCTCGACTTGCCGTTGATGAACAGCTGCCAATAGGTCGAATAATCTTGGGGCGTACCCAGCTCAACACCGTTGTACTTAAGGCTCAGAATGAAGGAGCCAGCAGCAACGGCGTCGATGTCATTCGCCTCAAGCGCGACCTTCGTAAGGTCAAGTGCGCTCGAGCCGGACGTCACCACATACTGCGCGTTATCGACCCAAGTCTGGGTCTTGCCCTGGGCATCGCGACCAATGACGGTCACATTTGCGGCAACCTGGTCCTTAACGACAGGGGACGCGCTACCAGCCGTATAGGCAAACTCAATCTTCTGCCCCTGGGTGAGCTTGACGCTGCTCGCACCAACCGAGGAAGACGCGCCGTCGACGAACAGCTGCCAGAAGGCATAAGTCGTCGGATCGTAGGCAAGCGTGCGACCATCGCTCGGGGATGTGATGCTTTCGAGGTAGAAACCGTATGCCGTGTTCGGTTCGTACTTCGCCTTGAAGCCCGTCTTCTCCTGCAGCTTAACGAAGGCATCCGCAGCCGTCGCGCCCTCGTCGAGCTTGAGTTGCGTAGGTGCCACCCAGGTCTGAGCCTTGCCGTCGGCATCGGTGCCGATAATCGAGAACGAGACCTCGACTTGCTTCTTGGCGACATCGCCGGTTTCTGTCGGGTTCTCTGTCTGGACGGCAGCCGCGGCGGCAGATCCTGCTTGGCCAGCGGATACCGTCGAAGACTGCTCGCTCGTAGCAGGGCTCTCCCCCGTCGCCGAGCCTTCGTCGCCAGTTGCCGCCTCTGTAGTGGCGGCACTAGCTGCAGGCGCGCTTCCGAAATCCGAAACCTCGGCGCCGCTCTGCTCAGCGGCACCACCCGCAAGCGCTGCGTCCTCGTCCGGCGTCGTAGCCTGAGCCACAGCCTCGGCAATGCCCTCGGCGCCCTCGGCCCACAGCTGAGCCGGCGTGGTGCCAAAGGCCATCGCGAAGGCCAGGAATGCCACCAGGCCGCGCTTGGCTACGCCGCGTGCAATCGCGCCACGGCGATGCAGCGAGGCGCGCTCGCGCTCGTCCTCAAACATATCCATTTGTCCCCATTGTCTGTACTTGGAGCATTGCCCAGCGGCTGCCCCACGTCATCGCGCATGTTACGCTCGAGTTCCCCCATCGGGGTCCCCCTTCCCTCCAGAGCCCTATGCACACCGGCGGCATACGCCGCAGCCGCATGCAAGATGGGAGGCGATCCGACTTAACCTTAACGGCTCAGGCGCGTCGTCCGATCTGCGACGCGAACATCCCGAGCCAAGAGGAATTACGGTTACTGGTACAGCCGGGGACTTGCACCCCGATTCTCCCAAACGCGCAGGAAAACCGCGCGTTCGTGCGTCTCCGCACCACCATCTAGGCCATCGATTATTACCGTCAAAATGGTATCACGCAAAAGGGCCCCGCACACAGGCGAAGCCCAAGGTAAAAGCTATTGTTTGCGATAGGAAAATGCGGTGACGGTCGCAGCCTCTAGTGTTTGCCGCCGTGGCTGTTGAGCCAGATATTGCGGCCCAGCATAAGCGCCAGCACCAGCGCGCTCACGTAGCCCATAAAGCCAATGACCGGGATACCGAACACAACCGGCTCGATGCGTGCGTAGTACACCACCGACGAACCGATAAACAGGCCGGCGATAACGATAGCCATCGACATGCGGTCGATAATTCCGCCCAGCTGTCGCAGCGCCTTATCGCTGCTCATGATCTGCGTGTTCACCTTAAGCTGGCCGCGCGTAAGCATGCGCGAAGCCAAGCCCAGATACTCAGCCGCCTCGAGCGAGCCTTTTGCCGCGCGATAGCTGCTCGCGGCAAGATCGCGCCCCATTTCGCGGACGCGCGCATAGGCGCTCTTCTCGTTTTTGATGTGCGCCTGGATAATCTGAATCATGTTGACGTTGGGCATGTACTCGGTCAGCAGGCCCTCGAGCGTCACCATGCCGCGGGCGAACATCGTCACCACGCTCGGCAGCTCAACGTCGTTTTTGCGCGCCAAATTTAGCAGCGAGGTCAAAAACTCGCCGATATCAAGATCCTTAAGGTCGAGACCCGCAAAGTCGGCGACGATAAAGTCCAAGTCGGACAAAAAGGCCGAATGGTCGAGCTCGGCCGAGTCGCCGCGCGTCACGGCAAAGCGCATAAGCGAATCCTTGAGCTTGGGCACGTCGCCCTCGGCCACGGCGAAAATCATGTCCTTGACGATACCGCGGTCGTGGCTCGACATGCGCCCAACCATGCCCAGGTCGATAAAGTAGACGATACCGTCCTTGAGAATGATGTTTCCCGCATGCGGGTCGGCATTGAAAAAGCCGTCATCGAGCACCTGCGTCGAATAGTCCTCGACAATCGCCGAGCCGATCTTTTCCAGGTCATAGCCCTCGGCCACCAGGCGCTCGGGATCGGCAATGGAGATGCCGTCAATGTAGTCCATAACCACGACGTGCTCGGTGCAAAGGTCCAAGTAGGATTTGGGACACGACACGCCATGGACGCTCTTATGGAACTCATAGAAATCGTTGAGGTTTTTGGCCTCGGCCAAAAAGTTGGTCTCCTCGCGAAACGAAGTCCACAGCTCTTCGACCACACCGTGCAGATCAACAAACTGATCGGTGTTGACAAACTTTGAGACGATGCGCACCACCGAGCGAATGATGTCGATGTCCTGTGCCATGACCTGTTGCGCGCCGGGGCGCTGCACCTTAACGGCCACGTCCTCGCCCGTCACCAGGCGGGCACGGTGTACCTGCGCGAGCGACGCGCTTCCGAGCGGGTTGGGGTCAATCGCGTCGAACATCTGCCCCAAGCGCTGGCCGTATTCCTCTTCCAGACAGCGGAGCACTACCTCATACGGCACCGGCTCTACGTCAGAGCACAGGCGACGCAGCTCGTCGCAAAACCGCTGCGGCAAAATCTCGGAGCGGTTGGCCAGAATCTGCCCCATCTTGACGAACATGGGGCCGAGCTCTTCGAGCAGGCGGCGCAGGCGAACCGGCGTGAGGTTATCCCACACGCGGTACTTTTTGACCAGGCGAACGATCTGCCCAATGCGTTCACGACGACCTGCCGGCGTGAGCTGGTATTCCTCGTCCGGCGCCATCGCGTCGGGCTCTTCGGGGACCATATCGACAGCGCGCGGCTTCTTGCGAGCGCCCGAGACAGCGGCATCGACCTCATCGACAACCGCCGCCTCGTCACCCAAGGGATCTAGATTGTTGTAATCGGTAGTGGAATCTGCCATCTGCGCTGCTACTCGGCCTCTTCGGTGCCCTCTGCGTCGTCGGGCTCAACGGACTCGACGGGCACCGAGGTCACGTTGTCCTCGACCGAATCGACGATGTCGCGCACATGGGCCAAAAAGGCCGTGCGCTCGGGGGCGGTCATAATGCGGACGCGGGCCAGGATGAGCTCGTCGAGCACGCGCTGCGCCGCAGTCTCACCCTGCATGCCCAGGCGCTCGGTAAGGTCGGAGATGGTGCCACCCGCCTGCTCAAACATGTCGGACACGCTGCGGGCGATATCGGGGGCGCCGGCGTCCTTGCGCACCTGCTCGCCCTTGGTATTGAGGTCGTCGAGGACCTTCTTGCCGCCCTCGACGGCAACGGCAGCGGCGCCGAAGCCCACGTTGATGGCACCGTTAACAAGCTGATCGAATTTCATAACCATGGCTGGCTCCAATCATGAACAACTACATTGGACTTCTTGTACCCAAGATTGGGTGAACGACACAAAATCGTTTGTCGCCGGGATAGAAATCGAGCGGGGCAAATCCTTTGACGGCGTTTGCCCCGCTCGTTCGCTGCAATACAGCTTTTACCTTACGTTGTCATTCATCGCGAAGGAGTTCTTCATGGCGCAGCTCGTGGTGTAGAGCACCTTGCCCAACAGAGCATCGGTCTCCACGCGCACGAGCTCGGCAAAGGCCTCGTTGGCGCGGGCGAGCTCGGCGGGCGCCTCGGCCTCGGGCAGCGCGGCCACAACGGCATCGACGTCGTGGATCTGCTTGTGGCCCATGCCACCGACTTTCTCCTGGTAGTCCTCGACCGCGCGACCGCACTCATGGAAGCGGACGTCGGCCAGCGCGCCGATCAGGCGGTTGGCCCAGTAGAAATTCTCGGACGTCACGCGAGCCTGCGTGTCGGCGTAGTACTCGGGCATGGTCTCGACATTGGCGTACAGCGGCACGAGCGCGTTAAACGAGTTAGAGCCAAACGCCATCCACTGCACGGCGCGATACGCCGGCTGCGCATAGGGGCGCAGCTGCAGCACGGCAAGCTGGCTGTTGCGGTTGATGCCGATGGGACGATAGGCGCCGCGCGTGGCGGGCGTGCCCTTGCTGCCGTAGCAGTCGTACTCCGTACCCTGGTAGTGGCTCGAAAGCACGTACTTGATATCCTCGATGGTCACCTTGCGCTCGGGCACGCGGCTCCAGGGGATATCGTCGCTCTCGGGCGTGTAGTCGGCCTCGGGACCGTCCCACACATCGCTGGGGTTGAGACAGCGCTGCATATACCAGGCACGCGGCGTGTTGTAGACGTGGTCGCTGTCGCTGTGCGAGCCAAAGGCCTCGCGCGGGTTAAAGACCGCGGCGGGACCGTCGCCCTCGACGCCCAGCGTCAGGTCCAGATGCCACTCGGCCATCCAGGAGCGCAGGTCGGCGGAGCACATGTGGTCGGCCTGGGCGCCCTCGGCATCGTCCAGGTCAAAGCTATCGATACCCAGCTGGTTGGGCATGGTAACATAGGCGTCGTCGGGCACGCGCTTGGCGATCCAGTGGTGGCCGCCGATGGTCTCGAGCCACCAGATCTCGTCAACGTCACTAAAGGCGATGCCGTTGTTCTCGTAAGTGCCGTAGCGCTCGAGCAGGTCGCCCAGGACACGCACGCCGTCGCGGGCGGACTTGGCATACGGCAGCACCAGGGTCACCATGTCCTCCTCGCCCAGGCCACCGGGCTGCGCCGGAACATAGCCGTCCTCGCCCTCGTTACCCTTGGCGGGCACGTAGTCCACGAGCGGATCGGCGCCGCGGACGCGCTCGTTGGTGGTAAGCGTCTCGGTTGCGGACATGCCAACATTGAGCTCATTGAAGCCGGCCTCGGCCCAAATGCCATGACCCGGGACAACGTCGGGGACGCTTGTGTAACGCATGGGATTATCGGGCAGCTCAACGGTCAGGTGGCTCAGAACGCTCGTGTAGACACGCGGCTGCTCATCGGGGTGTACCACGCGCATGCGCTTTGGCTCAAACACCCCGTTGGACGAGTCCTCATTGCGGGCGACAAGCGTCGACCCGTCGTAGCTCGCGTTCTTACCAACCAAAATCGTTGTGCACGGCATGCGCATCCTCCTTGAGCGAAGAAATCAAACGGCAACAGTGTATCGCTTCGGCGCAAAAAGGGCGAAACCGCGGTCTCGGCAGCCCCTGTGGTCAAAAAATGCCAAATATGAGTACTGTCACCAATTTAGTAACAGCATTTTTGCTACGCATGGGTGCCGGAAGTCTACATTTGTTCAAAAATTAGATGATGTAATTCCCCATAGGTCCAATAAAATAGGCTCTCTATCGATAATAAATATCGTTAGAGAGCCAAATTAACCTAAAATATATGTGACTATCTTGGCAACACTACTCATATTTGGCATTTTTTGTCCACGGGGTATAGAACTAACCCCTCAAACAGCTTCAAAACGCCTATTTCGATGCGCGCTCGGCCGCTTCGATCACGTGTTTGGCGAGAATCGCCGTTGTCACGGCGCCCACGCCGCCCGGCACGGGGGTGATGGCACCAACAACCGGCTCCGCGGCAACAAAATCGACGTCACCCACCAGCTTGCCAGCGTCCTCATCCCAGTTAATGCCCACATCAATGATCGTCTGGTCCTCGCGAACGGCATCCACGCCAATCGTGCGCGCGCGTCCAACGGCGGCAACCACAATATCAGCCGCACGGCACTCGGCAGCAAGGTCGCGCGTATGCGTATGGCACGTCGTCACGGTCGCATTGCGCGCCGTAAGCATGGCAGCAACAGGACGCCCGATCACCAGCGAGCGCCCGACCACAGCAACCTTAGCTCCATCCAGCTCAACGCCATAATGATCCAGCAAAGCAAGCACGGCTTCGGCTGTGCAGGGGGCAAAACCCTCACCGCGCCCCGAAAGCGTGGTGAGCAGCGAAGCCGGCGTCATGGAGTCAACGTCCTTGGCGGGATCGAGCGCTGCGGCGACGGCGTTCTCGTCAAGGCCGGCGGGCAGCGGGCGGAACATCAGACAGCCATGGACAGCCGAATCGGTATTGATGTCCTCGATGGCCGTCAACAGCTCGTCCTGCGAAACATCGGCGGGAAGCAAAACGCGACGAACCTCAATCCCCACTTTTTCACAGCGCTTGAGCGCACCGCGCTCGTAGGATAGGTCGTCCTCGCGCTCGCCCACGCGAACGATGGCGAGCGTCGGCACAACGCCGCGCTCACGCAAAGCGGCACAGCGAACAGCAAGTTCCTCGGTCAGCGCGCGAGCAACAGGAGCACCCTTCAGTAGCTCAGCCATGGCTATCCTCTCTTCCTTGCAGCGTCGGCGGCGCGGCGCGCCAGCGCATCGGCGCGCGGCAACCATGTGTCGAGCAGCTCATCACACGCCGTCTCGAGCTCCTCGGCACGAACGCGATCTTTCATAGACGTGGTGTTCGCAAAGAGCGTCAAGCTCGCGCCCTGCATAGCGGCACGGCAGAACACGGCGCCGCACGCCACATCGGACAGCAGCTGACGCGAACCCTTGTCGGCCATGTCCTCGAGCAGCGCCAGCGCACGCCCGCAGGCATCCATAATGCGATACGGCGGCATAGCGGCCACATGCAGCGCATCCTGAATCGCGGTCGCTCGAGCCGGATCGTCACGCGGAATACCGTACGCCGCGGACACCCGCCTGTAGGCACGAACGTCCTCGGAAACCAACTCGACAAGCTCCTGGGCCAGCTCATCAGCCTGGGCAAACGCGCGCGTCAGGTCATCCGCACGATCAGCAAGCGCGGGATTAGTCGCACCGTAGCGGGCAACCATTCCGCACAGCGAGGCACCCAGCGCGCCCACAAAGGCGCTCGCGCTGCCGCCGCCGGGAACCGGCTCGCGCGCGGCCAGCGCCTCGGCAAACCCGCGGCAGGTCTTGTCCATCATCTCTTGGCTCATACGCATGCACCTTCAAGTCATATACATCGGTCGGGCGGAATCGCCGACCAACCGCATCGATCACGTAATGGTGCTAAGTCTAGCCCATAAGTACATGAGCGTCAGCGCACCTGGCCATCGCAGATTTCTATGGCACGCGATAGGCGTCGACAACGCAAACATGGGACACATGGCCCACCTTTCGAGACTCCCGAGCAGCACAAGCTGGGGCATATCTATAAGTAAGGAACCCGTTGGGGAACGGCCGCGCAACGGCCACAAGCGATGAACGGAGGCATAAGTCGCACAGTACACAGAGACATCCGCCGCCAGCGCAATCAGTACCCCAACAGCATGCGGCGCCGTGATGTCATCAGCAGACAAGGAGGACGCCACCATGATGAAAAAGACCCTATCAATCCTTTCCCTTTGCATCGCCCTCTTTGCCGCGCTCGCCCTTGTGGGCTGCGGCGGGAGCGCATCGGGCGGCGGCAGCGCCCCCAAGAGCGAGAGCAAGGAAAAGGCCCCCGTCGCCAAGAAGACCGACTACATCTGGTTTAAGGTCGAGATGCCCGAGGGCGTCGGCGTAAGCGACTCTGCCGGCAAGAATGCCGACAGGGTCCAGCTCACCTTCCCCGAAGACGAGAACGCCTCGGCCGATCGCTTTATCCCCGTTTGGAAAAAAGCGCTGACGGCCGAGGAATCCCACGCCGACCAGGCGGAAAAGAAGGGGGATACGTTCCAGTGGAAGGATGGCGGGTCCGTCGAGTATAACGGCAGGACGTGGCTCGTCGGAACATACGAGGACAACAGCGGCATCTCAACCATGCTTTTTACCGACGTTGAGCCGGGAAGCGTCTGCGTTCTCATCGCGAACTTCGACCTGCACAAGAAAGAAGCCGAGGCGCTTCTCAACTCCATCGAGTTCCCCGACGACATGAAGAAAGCAGTTGACGAGGCACGTGAAGTCGAGATTTCGAGCATCGAGAACAAGTAACGGGGCACCCGTACGCGCCTACGCGAACCCGCGTAGGCGCGCCCCATTAAAACAACGGGCGCCCAACCCGGGGAGGGCCGACAGCATCGGCCCTCCCCTCTTTTGCGCCCGAACATATTGCCACTTGTCGGCGCAAATCCTGCCCCCAGAATGGGACACATGGCCCACCCGAATGAGCTGCTCACGCGTACAGTAAAGACAGGTAATCCATGGGCGGTTACAGATCGAGGAGGACACGACCATGAAAAAGAAGGCCTTTGCGATTCTCACCCTCTGCATGAGTCTTTTTGCCGCGGTTGCCCTGGTGGGTTGCGGCGGAAGCGGCGGCGCTACCGGCAGTGGCGGTGGCGGCGGCGCAGAAAAGCCAGCCGTGGATATGAGGACCGACTTCATTTGGTTTAAGGTCGAGGTCCCCGAGGGCGTCGAGATCACCGACGTCGCAGGCGACACTGCCGACAGGGCCCAGTTTAAGTTCACCGAGAGCGAGCACGCCAGCGATCGCTTCATCCCCGTCTTCGATCCTGACAAGAACGCCGACGAGCTGTTCGACTACGAGGCAAAGTGGAATGCCAGCTTTGAGTGGACCGAGAATGACCCCGTCAAGTACAACGGCAAGACTTGGCGCAACGCTTCCTATACACACTCGGGCGGCGTAACGACCGAATACTTCACCGACGTTGACGGCGGCAGTGTGTATGTGCGTATCGACAACGTCGAGGAGCACAAGGACGCCGTCGAGACCATGATGAAGTCTCTGGAATTTGCCGACGACATCGCCGAGGCCAAGACCGAGGCCATGGACGTCAAGCTCGACGATATCGAGATCAAGCGCTAAGCGACTGGCGAGCGCAACGGGAAACACGGTCGCAGTGCAAACAAGCGACGGTACCCCAGCGCTTCGTACCCAGGGAGGGCCGGTAAACCGACCCTCCCTTTCTTATGCCTGTAGCCGACGAACGCGAGGATGCCGGACGCCGGAACCGCCCCAAATGTGGCAACAGTACGAAAACGACAAACACCCCAACACGTCCGCCCACCGATTTATTGCGCCGCGCAGACAATTAAACCAGCATCTTTAAACATCTGGGCAGTATAGTGACCAAAACTATCGCATAACCGCACTCTGCGAATGGAGAAGTTATGACCGAACACCATGCCATCAGCCGCCGAGCGTTTACGCTGGGCCTAGGGCTTGCGGCGTTGTCACCACTTGCAAGCCTGCCCGAAACCGCAGCGCCGGGCATTCCCCTGCGAGCGGCATTTGCAGACAACACACCCGCACCGTCGGACAGCCTCCACAATTTCGTCATTCGCCTTCGCCCCGCGGGCTATTTTCGCACCGCGAGCGTCAACCAAGACGGCAACGTTCGCGGCAACGTCTGTCACCTGTTTAACGACGGCACGTCCAGCAAGCTCATCCTTGAGAACGTAACGACCAAGAATGACGATACAAACTGGTACGCCATCCGCACCTTGCTCAATTTTGAAGAGCATAAAAAGACAGGCTACAGCATTTGGTCGGTCGACGACGACTCGGACAAAGATGGAAAGGTCATCCACGTATGGGGCGGCGAGTATGACAACAAGCCCAGCCGCGCTTTTGCGTTCGAGCGTCAATCAAACGGAACCTACATCATCCGAGACCGCACGGTCGAGAAAGAAACCGAGAAAAAAGACATTAAGTACCTGGCAATAGAATCGAACGGCAAAGACCAGGACAACAATAAGATCTGCCATAAGAGTAAGAGCATTCCGTGGGAGCTCGAACTTATCGGTTACGACATGAAAAAGAACGATGCCACGGTTAGCAGCCTCGACTGGATCACGTACAGCAGCTACGTCGACGGACCATGTTGGATGAAATACGTCGACGACAACAAGTTCCTCGACGAGCTGAGCATCCCGGGTACGCACGATTCGGGCACCTGCAGCGTGGACAACGACACTGAGCCCCAATCCTCGCAAGTAAAATGCCAGCAGGATTACATTCCCACGCAGTTGCTCGAAGGCATTCGCTATTTTGATATCCGGCTCGAAAAGGGCGATGACCCCGGCATCGACCACGGGATTTTCTACCTACTCAAAAAAGACGGGAACTATCTGCATCTCTCCGATGTCATCGGGTACTTCAAAACGTTTTTGAACGAAAACCCGTCAGAAGCGCTCATCATGCTCGCATCGCGCGGCAACGATGAGGCTACCGACGAAAGCATAACGACGGCCTTCGCCAAGGTTATGGCCGATAACCCCAACCTGTTCTACACGTCGAGCCACGTCCCCACGCTGGGCGAGGTGCGCGGAAAGATCGTCCTGCTGCGTCGATTTGGGCTTGCCGGCAACAGCGTAAGCGGCCACACGTGGGGCCTCGACCTCACCCAATGGGATGACAAGATCAAGGCGCATTCCGGGCAGTCGATGTGTCTCGTCCAAGACGCGCGGGGATTTGAAGCCATAGGGGAAACGGGCAATGAAGAGCCCTATTGCACCAAGGTATATGCCCAGGACAAGTACAAACTCACGGGAACCGACAAGCTCAGCTGGGTCGATAATGCGCTGAAGGAAACGACCGGGCGCACGTGCAACAAGGTGGACGTCGTGGACGATGCCGGGGCCGAGGTGCAAGTCCAGGAGCGTTGCTGGTCTATCAACTACACCAGCTGCACGGGCTTGTCGCACGGAGGCAATCCTTTTACCTCGGCACGAGTAGTCAACGAGCATCTGTACAAGAGCCCGTACATCAATCCCAGCGGCACCGAGGATACAAAGTCAGATTACCTCAAGCACATTGGCATCATCGCATCCGACTTTGTTGATGCGGCGCTGGCCCGGAGCATCTATCAGCGCAATTACAATTACGATACGAAGCACACGCAGTCGGCTTCGTGCTGCCTCCCGACCCGCATGCGCATGACGTACGGCGACTCGCTGAGCGATGCCTCGCTCCAGGATGGCAAGACCGTTGGCGAGGGCCATTTCCGCCTTGTCGACAGCAGCAACGTACTCAACGTGGCGGCTTCGGGCCATGCGTTTACCATCGAATACGTGGATGTCGACGCCTTGGGCAACGAGACCGTTACGGGGCTGCAGGGCTCTGTGCCCATCGATATCGATCCACGCGCGCTGACGCCCCATTTTGAGGGACTCGAAGGCCTTAAGGCCGGCGAAGACGTGCGCGCCAAGATTGCGGCATCACTCGAGGGCAAGCTCGAAACCGATGCCTGCACGGCCCAGCTCGAGTTTGTGCACGACGCGGACGGCGCTCCGGGCACGGCAATGGCCGAGGGCGAAACATTTGCCGCAGGAACGTACTGGGTGCGCGTGAACGGTCTCTTGGGCGACGCGGCGCAGAACTACACGCTCGCCAGCGACGGAGCCGCAAGCTTTACCGTAGCGGCCTCGGGCAGTGCGGGCGGCACCGGCAGCGGCACGGGTTCCAACGCAGGCGGCGCCGACAAGAACGGCAAGAGCAACAAGAGAGACCAGGGCAAGAGCTCGGGCGGAAAGCTCGCCAACACGGGCGACGGCTCTGGCGTTGCCGCCGGGCTCGCTGCCGCCGCCGTGGCGACAACGGTCGCAGGTGCAGCAATGCTTGCCAGTGACCGCGACAATACCGAGGACATTAACGAATAGGCAAGCCAGTCTTTTGGGCGCATTAACTCAATCGGGGCGCAGAATACCGTTCTGCGCCCCGATTTTTACCTTGGCCCGAACGCCGCTATCGGCTACATCACCATGTTCAGCGCTTTCACAAATTCCTGGGCCTTCGCACGGCTACTCAGGCTAAAGACGCAAGCGGTCAACAGCCTGTTACGCAGGAAAACGTCGCGACCCTTGATCCTGTTGACCCCCGTGATGTCCTTAAGGTAGACAATCTCGGTGTGCCTGCCGCCAAAAGTGCCCTTCTTGAGCACCTCGATACGATTGGGGTAGATCTTAACGTCTTTAAACCTACCCGAACCTTTGTCCTGGAATAGCAGCGTGTTGTTGTCCATACGCGTCACTCCCGTGGGGTTCGCTAAAACTGTCTCTATTGCCACATTTTAGTCACCGCAAGGCTCCCATGCGAAGGTGTCAGACAGCACAGCAATTCGTGTCCGCGCGAGGCTTTAAACTAGATGCGATAAAGATGCATTCCACAAGAGGAAAGTGGGGCGACAGTGATGGGCGAACTGGTAAACCGTGGAGAATCGGCAATCGTGCCCGAAGGTTTTTACAAGCAGGTTTCCTCGATTCTCAACGCCGCTCGCGACAAGGCCTATACCGCCGTTAACTTTGCGATGGTTGAGGCGTATTGGGAGATCGGCAAGGGCATAGTTGATGAGCAGGGCGGAGAGAAGCGCGCCAAGTATGGAGAGGCGCTGCTCAAGGCCCTCGCAATCAGACTTACCAAGGATTTTGGTAAAGGTTTTGAAGCAAGAGAGCTGCGCAAAATGCGTCAGTTCTATCTTGCATTTCCAATTCGGGACTCACTGCGTCCCGAATTGAGCTGGACACATTACCGCAGGTTAATACGCATTCCTGACCCCGAAGCTCGCACCTGGCACATGAACGAATGCGCCGACTCTCGCTGGAGCACGCGCCAGCTCGAACGCCAGATCAACACCATGTTCCGCGAGCGCCTACTTGCCAGCAAAGACAAGGAGGCTGTCACCCAAGAAATCCAAAAGAGCGCCCCAGCTCGTCGCCCCGAGGATATCATCCGCGATCCATATGTACTGGAGTTTTTAGGTTTCTCGGACGATACTGCGTTTCGCGAGAGCGATCTAGAGCAGGCGCTCATCACACATCTTCAGAAGTTCCTGCTGGAGCTTGGCCGTGGCTTCGCTTTCGAGGCGCGCCAAAAGCGCATCACCTTTGATGGGCGCCATTTCTATATTGACCTTGTTTTTTACAACTATCTGATGCGCTGCTTCGTGCTCATCGACCTTAAGACCGATGACCTTACGCATCAGGACCTGGGCCAGATGCAAATGTATGTGAACTACTACACGCGTGAGCTCATGAACGAAGGCGACAATCCGCCCATAGGCATCGTGCTCTGCGTGGACAAAAGCGATTCAATCGTCGAGTACACGCTGCCCGAAGACAACGACCAAGTGTTTGCCGCCAAATACCTGCCGTATCTTCCAAGCAAGGAAGAGCTGGCGCGCGAGCTGAGTGCCGAGTACCGCGCCATCAACGAAGCGACTAATGGCGAAGTGCAAGGATAGCAGCACGTTGCGACCGAAACCACCGCAGCCGTCGCAGGCGCACCCGCGGTTGAGGCGCACGCTACAAAACAATACCGGTCATGGACGCCGGCAACGACATTCTAGCCGTGGCTGGCGAGCGTGACCTGACAGGCAAAGACGCGGCCTTCGTCTGATGTGGGCCCATTGGCTGCCACAGAAAAGGACCGGTTGCAGCCGGCCCTCAAGACACTTGCACCTGCGTTGCCCGCGCTTCCGAAGTGTGACTAACTGAGGAGCGGGTTCCGTGGCACAACCTGATCTTGCCCAGCGAGGCGGCCCTTTTGCAGCCGGTCCACCGTTTATTTACATCTACCCCCTGCCAAACTACCGGATGGCAGCCCCCATGCCTGCGAGCCGTCCCGTGCTGCGCTTCCCTACTTCCCAAAGATCGCAGCGAGCAAGCCCTTACGTTTGGGCTTTTCTTCTCGGTAGGAACCCTCGGCAACCGCTGCAACCTGGCGCGGTTGCTCGCCGCCTCCACGGCGCACGATCTGGTACAGAAACGGCGACTTAACGTATTTGACCTCGATGGGCGTGGCATGCACGGTGCTCTCACCGGACAGATGCAGGCTCGGATTGAGCGGCGCCACGACGTGCGTTTCGCGCTTGTCACTAAACACCACCGCGGCCGCGCGGCCCGTCTGTCCGTTTACGGCAATGCGCACCTGCTCGCCATCGCGGCTGTCCGTCGCCGGACGATCGACAAAGTAGACCGGCACCATCACCAGGCCATCCTTATGCTTGCGGGCCTTGCGCGCCCAGGTTCGGATGCTCTTTTTATTGAGCCCCAGTACGGCCTCGGCATCGTTGCCCGCAACGTCGAGCGCCAACTTATCAATGACCACCTGGTCCTTGGTAGATGCATCGACGGAGACGACGCGGAAGTCGCCTTCCTGCATGGCGGGATCGAACGGACCGACCTTGGCAAAGTCCCACGGCTCCAAAATGCCCATGAGGCGAACGTCCAGGTAGTTTGCCCTGGGGTATGCCCAGTCGAGCACCTCGTAGTACACCAGGGTTTCCTTGCTCAGGCCCTTGCCCGGGAAGCTCGCCATCATGCGCAGGTCCGCCAGCGCCATGGGGAAGTAGAAGAGCATCATGTCGTTTTGGATCGCATCTTCCACGTCGTGCTCGGCAAAGGCGTCGGGGTACTGACGCACCAGCTGCAGCGCGTTGGCACGCGCCTGCTGCGGCGAGATTTCGCAGGGAATACCCTGCTCAGGTACATACTCCGCACCCACGCCCATGGTCAGGCGCTTGCTAAACGTCCCCGGCTTGAGCAG
This sequence comes from uncultured Collinsella sp., assembly GCA_900541245.1. Lineage (GTDB taxonomy): Bacteria > Actinomycetota > Coriobacteriia > Coriobacteriales > Coriobacteriaceae > Collinsella. Next base: position 52,111 of record UQIS01000003.1, read on the forward strand.
GTCGGCAATGCCGATCTTGTTGCCGCAGGACGGGCACTCAAACACGCGCTGGGTCGACTCGCCCTCAAAGGACGCACCACAGAAGGGGCAAGGAATGCTCACATGCGTGGCCTCTTGGAACTCCTGCGCCGTGCCGCGATCCTCCCACAGCAGATGTTCCAGGACCGACTGATTGCGCCAGTGCGAATTGAAGAAATACCAGTCCGGGTCCTCCGGGCGCTCGAGTTGCGACACATGCGTGAGCTTGAGCAGTCCATCCACCACCGTCAGCGGCGTATGGCGAATGCCCAGGGCGCTCTTGGGCTCCCCCGCATCAGCCTGCCACGGAATGACCGCACCGCAATAGGCGCACTCAAAGCTACGCTTAGCCTGGTGCGAGTACATAGGGCCGCCGCAGTTTTGACATTTAATGGCAAACATCTCGTCCATGGAAACGTCCTCCTTTGCACAGGGGCTGTCGACATTAAGTATGTCGAGCAAACAGGCACATGCCCATACCCATGTGGCCCAAAATGGACCACCCAGGCAGACGAGAAGGCTCGCTCGTTAGCACCGGCAGACTATTGCTGCATTTTCTGAGCATCGGCGCACGGCGCCCCTGCGCGAGCTACACTATCCCCTTAAACATGATTGTGAGGACGACCGCTATGCTATTTGTAAATCGGCTGGTACATACGCTTGTTCCCGGCAGCGAGAGCGAGCCGGTCGATGCATCTTACCGCACCAACGCGGGCTTTTCCGCAAGTCTCGTCTGCATTGGCCTCAACATCACCCTGTGCCTGGCCAAGGGCATCGCGGGCCTGCTCGCCGGCTCCGTCTCCCTCATCGCCGACGCTTTCAACAACCTCTCCGATGCCTCGAGCAACATCGTGAGTCTGCTCGGGTTCCGCCTTGCCAGCCGCCCGGCAGATGAGGGCCACCCTTACGGCCACGGCCGCTACGAGTATCTGGCCGGTCTGTTTGTCGCCGTCCTGGTTTGCGCCGTCGGAATCAACCTGATCCTCGAGTCGATCACCAAGATCATCAAGCCCTCGCCCACCGTGTATTCGGCGCTCTCCATGGCTGCCCTTGTTCTGTCCATGCTCGTCAAATTCTGGATGGCCGCGTTCAACCGCGCACTGGGTAACCGCATCGATTCCGAGACGCTAATTGCCACGGCGCAGGACTCCAAAAACGATGTCATCACCTCGGGCTCAGTCTTGGTGGCGGCGCTTATTTCGCAGACGACCGGCTTTGACCTCGATGGCTGGGCAGGCCTGGGTGTGGGCATCTTCATCTGCATCAGCGGCATGGGCCTAGTGCGCGACGCCATCAGCCCGTTGCTGGGGCAAGCGCCCGACCCCAAGCTCGTCCAGGCAATCCGCGACAAGATCATGTCCTATCCACAGGTCTTGGGCACACACGACCTGATGGTGCACGACTACGGCCCCGGTCGTCAGTTTGCCAGCGCCCACGTGGAGATGCCTGGCGAGGGCGACGCATTTGAGCACCACGAGATTCTGGACACCATCGAGCACGACATCAAGCGCCAGATGGGCATCGATATCACGCTGCACTGCGACCCCATCGCGACAACCGGCGACGACCTGCGCGGCTGGGTCAAGCGCGGCGTCATGCAGATCGATCCCGCGCTCTCCATCCACGACCTGCACGAGCACGACGGGTTCGTTTCGTTTGACCTTGTGCGTCCCGACGGCTTTGACATATCCGACGAGGAGCTGCTGGAGCTCGTCACGCGCATCGTGCACGAGCGCCGGCCCGACGTCTCATGCGTCGTCACGTTTGATTCGGGCTTTAGCTCGCCCGACCGTCCAGCAGAGCAGCTGTAGCCCCGCTCCGCTCGTCCGCTAGTTTCCCTGCGCGCCCGAGATGCCGTTTTGCAGGGCGTTCCAGGCATCCGTCGCCATGCCGCCCAAGTTCTGCGCGGTATCGCCCAGGTTTTGTGCTGTGTCGCCCAGCTCTTGCGCCTTGTCTCCCAACTCCTGTGCCTTGTTGCTCAAGTCCTCCAGCGTATTGGAGCTCGAGCTGTCGGTACCGCTTTGGCCGTCGAACGAGTTGCCCGAGCTGTTCTTGTGCGTGAGTTGAATTTCGAGGTTGCCGTTGTCGTTATAGTAGGCAGAAGTAACGACCCAGTTGGCATCGACGACGGGCGTTGAGCCATCATCAGTCAGGACCACGGCATTCGAAAGATCGGCGCCGCGCGACTTGAGGATCTTCTTGGCGTTGGACCAGTACTGCCCCGGGATATCGCTCAAATCGACGGTGCCAGACGAGGCGGACTCGGTTTGCTCGGCAGCGGTATCGGCCGTTGAGCTTCCTCGCTTGTTGAGCATGCCCGACACGATGGCAAACACAACCGACAGCGCAAAGAAGATCGCCAGTACGATGAGGATCTTCTTGATCACGCTCGACGAACGCGACGGCTTCTTCTCCTCGTCCTCGCCATATTGCGGAATCGACTTGGGGTACTCGCGATACGGCTCGCGCAACTCGTAGCGAGGCTGCGCCGTGCGAGGCATATACGTCGTCTGCTGAGGCTGCGGAATGGGATTTTGCGGCAGGTCATCATAGGGATTCGGCGTCGAGGCAGCATAAGAATCCTGCGGCGCGTAATCAAACGGATCCGGAGCTGCGTTGCCATAGGGGCCTTGCGAAGATGCAGCGTAAGAATCCTGCGCCGTGTCGCCATAGCCCATAACCCGGGTGGGCTCGGCAGAAGGCTGCGTCGCGGCGGGGTCGGTATAACCGGGGTTGGGAACAACGCGGGTCGCATCGGCGCTATCGCTAGCCTGCGCGGAACCGTAGCCGCCCATCACGGTTGTCTTGTCCTGATCCATGCAACGATTCCTTTCCGTCGCGCGTGAGCCTCAAGTTATCCATGCATTCTACCCGCGCAAAAGCCTATGATGGGCAGAGTCCGTCGGTATCTACAAGACATGCGCGGGCCTAAGGATCAAAAAGCCCCGCCGTGCCTTGTGGGCGCGGCGGGGCGGGCTAGCAGCTATGGACAGCAGGCTTAGAACAGGCCGGTGATGTTGCCGTCGTTGTCGACGTCGATGTTCTCGGCCGCGGGCACCTTGGGCAGGCCGGGCATGGTCAGAACGCTGCCGGTCAGCGCGACCACAAAGTGGGCACCGGCGGAAACCTTGAGCTCGCGCACGGTGATGCGGAAGCCCTCGGGAGCGCCCAGCGCCTTGGCGTTGTCGCTAAAGCTGTACTGCGTCTTGGCCACGCACACCGGCAGGTTGCCAAAGCCGTTCTCTCGCAGCTCGGCGAGCTGGCGCTTGGCAGCTGGCGTAAAGTCGACGCCGTCGGCGCGGTAGACCTTGGTGGCAACGGCCTCGAGGGCGTCGGCCACATCGGCACCGTCCTCGTAGGCAAACTTGAGCTCGCTCGGCTGCTCGATCAGGCGCATGACCTCATCGGCCAGGTCGAGCGCGCCCTCGCCGCCCTTAGCCCAAACCTCGGACAGCTTAACGTTGACACCGAGCTTCTGGCACTCGGACTCGATGAGCTCGAGCTCGGCCTCAGTGTCCGTCGGGAAGCGGTTGATGGCGACCACGCAGGGCAGACCGTAAACATTCTGAATGTTGTCGACGTGGCGCAGCAGGTTGGGCATGCCAGCCTTGAGGGCCTCGAGGTTCTCCTCGTTGAGGTCGGCCTTGGCAACACCGCCGTTGTACTTAAGCGCGCGGGCAGTGGCGACAATCACGACAGCGCTGGGGCGAACGCCCGTCATGCGGCACTTGATGTCGAGGAATTTCTCGGCACCCAGGTCGGCACCAAAGCCGGCCTCGGTAATGGCGACATCGCCAAAACGCATGGCCATACGCGTGGCCATGATGGAGTTACAGCCGTGGGCAATATTGGCGAAGGGACCGCCGTGGACAAACGCAGGCGTGCCCTCGAGTGTCTGAACCAGGTTGGGTTTGAGCGCGTCCTTGAGCAGGGCCGCCATGGCACCCTGAGCCTTAAGGTCACGGGCGCGGACGGGCTCGCCGGCATAGCTGTAGCCGACAACAATCTCGCCCAGGCGCTCCTTGAGGTCATTGATGCTCGTGGACAGGCACAGGATTGCCATGACCTCGGAGGCAACAGTGATGTCGAAGCCGTCCTCGCGCGGCACTCCCTGGGCCTTGCCGCCAATGCCGTCGATGACATGACGCAGCTGACGGTCGTTCATATCGACAACGCGCTTCCAGGTGATGCGCTTAACGTCGATGCCGAGCTGGTTGCCCTGCTGAATATGGTTGTCGAGCATGGCTGCCAGCAGGTTGTTAGCGGCACCGATGGCATGGAAGTCACCGGTAAAGTGCAGGTTGATATCCTCCATGGGGATAACCTGGGCCCAACCGCCACCGGCGGCACCGCCCTTCACGCCAAACACGGGGCCGAGCGAAGGCTCGCGCAGGGCCACGGCGCTCTTGACGCCGCGACGGCGCAGACCGTCGGCCAGGCCGATGGTCGTGGTGGTCTTGCCCTCGCCTGCGGGCGTGGGATTGATAGCGGTCACGAGGACAAGCTTGGCCTGGTGATCAGTTGGCTCGTTGAGCAGGGAATAGTCGACCTTTGCCTTGTCGAAGCCGTACGGAATCAGATGCTTAACGTCGACGCCGGCGTTCTTGGCCACCTCGGTAATAGGCAGCGGCGTAACAGAACGTGCGATTTCGATGTCAGTAGGCATGGGCGGTCCTTTCGTTACCGGATGAGAAAAAGACCAATCCAGCATAGCACGCGCGCGCAATAGTAAAACGCCCGTAACCGACGAACGGCGATATGTTTACCCGATGCCCAGCGATAGCCTACAGATGCGCTAAAACAAGCCCATTCCTACAGGGTCGGTTCAATACCCAAATGCTCGAATGTGCGCAGGGTTGCCTGGCGACCCTGCGGTGTACGAATCATCAAGCCACACTGCAGCAGATAGGGCTCATAGACATCCTCGAGCGTACCCGGGTCCTCGCCCACCGCGCTGGCAAGCGTCGTCAGACCCACGGCGCGGCCGGAGAACGTCTTGGCAAGTGTCTCCAAGATGCGAATGTCCATCCAGTCCAGGCCGAGCTCGTCGATCTCGAAGAACTCAAGCGCCTGACGGCAAATATCAAGCTCAATTGAACCGTTGCCGCGCACCTGCGCATAGTCACGCACGCGTTTGAGCAGGCGGTTGGCAAGACGTGGCGTGCCGCGCGAACGCGAGCCGATCTCGAGTGCGCTGGGATGGTCGATCGTCACACCCAGAATGGTCGCCGAGCGTGTCACAATCTGGGCGAGCTCCTCGACGGTGTAGTAATCCAAGCGATACGAGATGCCAAAGCGATCGCGCAGCGGGCCCGTGAGCATGCCCGAACGGGTCGTTGCCGCTACCAGCGTAAACTTAGGGATATCCAGGCGAATCGAGCGCGCAGCCGGACCCTTGCCGATCACGATATCGAGGGCAAAGTCCTCCATCGCAGGATACAGGACCTCCTCGACCGAACGGTTGAGGCGGTGGATCTCGTCGATAAACAGCACGTCGCCCGGTTGCAGGTTGGTAAGGATGGCAGCCAGGTCACCGGTACGCGCGATGGCTGGACCGCTCGTCGTCTTGATCTGAGCGCCCAGCTCGTTGGCGATAACGGTAGCCAGCGTGGTCTTGCCCAGACCCGGAGGGCCCGAGAAGATCACGTGGTCGAGCGTCTCGCCACGGCTCTGCGCCGCCTCGATGAGCACGCGCAGGCTCTGCTTGATGTGCTCCTGACCGCAGTAGTCATCCAAGCGTTGGGGACGCAGGGTACGGTCGACATCAAGGTCCTCGGGCGTCAGCTCAGAGCCCACCATACGCTCGCCGTGCGCCATGGATGCCGCCGGCGAGTTTCCGGGCGTCGACCACAGGTCCTGAGAATCATCGGCTTCCCACATCACGCATCCATTCCGAGTCGCTTAAGCGCCGCGCCGAGCAGATCCTCGACACGCATATCCTGCCCATCATACCCGCTCAGGGCAACATCGGTCTCCTGCGGGCTAAAGCCCATGGAAAGGAGCGCCGCACGGGCGTCATCGATCGCCGAAGGAGCAGCGGCGGGAACCGGCATCGCAACCTGGCCGGGAATCACGTCGACCGGCACAAAGCCCTTGTCCTTGGCAAAGGTGCTCTTGAGCTCCAGGATCAGACGCTGCGCAGTCTTTTTGCCCACACCGGGAACCTTGGCCATGCCCTTGTCATCCTCGGCCATTACCAGGGAATACAGTTGCCCCACGGTATAGGTGGAGAGCACGGCGCGCGCCAGGCGTGGGCCGACGCCCGAGACGGAAACGAGCCGATCGAACATCGTACGCTCGTCCTTGGAAGCAAAGCCAAAGAGCGTCATGGCGTCCTCACGGACCTGCATGCGGGTATAGAGGCGAACCTCACCGCCGGGCGTGGGCAGCGTGGCAGCAGTGCTGCCCGAAATACCGAGCTCAAAGCCCACGCCCGATACATCGACGACGGCCGAACTCATCGTGGCCTCGACAAGCGTTCCATGGAGCTGGGAGATCATCAGTATCCGGTTCCTCTCTGTTGATAGAACTCACCACCGGTAAGTGCCCGGGTGCGGCTGAGGTTAACGTGGCAGATGGCGCAGGCCAGGGCATCGGCGGCATGGTCGGGATGCGGGTCGTGATCGAGCTGTGTGAGCGTACGCACCATGTAGGCGACCTGCCGCTTGTCCGCGGCGCCGGTGCCCACCACAGCCTGTTTGATCTGCATGGGCGTGTACTCGCCAATCTCGAGCGCACATTCCGAAAGCGCGACGAGTGCAGCACCGCGGGCATGCGCCGTGGGGATGGCGGAACGAACGTTGGCGCCAAAGTAGATGCTCTCGACAGCAGCGGTATCGGGACGGTAGCGCTCGACGACACCTTTGAGGTCGCAGGCGATATGCGACAGGCGCACCGCGAGCGGACTGCCCGCGCTGGTCTCGATACAACCGTAGGCACGGCAGCGAACCTCGCCGCGCCGCTCCTCGATAATCCCCCAGCCCGTATGGGCCAAACCGGGGTCGATACCCAAAATGACCAAGCCAACCTCCCCTCGCCACAAGCACGACGCAAGACAAGGCCCCGCGCACTATTAACGAACGTCTGTTCTAGAATAACACAACGCTAGCCCTATAAGTCAGCCGAGATCGAATTGTAGGTTGAGCATACGCAAACGAGCGCCCGCCAGAGCGAGCAAGGTGCCTTGAAAGAGGAGGGCATTGACCTGGTGGTCATGCCCGACGATTGAAAGGCAGATTGCCGCTCTGGCGAGCGCGCAGCGTCGACTCGTTACGCGGTTTGGTAAAACCGCGTAACCTTTTTAGTTCTGCGAGAAGAACGGGAACTGTCGGGGATCAACCGGCGGATGCGGCATCGGCGTGCCCTGCGGGCCACCTTGCGGGCCACCCTGGCCGCCCATCATCTTATCGATGGCGTCCTGGACCTCGCCCTCAAACTTTTTCATGCCCTCATGCAGGCGACGCTGGCCGTCCTCGGAGCGCAGCTCCTCCATCTGCTCGGGCGAAATACCCAACAGGTCACCCAATATGCCCATCATCTCGCCACGCATGCGCTCGCTTGTGTCCTCGTCGGCAAAACGGTTCGCCTCGGCGCGCGCCAGCGCATCGACCGTCATGCGTTCCTTGCCGCTCAGCCCCAGGTCGGACCACGCGAGCATATACGGCCAGGCACGCTCGGCAAACGAACGGGCCGAGACGATCGGCACCGTCGGCAGCTGGCGGCGAGCCGCCTCTCCCTGGCGCACGAGCATCAGCAGCAACGAACATGCCTCGGGCTTGCCGGCGGCCATTGGGATGTCGTCGAAGGGTCGGTTGCGGTCCACGTGCGCCTCGAGTGTGCCATCGACCTCGCCCGGCTCAAGCCCGCCGAGCAGCTGCGCCGCGCGGTCGAGCATATCGACCGGACCGTCAAGCGTCGAGAGCGCTTGCGCCAGCACGCGCTCCATGCAATCCTCCACCGCGTTGAGCGTCACGAGCTCCTGCGGCACCACGGCAGACGTACGGTTGCGTACGCGCGCCACAAACTCGAGGGTCGACAGATACACGTCGCCAAAGGGCGCGTAATCGCCCTGGTAGCCACCGCAAAGCGCCGGTGCCGCCAATGCGTACTCGGTCTTGGACAGCGGGCTCAACACCATCGCACCCAGCTCGAGCGCCGTATCCTCCAGCATGAGGCCCAGCGTGCGAGAGCGCAGGCGCTCGGCGTCGCCCGCCGACACATCGCGGTCGAGCACACGCGCGGCATCCGGCGCATCGCGCTCAACCGTGCGAATATGCAGGCGCTCGGCAATGGCGCGAACGGCGGCACAGCGAGCAGCCTCGGCCTCCTCCTGTGCCGGCGTAAAGATGCGGTTGCGTCCCAGTACCAGGCCGACCACATTGCGCGAACCCAATGCATCGACAGCCAGCGCCGCAAGCAGGGACGACGGCAAGTCGCCCTCGAGCGCCACCACGGCGCGCGACGTACCGCGGGCGCGGGCGTTATCGCGCACAGCGAGCACCAGCGCCTGCCACAACCACTCCTCGGAACGAAACTCGGGCAGCTCGTGGTCCTCCAAGGCATCGAGCATCACACCGCGCTGGATCTCCTGAACCAGTAGGCTCTCCTCAAAACACGGCGCTTGGGCCACCACACGGCCGCAGTCGTCGAGCACAAACGAGCCGCCGGTATACACCGATTCGTCGTACGCACCGACCGGCGCCATGCAGGCAAACCACACGCTGCGCTTGGATGCGATCTTGCGGTAGGCTCCGCTGCGCACGGCGGCAATCGCAGCGGTCTCGCGGTCGGTCATATCGAATGCGTTGAACTGGAAATAGGCAATGAGGTCGACGCCGGTCGGCAGCATCTCGAGCTCGCGGTCCAAGTCGAAGATCACCGCGATGCGCACGCCGTCCACGTCGAACACCGGCGGAGCCCAACGCGCGTCGTTGCTCTCGCCACGCTGCAGGGCAATGCTCGCACGCGCGGGTACCACGCGACCGTCCTTGAGCATCATATAGTCGAGCAGGGGCTGGCCCTCAAACGAAACCGCCGCGGGCACGATGCAGATCATATCGAGCTCTTGGATACGCTCGGCGACGCCGGTCAAGCCGGCAAGCATGTCGTGCTCAAAGTCGGCAGCACCCACCAGGCCGCCGGGCAGGGCACCCATAAAGAGCGGAGCCGGAACGCACAGCACGCGTGCCCCGCGCTCGTGGGCCAGGCGCGCCTGGTCCTCGATGCGACCGCAGATACCCTCAATATCACCCAGGCGCATATCGATCTGTGCAAGTGCGAGCTTCATGGCTCAGCCCTTTCCGTCGTAAACCATCGTTGTCGTAGTAAAAGCGCCGGCCGCAAGATGCAGTCGGCGCTTGCATGTGCATATGCTAGCTATGATACCCCGAGCGGGGGCGCGCTCCTAGAACGTCGCGGACCACAGCCCGTGCAGGTTGCAATAGGCATAGACGGTACCGGTCTTGGAACCGCCGGCAAAAAACGTCGCGGGCTTCATGCCGGGCTCAAGGTAATGGACCTCCAGACGGCCCTCGGCCTCAAGGGCAATCCACTCGATGTAGTGCTCGGGCACCATAGGGTGCTCGACCGAGCCCACGCGCGCACGGATCACATGACCGTCGCGCTCGCTCTCGATGACGGGCACGTGCTTCTCGTGCGCCGCGTCCTCGGTGTTCGTGGTCAGCTCCGTGCAGCCGGCAGGGGTTGCAACGTCGTTGCCAAGGGCGGCAATGAGCTTGCCATCGGGGTCCTTAAAGAATTTCGCCATGATGTTCTCCTTTGCTGATGTGCCGATGTTCTCGACGTTCTTATGCCCAAAGGCAAGCGAACCATCCACGGCATGGCAAATGAACACATAACGAGCGAGGCTAGCGCCCGGGGTTAGAGCGCGCCGGCAACCCGGAGCCGTCTCGACAGCCCCGGTTGCCATCTGCGCAGTTAGCGCCCGTCGCCACCGAGCAGCGCCAGAACATCCTCGCGGGTAAACAGCGCCGACGAGATGCCGTCGCCGCCGAGCACGCTGTTGACCAGGTCGCGCTTTGACTCCTGCATCTGCATAATGCGTTCCTCGATCGTGTCCTTGGCGATGAGCTTGTACACGGTCACGGTATGCTGCTGGCCAATACGATGCGCGCGGTCGGTCGCCTGGTCCTGCGCGGCCACGTTCCACCACGGGTCGTAGTGGATGACCACGTCGGCCGCCGTCAGGTTGAGGCCCACGCCGCCCGCCTTGAGCGAGATCAGAAACACCGGCACCTCGCCCGCCTGGAACTGCGCGACCATCTTGGCGCGGCTCTCCTTGGACGAAGCGCCCGTGAGCTTAAGAAAGCCGATGTCCTCCTTGGCCAGGCGCTTGCCAATGATATCGAGCATGCCCGTGAACTGGCTGAACAGCAGAATGTGGTGCCCGCCGTCGAGCGCACCGTGCACGAGCTCCATGCAAGCGTCGAGCTTGGCGCTCCCTGCCTTGTAGTCCTCGTAGTGTAGATGCGGGTCGCAGCAGATCTGGCGCAGCTTGGTGAGCTCGGCGAGCACCTTGAGCTTGTCTTTCTTAAACTCGGATGCCTCGCGATGCTGCACCTGCTGGGCGATACGGTCTTGGTTGGCCAGGTAGAGCTTGCGCTGCTCGCCGGTGAGCTGTGCCATGACGGTGTCTTCGATCTTCTCGGGCAGGTCGGCCACCACGTCTTCCTTAACGCGGCGCAGCACAAACGGCGACACGAGCGCTTGCAAGCGAGCGGCGCTGTCACCCTCGGCGTGCTCGACCGGGCTTTCGAAGCGCTTGGCAAACGACTCGCGCGAGCCAAGCAGGCCCGGCATCAAAAAGTCGAAGATGCTCCAGAGCTCGGACAAGCGGTTTTCGATGGGCGTGCCCGTCAGGGCAAAGCGCACGCCGGCAGGCAGACGCTTGGCGGCGTGCGCCACCTGCGTGAGCGGGTTTTTAATGTACTGGGCCTCGTCGAGCACCACACGGGCAAAGTCCTGCTCGGCATACTCGTCGATATCGCGCCGCATGAGGTCATACGACGTTACAACCACGTTATGCTCGTCAGCGCCGGCTATCTGCACGCGGCGCTGCGCCTTGGCGCCCACGATAGCGCACACGTCGAGCGAAGGCGCAAAGCGCTCCAGCTCGGCGGTCCAGTTATACACGAGCGACGCAGGGCACACCACGAGCGTGGGCTTGGCATCCCCCGCCTCCACGCGCGCCAGGATATGCGCGATCATCTGCAGTGTTTTGCCCAAGCCCATATCGTCGGCCAAGATACCGCCGAGGCCCAGGTGCTCGAGCGAGCCGAGCCACTGGTAGCCGTCGACCTGATAGCCGCGCAGTGTGGCCTTGAGCGAGACCGGCACCGTAAAGTCCATCTTGCCGAGCGTATCCAAGCGCTCGACGGTGCGACGGAACGCAGCGTCGCGATCGGCTTCGAGCTCGGGCGTGCGCGCAAGCATGCTGTCGACAAACAGGGTACTCGACGCGGGAAGCGACACGCCGTCGAGCAGGTCGACAGCATCGACCCCCAGGTCCTCGGCAAGGCCAAACGCGGCGCGTGCTCCCTCGTCCAGGCGTACGATGTCGCCGGACGTCAGACGCGCAAACGTCTGGTGACGCTTGTAGGAGTCGAGGTAGATGGCAAGGTCTGCCGCCGAAAGGCCGCTCGCGCCCAGTTCGACGTCGAGCAGGTTGCTCTTGACGGTTGCACGCACCGAAAGCTTGGGCGCAGGGCGGACCGAGATCTGGCGTAGGCGGTCGCTGAGCATGACCTCGCCCAGCTCGGACAGGGCAGACAGGCCCTCGGTCAGCAAGTGGAACAGGCTCTCGTCATCGCGTTCCTCAAACGCCAGGCCGCCCTCGTGGAAATCGAAGTACATGGCAGCCGTGTCCATAACGCGAAACTCCGCGACCACGTCGCGCGGCGGCACACCAGGGCGCTGTCCTTCGAAGGGGCTTCCCGGAGCACCCAGGCCAAAGAGATCTGCCGACCAGTCGCCGTAGGCAACCGTAATCTTGCAGGTCACAAGCCCATCGTCGACACCGATTGCCATGGCAAAGCTCGGCTCGGGCGCCACGGTGTCGAGCACGGCGGGAGCGGTGAGGTCAGTGTATTCGCGCAGCACGGGCAGTGCCATACGGCAGAATTCGCCCACCTGCTCGGCGGCGATATGGACCGGCGTGCGACAGGGCAGCAGACGCGACAGAAACGGTGCGGCATGCTGGGCAAACGCCGCATCGGCGCGGCGCGCGCGGTGCGTGTCTATCAGATAGGCAACGTCGCCCGAGGCAAAGCAATACATATCGGCGGGCAGGCGCAGGTCGTAGCTGCCACCGGCCGCCGGCGCGATCTTGGCGGCAAGGAGCGGCGGTTGTTTTGCCGAGGCCTCGTCCTCCCCCACCGGCGGCAACTCAACCGCCACCTCGTAGGAACGATGCGTCGTCGTTCCCCGCGACCAGGCGGGCTCAAAGGAAATGGTCCGGCCACGCAGCAAGTCCAGCATGTATACGATGTCATGCTCGGACAGCGGCAGTTGGCGCTCGGCGACAAAGCCGCTGCGTGCAAAATCGTACGACGCCGAACGCGAACTCGTGATGTCGCTCAGATACACAACCGTTGCCACAACAAGGTCGAGCAGACGCACCGAAACCTCGTCAAAGGCCTCGGGTGTATGGAGGAATGTGAGCTTCTTGCCGTACGAGAACGTGCCGCCTCGGACATAGGCGGCGGCCATGCCGTCGATATCCTTGACCACGTAGGACACCGAGCCGCAGCGGATGCGAAGCTCGAGCGCCCAGCTAAAGCGGTCGGCAAACAGCGGATTGTAGTACGGCACCAGCGAGGGCTCCAATACCGCCTTGGGGGCATCGGGGTCTACAGTGCCGGCGAGCTTGCGGCGCATGCCCGCCAACTCATCCATGCGCGCATCCGAAAGATCGGAAAGCGCCTTCATGAGGCTCGGGCTCGTGGGAACGGGCGCCGGGAAGGGAAAGTTAGGGTTGACCGCCGGCGCGGCGGACGCGGGACGCACGGCTTGCTTGGGCGCCGCCGTAAACGTGCGAACCGGCGTGCGCAGCCCCTCAACGGACTCAATGCCGCTGGCGTCCAGGTACGCCAGCGCCGTGGCGATGGCGTGCTTGCACATGCCGGGGTAGCGATAGGCAGCGGGGCAATCGCAGTCGTAGTCGATCACCTCGTGCTCGTCCATGTCGAGCACCACGTGTGTCTTGTACAGGTCGCCGCGCGAGCCGCGCACTGCACCCTCAACCGTCACGTTTTTGGAGAAGCGCGAGCCGCTGTCCTCGATCGACAGCACGGCGCCGTTGAGCATGAGCGAACGCCCCTTCATAAAGGTGCCGCTCAGCGCCGCCTCTTTCCGGAGCGCCTGCACAAACGTCCCCTGTGCCATCACTTCCTCCAATCCACACAGGGTAGCTAATTTGGGACGGGGCTATTTTAGCTACCCCCATATGTCGGTTGAGATGTATTCCGACCCCGACTCATTCGCCGTCAGCCAAAGGGTAGCTAAAATAGCCCCGTCCCAAATTAGCTACCCCTCAGCAACGCCGTCCCTAGATAACCGTCACTCTGCCTTGGTTACCCACGATGGCCTTGGCCTCTGCCAACAGCGGAATCGAGCGTGCGTTGACCTTGGCCGGCACCTCGGCACGCAGTACGCGCCCGTCCACCTGCTCGATAAAGATCTCCACGCGGTCGCCGCCCGGGTTGGCGGTAAGCACCGTGGCAAGACGCGCCATATTGCCCTGACTAAAGCGGCTGTTGGGCACCATGACCTCAAACACCTTGGGCTTGTTGTTCTCCTCGTTGAGCTCCAGCGGCACGATCTCCTGCGCGATGATCTGGTCGCCGCGGTCCGAGCGCTCGAGCTTGCCCTTAATGCGCACAAACGCATCGGACAGCTGCGCGCCGGTCTCGGGATCGACCTCGCCGTACAGGTACCCCTCGGCCTCCTTGTAGGTCTTGGGGAACACCACGACCGTGGCCTCGCCTTCCATGTCCTCGAGCTGCACGATGCCCATGGGGTCGCCGTTTTTGGTCACGCGCTTGGACACGCTCGAGACCATACCGGCCCACCACAGCGCCTTGCCCTCGGGAATCTCCTGGTTGATGGTGCCGCCCGTGGGGTTTTGCACCTCATAGCCGGTGTCGATCTGCGAGAACGAAAAGTCGCGCGCCTTGGCTAGCGCATACTCAAACGGGCGCAGCGGGTGGTCCGAGACGTAGATGCCCAGAACCTCCTTCTCCTGGCTCAGCTTAAGGTGACGATCCCACTCCTGGCCATCCGGATCGGGCACGCTCACCTCAAAGCCCGAGCCCTCAACGTCGCCAAACATATCGAAGAACGACGTCTGGCCGCTCGCGCGATCTTTCTGGCGCTTTACCGCGGCATCGATGATGTTCTCAGGGTTGTTCTTGTCCACAAAGTGCATCATCTGGCGACGCGGATACCCCGTGGAGTCGAAGGCGCCTGCCTTGATGAGCGATTCGATCACGCGACGGTTTGCCTGGCTGGAGTCCACGCGCTCGACAAAGTCGTGCAGCGTCTTAAACGGACCGCCCGCCTCGCGCTCGGCGATAATCGCCTGCGCCACGCCGGTGCCCACGCCGCGGATGCCGGCCAGACCAAAGCGCACGCCCTCCTTGGTAGCCGTGAACTCGGTGCCGGACTCGTTGACATCTGGCGACAGCACGGGGATGCCGTCGTGACGGCACGCCGAGACGTAGTGCACAATCTTGTCAGTCTTGCCCGTATAGGACGTCAGAACGGCCGCCATGTACTCGTGCGGATAATGCGCCTTGAGCCACGCCGTCTGCATAACCAGGATGGCGTAGCCGGCGGAGTGCGACTTGTTGAAGGCGTAAGATGCGAACTCGAGAACATCGTCCCAAATCTTCTGGGCGACCTCGCGCGTGTAGTTGTTCTTGATAGCGCCGTTCATCCAGTGGTCGTAGGTAGTCTCGTCCGAGCCATCCTCCCAGTGGAGCACCGTCGACGTGAGCAGCTTGATCTTTTTCTTAGCCACGGGTTTACGGATACGCGAGTCCGATTCGCCCTTGGAGAAGCCGCACATCTCGACGGAGATGAGCATAACCTGCTCCTGGTAGACCATGGTGCCGTAGGTTTCGCCCAGGATGTCGTCCAGGCGATCGTCGTATGAGACGGCCGGCTCCTTGCCGTTCATACGGTTGATGTAGGACGAAACCATGCCGGCGCCCAGCGGGCCCGGGCGGTACAGAGCGATCAGTGCTACGACGTGCTTGTATTCGGTGGGCTTCATGTTCTTGATCGTGGCCGTCATGCCGGCAGACTCGACCTGGAAGACGCCGGCGGTGTGGCCGGAGCCCATGAGCTTAAAGATCTCGGGGTCGTCAAAGGGGATCTCTTCCTCTTTGATGTCGATGCCGAAGTTCTTTTTGATGTTTGCCTTAGCCTTGGAGATAACCGTCAGCGTGCGCAGGCCCAAGAAGTCCATCTTGAGCAGGCCCATGTCGGCAACGGTATGCCCCTCGTACTGGGTAATCTCGACGCCGCCCTTGGTGTCGAGCTTGGTGGGCACGTGCTCGTTGACGGGGTCGCGGCAGATCAGAACGGCGCACGCGTGCACGCCCTCACCACGGGTGAGGCCCTCGATCGAGAGCGCCGTGTCGATGATGCGGCGGGCGTCGTCGTCCTTTTTATATGCCTCGGCAAAATCGGGGTTGAACAGATCCTCTTTGCCGGGTTGCTTATCGAGCACCTGCTTGAGCTTGACCTTGGGGTCGCTCGAGACCATCTTGGACAGGCGCTGGCCCATGTAGACCGGGTAATCCAGAACGCGCGCGGCGTCGTTAATGGCCTGCTTGGCCTTGATGGTCGAGTAGGTGATGACGTGGGTGACCTTCTCGGGGCCATAGAGCTGGCGAACGTGCTCCACGACCTCGAGGCGCCGCTCATCGTCGAAGTCCATATCGATATCGGGCATCTCGGTACGCTGCGGGGACAGGAACCTCTCGAACATCAGGCCGTTCTCGAGCGGGTCGAACGCGGTGATGTTCATGGCGTAGGCGACGATAGCGCCGGCGGCCGAGCCACGGCCGGGGCCGACGCCGATGCCGTTGTCCTTGGCCCATTGCACGTACTCGGCAACGATCAAAAAGTAGGCGGCAAAGCCCTTGTCGCAGATGACCTTGTATTCGTACTCAAAGCGCTCTTTGATGTTGACGCCGCCGATCTCGCGCGTGGCCCAGTCGTCACCGTAGTGCTGGCGCAGGCCCTTCTCGCACTCGCGGCGGAACTGGCTCTCGTGCGTCTCGCCGGGATCGAGCAACGGGAAGCGCGGCAGGATGATGGAGTCCCAGTCCAGCTCAACGTAGCACTTGTCGGCGATCTCGAGCGTGTTGTCGCAGGCCTCGGGGCAATACGGGAACATCGCCCGCATCTCCTCCTCGGTCTTCATGTAAAACTCCGAGCCGGTCATGCGCATGCGGTTAGGGTCGTCGACCTTGGCGTTCATGCCAATGCACATGATGACGTCCTGCACGGGCGCGTCCTCGCGGCGCAGGTAGTGGAAGTCGTTGGTGGCGATGACCTTGACGCCCACCTGCTTGGCGATGTCGATGAGCGTGCGGTCCATCTGCTCGTCGGTCAGGCCGTTGTCGGTGGTGATGCCGTGTTCCTGGATCTCGATGTAGAAGTCGCCGGGCTCGAAGGTGTCACGGAAGGTCTCGGCCCACTTGATGGCGCCCTCCATGTCACCGCGGTCGATGTACTTGGGGATGATGCCCGCGATGCAGGCGCTCGTGCAGATCATGCCCTTGGCGTGGCGGCGCAGGTTGTCGAGCGTCACGCGCGGCTTGTAGTAAAAGCCCTGCACGGCGGCCTCGGAAACCGTCTGCATCAGGTTGACGTAGCCCTCCTGGTCCTTGGCCAGAAGGATCATGTGGTAGAGCTCGGGCTTGTGGTCGCGAGCAAGGGTCTCGTCCGGCGTAAAGTAGACCTCGCAGCCAAAGATGGGCTTGATGACCAGGGGCGGCTTGAGCTCGTCGATGTTGCCCTTCTCGTCCCACATGGCCATGTCCTTCACATACTGGGCATGCTCGCGCGGGTTTTCCTCGGGATCGGGCTCCACCAGCTCGTCGCGGCGGTCCTTTTCCAGGAAGGCCTTGTCGTGGCTCCAGGTTTTGTACTCGGGCGTGTTGTGGTTGACGGCGTCGCAGGCCAGCGCCAGGTCGGGCACGCCATACATGTAGCCGTGGTCGGTAATGGCCACGGCGGGCATGCCCAGCTCAACGGCACGGTTGACCATATCCTGGATACGGGTTGCGCCGTCGAGCATGGAAAAAACAGTGTGATTGTGCAGATGGACGAATGCCATGTGATGAGCTCCGATGCGGGTTCGTGTTCTGACTGAACGATTTTACCGCACGGCGCGGACGGCACCCGAACCTAGCCAAACCAACACGGCCCCTCTTGCAGTTGCGGTGGAATAGTTCCCGCTTGGGCCACCTGGGCCGCAATACAGGAACTATTCCACCGCAAGTTATCTGAGGGCTAGAGATTGTAGGTGACTACTTGGGGTTCGGCGGGTTCGACGAAGATGGCCGGATTCGCCTGCTCCACGCGAACGAACTTGACCGTCACCGTCTCAAAGCCCGCCTTGTGCAACGCATCGGCGTAGACGCGCGCCTGCAGGGCGTGCTTCTCGAGCAGCTGGTCCGGCGTCTCATCCGGCGTGCCACCCGTCTTGTAGTCGATGACCAGTGCGCGCGACGGATCGGCCGGGTCGGTGGCCAGTGCATCGATGGCGCCCTCGGCATATGCACCGTAGCGGGCAATGTCCTTGTCCTCGCAGCCCAGCGAGAAGAACGGTACCTCGGCACGAACGCACGGCCAGGCAAGCAGCTCGGCACGGACCGCCGACTTGAGCCAGCGATCCAGAGCGACATCGAAGCGCTGGCGCTGCTCCGGCGTCAGGCGCCACAGACGCGCCAGCGCATCGGCGCGCGCAGCGGGCAACGCATCGGCACCCATCTCGATGAGCCACTGGCAGGCGGCGTGGAAAGCCGAGCCCAGCGCCATGGGATTGCCGGCGGGCTCGACAGCAGCCACGTCCGCATCCGTCATCTCCGAGCCATCCGACTCCGCATCATCGCCAGCCTCGTCCATGGGCACGCGCGTCTCGGCGGCACGGTCCTCGGCCTCGGCATGCAGCGCCGCGGCAATCGACGAATAGCTGTACGAGTCACGCATCGGATACGGACAGATGCCCATGCGCACGCCCACTGCCTGGGGATACACAAGCTCAAACGAATCGGGCTTGGGGTCGGCAGGACCGGGGACGGCGGCGCGGGCATCTGCACCGGCACCCTCCGCCCCCGCATCGCCACGAACGAGCCTGCCCTCGGCATCCAGCGAAGCGTTAGCCTCAAACGCCTGCTCGCCAAAGGTAAAATCCGAAAGCGAAATGAGCTCGTAGTCGCCCAGCTGGGAGTTGTCGAACACCAGGCGGTCGGCATCGAGCTGCGGCATGTCCAGAGCGTCGGTCGGCAGAATACGGCGCAGCACGTCGTAGGTCAGATCGGTCTCGACGTCGAAGGTCGGCGCCGTCACCTTGCTACGGCTCACGCCGGCATCCATCGCCAAGATCAGCAGCTCGCGCGCACGCGTCATGGCAACATAGAGCAAGCGGGCCCGCTCCTCGAGCGAAAGCCGCAGGTCATCGTTGCGCAGGTGAGCAAATGCCTCGGCGGGAGAACCCGTCGCACAGACGTCCTCCATGAGCTCCGGCGGCAACCATAGCGATGCGCCCTTACCCTTAAACGCATGCTCAAACTGCTTTTTGACGTCGTCGCCCTTCACAAAGGTACCATCGGCGAGCATAACGCCGTCGAAGCGTGCCGGCAATGCCACGACCTGCGCTCCGCCCTCGACGCGACCCATCTGTGCCGCACTCGAGGACTTACGCACGCCAAAGCACTCGGCGACCGCCACGACCGGATATTCCAGACCCTTGGAGGCGTGCACCGTCATGATGCGCACCGCCCCGTCGCCCTCCTCGTTGAGGGCACCCGGAGCTTCCTTGCCCGCCAAGAAGCGGTCGAAGGCCAGCGCGATGGAACGCGGCGAGTTGCCGAAATCGGCCTCCGCCTCGGCCACGGCGTCGAGCGCCTTGAGCACGTTGGCGGCAATGGCCTTGCCCTCGGGACCACGCTGTGCCAGACGCACAAACCAGCCGGAGGCGTTGACCACGTCGCGCGCGATGGCGGCGAACGAATCACGGCCCACGCGACGAAGCGCATACCGCAGCACCTCGCGGGCGCGCGTCACGAGCGGCAAGTCTTGCAAACCCGGCACGTCGAAATCACTCATGATGCCCGCGTCGATATTCCGGCGCGAGGTCTCCCCCGTCTCGCTATCGAGCTTGGTCGCCAGCGCCAGGAACTCCTGGGCGCCGAGCGCAAACATCGGCGAGGCGAGCAGCGGCATAAGGCCCTGCGCCGTATCGGCCGGATTGGCGAGCGCACAAACCAGGGCGCGCACCGTCTGCACCTCGGCTGCTTGGGCAAAAACCGAGCCGCCCGCGATGACGCAGTCGAGCCCCTGGTCGCGGAAGGCCTGTGCGTAGACGTCGGCGTTGGTCATGCGGCCCAGCAGCAGCACCATGCCGCCCTGGGGCTGGCCGGCATCGGCAAGCGCGCGGAATCGCTCGGCGATCGCACGGGCCTTGGCCTGCGTGCGCTCCTGCGTACTGCCGCCGGCAACAAAGAGCGCCTGGCGACGCGAGGCGTCTGCCACCAGCGTGTCCTTGCGGCCGTCGCTCGCCTCAAGGTCCAAAAAGCCTTGCATCAGGCCACCGTCATCGCCGTCGAAGACGCGTGCCACGTAACGCAGCACCTCGTCATGGCTGCGGAAGTTGCGCACGAGCTTGACGAGCTCGCCAGCAGGGGCGTCGGCCACAGCAGTCGCCTCGGGCGCGGCAGACGAGCCCACCTTGCGCTCCTGGCGACGGAACACCTCGACCTCGGCGCCGCGGAAGCGATAGATCGACTGCTGTGCATCGCCCACGGTACACAGCGCACGCTCCCCCGCACCGGTCAGGCAACGGATCAGGTCGACCTGCATCTGGTCGGTATCCTGGAACTCGTCGATCATGACCATCTTAAAGCGGCCCTCGTACGCAGCACGGATGGTGGGGTAATCGCGCAGGGCCTCGTAGGCCATACGCAGCAGGTCGTTATTATCGAGGGCGGACTGGGCAGCCTTCAGCGCGCGATACTCGGCCTCCACGGAACGGGCCAGGCCCACCAGCGCATCGAGCGCCGGGCCACCGCAGGCAAGCACGATATTGATAAACGCATCGGCGGCCTCGGCCTTGAGCAGCTCGACCTGCTCCTTAGGGAATGCCTTGCTCGCGCGCGGCATGGTGCACGACATCATGAGTCGCGCCGCATCGGCCATGGTCTTGCCGCTCGCCTCGAACGCGTCGACGGCATCGAGCGCCATTTGCGCCTTCTCGGTCGCGGCCTTGCTTGCGCCCAGAGCCGCACGATAGGCATCGGCAAGGGCCGAGGTATCGGCCTGGCCGCGCGCCACGCGCACGTCGTCCATACCGCCCGGCAGCTGGCTCGACAGCTCCAGCAGGTCGCGCACCAGACCCTTGATGGTCGTGCCGGCGCCAAAGGGGCCGCCCTCGCCCGCCATAGGATACCAGGCGTAGAGGGCCTTGAGCGATGCCGCGAGCTCGGGGGCGGCATCGGACGCCGTCGCGCGGGCCAGCACATGCTCAACAGCCTGATCCATGAGCTCGTCGGTATCGGTGAGCACCGTGAACTCGGGGTCGATGCCCAGCTCCAGCGCGTGCGCGCGCAGGATACGCGAGCACATGCCGTGAATGGTCGAGATCCACGCGTCGTCGACGGTCAGCGCTTCCTCGTCCATGCCCTCGTCGATAAGCGCACGGCGCACGCGGTCGCGAATCTCGGCCGCGGCATCCTTGGTAAAGGTGATGGCGAGCACCTGGTCCAGATGCTCGACGAACGGACCGGATTCGGGCGAGAGCGCGTAGACGATGCGGCGCGTGAGGGTAAAGGTCTTGCCCGAACCGGCGCCCGCCGAGACAAACAGCGGACGGTCGAGCGTTTTGACGATCTGCAGCTGTTGCGGCATCAAAGTCGAAAGATCCATGGTCTACACGTCCCTCCTTACAAACGTTCCTTCGTGGTTATACGAGCAGCGGGCATGCGCGGCCTGCGTCGACGCCGGGTCGACAGCAGCGACGTTGCCCGCCTCGAGCTCCCGCAGGCGCTCGGCAATGCCGGTCTCCACGCGATCGAGCAGGGCGTCGAAGTCCATGCTGCCACCCTCGCCGGGGAAACCTTTCTTAAGACCCGGGATGCGGCCGTCGCCGCGCTCCTCCTCGAGCAGCTCGGCGCTCGCGGCACCGCGCAACGCCGGTTTGCCGCCCTTGGTCGAAAAATAGAGCGCCGCACGGGTATCCAGATCCAGCGCCCGGCGCATGGCCTGCGCATAGATAAGCGTCTGGGTATGGGGCGGCAGCCACCGCGGGTCGTCGATGGGCGCCGTGCCCGATTCCTCGTCGCGCACCGTGGGGTCGGCGAGTTTAAACTCCTCAACGCCCGAACGATGCTTGTAGTCGATCACCACGGCGCGGTTCTCGGCATCCACGTCCACACGGTCAATGCGCCCGCCGAGCGGCCAGCCGGCATACTCAACGTTAAGATCGTTAAAGGCAAACTCCAGGTAGCGCGGAGCAAAAGGCGTCAGCGCCTCGGCTTCATAGGCAAGCACGCCTTCCAGCTGCGGCAGAATCTCGGCCACCTGGCGCTCCTCTACCGGAGAGAGCGGCACGAGCGGGCCCTCGTTGCCACGCTTGGAAGCATGCTCGGCCAAGGTCTCGTCAAAGACCTCGCGCAGCAGCTCCTGAGCACGTAGCAGGTTCTCGGGCGTCACACGCTCCATGCCCTCCTGGGGCAGACGGGCGTGCAGGTGCTCCAGCACGTCGTGGACAAAGTTGCCCTTCTCCATATTGCCAAAGCCCGCGTCGATGGACTGGGGCTTCACGCGGTACGAGACGAACCAGCATAGCGGACAGGTCGAATAGGCCTCGATCTGCGAGGCAGACGTCAGGCGCGGCACCAGCGGCGCATCCTCGCCCTCGCCATCGCGACGGCGCAGGACCAGATACGGAATGGCTTCATCGCTCAGATGCTGAGGAGCTTCGCAGGTCACGCGCTCGCGCCTAAGACCTTCACCTGCCGCGGGATCCAAGTCGACGATGATATCGCCCTCGCCCACGCGCGTGGGCTTGGCGGCGCCAGCGGCCTCGGCATGCGCCCGCAGCTCGGTCCATACGGCTGCCGGGTAGCACTCGCGTGCCTGGCGATCGTGCGTCACGCGGGCGAGCGCGACCGGACCGCTCGCCGCCTGCATTGCACGGCCAAAGCGCACGCGCAGCAGGGCGGCGGGCTCCAAAGACACGCCGTCGCGGCGCAGCTCGACCGTCAACGTGGCAAGCGGGCCCTCTTCGTGCGAAAGCGGATAGCTGTCCAGGTCGACATCGGCAAACAGCACGGCATCGTAGCTGCCAGGGCGAAGAACCGACGCATCGGCAAGCGACGCGAAGCGCACTTGTGCTCGTGGTGTGCGATCGACCTCATAGGTCTCGTAATCGTAGGCGGTACTGCGCTTGTCCACCTTGGTTCGAACGCCGTCGAGAACCGGCACGGTCGCGGCCTGCGACACGTCGAGCGCGCGAGCATCGTTCATAAGGATGTCGATGGCATGGCGCAGCAAAGCCGTCTCTGCCTGGCGACGGGCCTGGCCGTCAAGGCCGCCTAGAGCGCGATCGGGCAACGCCTCGGCAACGGCAAGCATGGCCTTAAGCGCCGTCACGGGCTTGTCACGCCACAGCGCCTGAAACACGTCCGAGACCACGCATGGCACGTTCTTAAACCAGTTTTCTTCGCTGGCGGCCTTGCGGGCGCCCCTCACCTGGCCCTGCACGCTCTGCAGCAGGCTCTTGACGCCCGCAGTGGTCTTGCTGCGCGACAGGCGCATGTTCTTGTCGAAGCCGCGGGCGCTCGCGGCGTCAGTACCCGAAAGCGGACTGTAGATCCAGTCGGTAAGCTCCGGCGCGGGCCACCACTCAGTCTTGGAAGCGGTGCCCTCGTCGGCGGCTTTCATACGCTCGATCAGGTTGGCGAGCGCCGTAAACTGCCTGCCCGCGATGGACTGGGAAAACGCCGTGAACTCAGTCGTCTCGGCCGCAATGTGACGCGCCGCCAAACGGGCGGCGAGCTCGCCGAACAGCTGGGGTGCCCGGGCAGAAACGACGAGCACGCGCACGGGGTCGGCGGGCGTTGCAGTAGCTTTATCGGCCTTGGACTCCTTGTGCGCTTTCACCAACTTATCGATGGCGTCCGCATAGACATGAGCACGGGCATGGGGGCCGGCGACCTCAATAAAGGCAGGCTGAGCGGCGGCCCCGCAAGCGACATCAGACGCGACGGCGTCCTCCCCCAGCGGCGCGATCTCAAACAGCACACCGCGGGCATCAAATGCCGTGGCAAGCTCCTCGCGCATCGCCGCCTGCTCGCGGGCAAGCAGCACGACGACCTCTCCCCCATTGTTCGCCACGGCAGACAGCAGCTCGAGTAGACCGTGCGTAAACGACGTGGTACCGCGCACGCATACGGCGCGGGCGCACGCCGGCAGGCTATCGGCCAGGGCACCGGCCATAATGTCGGCTGCCTCGCAGGGCTCGACCATATCTCGACGGTCCAAACCGCCCGCGTAGGCACGCAAAAGCTCAAACACACGAGCCTCGGCATCGCTTTTTGGCTCAGGCTGGCAATTGTTGCCACCGCATCGCTCGGCCGTCGTCCCCGCCACACCCGGCAGCACATCGCGGGCCATGCGCGCGAGCATGCGCACCGTGCCCTGGCTACGCGAAAGCGGCTGCAGGTCGGCATCGTCGCGGCGGGCAATCATATCCGAAAACAGCATCTGACGTTGCAGGTTGTCGACGAAACCGCGCCCGTCGCCCAAAAGCTCCCAAAGCGAGCGAAGCCACGATGCGGGTGTCTTGTAGTCGATACCCAGCGAAATGCCGGCTTCCGCCGCATCATGACGGCACAGATCGAGCTCGGCAAACGTTGGTGCCAGCAACACGGCACGCCCGTGACGGGCAATAAGGTCGGCAAGCAGCGCCGACTCGGCATCGCTCAAATCCGTGCCGGCATTGGTGGTATAGATTCGAACAGGCATGGTCCTCCGCTCAAACCGTTCGCAATAATCAATGCATCCATCCTACCCGCCCAAGCGGACACATTGCCACCGCAGTTCCATCTTTTGGTACAAAGCAACCTGAACCCAACGCACCAGCCGATTGCAGACATATAAAAACCGCCCCCGGAGGGACGGTTCTTCGTAATTCAATGTTGTCGCTGGCCTACTCGCCATCCTCCAACTTAATGAGGATCTTGCGGTAGCCACCGTACTCGCCGTTCAGCGCCTTTGAAACGCGGCTCACCGTGGTGGACGAAGCGCCGGTACGGGCCTGAACCTCAACATAAGGCTCGCCCTCGTCCAAATAGCGCGCAACCTGCAAACGCTGAGAAAGGTCGCAAATCTCGCGCGGCGTGCAGATATCGGTCAAAAACGCTTGGATATCCTTCTCGTCGTCCAAAAGGCTAAATGCGTGGACCAGCTGCTTGACATCAGGCTTGTCAAACATGTTCTCGATATTCATCGATCACCGCCAAACCCGCCAAAAGGCATCGAAGTTGATACTGACATCGGGCATCGTTCACCCGTTCTATGCAATAGGGCAACGCCTGTGGCTTTTGCCCGTAGCAGTGTAGCACACCACCAAACTAAAGCGACAAGACTCTCTGCCAGCGGCGCGTTTTTCAGGACGAACGCCGTTTAGAAACCATATGCGCACGTAAGCTCCACGAATATTTGAGACAATGGGCGCCCAAACACCGCGGCGCGCCCGCGCAACCATCCAGGTCGCCGCCGTAAGCCGCTTCACGCGACGCCAGCAATCCCGGCGCAAGAAAGGATTCACGCCATGCGCTTTATGCTTAACTGGCTCTTCACCTCGATCGCCATCGCGATCGCCACGTTCCTCGTCCCCGGTATCCAACCCTTCGGCTTTGCCGAGACCTGGGTCTGCTTTGCCTTTGTGGGACTGTTCCTGAACATTGTCGATTCGTTCGTCAAACCGTTCCTCACGGTCATCTCGCTGCCGCTCACGATCATTACGCTGGGCATTTTCCAGCTTGTCGTCAACAGCTTTATGCTTGAGCTCGCGAGTTACCTGTCGGTCAACCTGCTGGGCGTCGGCATCTCCATCGCCAGCTTTGGATCGGCCTTTATGGGCAGCATCCTGGTGTCCATCACGCGCAGCATCCTCGACAGCATCGCCGAGGACTAAAATGGCCATTCCGGCCGTGTCCGTCTCAACAGCCCAAAACGAAGGCCGCCCATCGCAAAAATGGGCGGCCTTCTTATTTGCCAAGTCTCAAAGGGCGAGAAAATCTACCATTTCCACCCCGTCCCCAAATGCAGGTGTGGGTTAGATGACGTAGTCGTAGCCATGGTTGGGAGCGACAAGTTGATCGAGCGTCACACCGTCGAGGTAGTCGTTGATGAGCTTGTCCAGGTTCTTCCACACGTCGAGCGTGGGGCACTCATCCGAACGCGAGCAGCCCTTGCAGTCGCCATCCAGGCAGGCGACCGGCGCCAGACTGCCCTCGGTCAGGCGCAAGATCTCGCCCACCGTGTATTGCTCGGGCGGGCGCGTGAGCACATAGCCGCCGCCCTTGCCGCGCATGCCCGAGAGCATGTTGGCGCGCACGAGCGTAGCCAAAATGTTCTCGAGATATTTCTCGGAAATCCCCTGTCGCGCCGCGATCTCTTTGAGCGGGATGCGACCGGCTGCCTGGTGCTCGGCCAGATCGACCATAACGCGCAGGGCATATCTGCCCTTAGTAGAAACCAACATGTATAGTGCTGCCTTTCGGTCATTTAGTCCGTAGAAATTCTAGCCGAAATATTGGTTTTGAAAATACACGTTCCGGTCAAGATGGTTAATCGACTCGTAATAATCTTCTATTTCCTATTGCGTTACTAGGCTTTACTGTCTACTATGCTTGCCAACAGCAAAAAGAACAACCCATAAGGTTTATGGGTTTCGCTGCTACACACACCGTAAACCCACACGGTATCCAGTCGTTTGAACACTTTGGAGGTTCACCATGAGCAATGTTTACACGTCCATCGATCAGCTTATCGGCCACACCCCGCTTCTGGAGCTCACTCACTTTGAGGCCGATGAGGACCTCAAGGCCCGCGTGCTCGTCAAGCTGGAATACTTCAACCCCGCCGGGTCCGTTAAAGACCGCGTCGCCAAGAGCATGATCGACGAGGCCGAGAAGGCCGGCAAGCTCGTGCGCGGCGGCGACTACACCATCATCGAGCCCACGAGCGGCAACACCGGCGTCGGCATCGCCTCGGTGGCGGCGGCTCGCGGCTACAAGGTGATCATCACCATGCCCGAGACTATGTCCGTCGAACGCCGCAAGCTTATGCAGGCATACGGCGCACAGCTCGTGCTCACCGACGGTTCCAAGGGCATGAAGGGCGCCATCGCCAAGGCCGAGGAACTGCAGAAGGAGACGCCCAACAGCATCATCGCCGGCCAGTTTGTGAACCCCGCCAACCCCGCCATCCACAAGGCCACGACCGGCCCCGAGATCTGGGATGACACCGACGGCAAGGTCGACATCTTCGTCGCCGGCGTCGGCACCGGCGGCACCGTGACCGGCGTGGGCGAGTTCCTCAAGGAGCAGAACCCCGAGATTCAGATCGTCGCCGTCGAGCCCGCTACCTCCCCGGTGCTCTCTAAGGGCCAGGCCGGCCCGCACAAGATCCAGGGTATCGGTGCCGGCTTTGTGCCCGACGTCCTCGACACCCAGGTCTATGACGAGATCATCCCCGTCGAGAACGACGACGCCTTTGCGACCGGCCGTGCCGTGGGCCACAAGGAGGGCGTGCTCGTGGGCATTTCGTCCGGCGCCGCCGTGTGGGCCGCGCTGCAGCTGGCCAAGCGCCCCGAGAACGAGGGCAAGACCATCGTGGCCCTGCTCGCCGATACTGGTGAGCGCTACCTGTCCACGGCACTGTTCCAGGACTAGAGCCTGTCGCCCATAGGTTGAGCCCACGGACGAGCCGGTCTCCTCTCTCCCGGCAGCCTGAGCCCATCCCATCAGGGTGTCCCACGAGACGTCCGAACTTGCTACAATGTCTGCGGCGCGGAACCAGCCTCCCGCGCCGCTTTTCTTTTTTGGCCACATGCCACCAAGGAGAACCTCCCCATGCACAACAAGCGCGTGCTCGTCGCCATGAGCGGCGGCGTCGATTCCAGCGTGACCGCGTACCTGCTCAAAAGCCAGGGCTACGAATGCGTCGGCGCCACCATGCGCCTCACCTGCCCCGCGCCCGATCCCGTCACGGGCATGAGTAAGGTCGACCGCGACATCGCCGATGCAAAGGCTGTCGCCGAGCGCCTGGGGATGCCCCACCATGTGCTCGACCTGCAGCAGACCTTCGACCGCAACGTTATCGAGCGCTTCGTGACCGCCTATCAGGAGGGGCTGACGCCCAACCCATGCATCATCTGCAACCGCCACATTAAGTTTGGCGCATTGCTGGATGCGGCGCTGGATATGGGCTGCGACTACATCGCCACGGGCCACTACGCCAAAACGAGCCAGGCGTCCGACGGAACCTGGCAGCTGTACCGCGGCGAGGACCCCAAAAAGGACCAGAGTTACTTTTTGTATTCGCTTACGCAGGAACGCCTGGCGCACACGATCTTTCCGCTGGCTGGGCTGGACAAAGAGCGCGACGTGCGCCGCATTGCCGCCGAGCAGGGCTTTACCAACGCCAAGAAGGCCGAAAGCGAGGACATCTGCTTTATTCCAGACGGTGACTACGCGGGCTATATCGAGCGCCGCTGCGGACATCCCGCTGCACCGGGCGACATTGTGTGGCGCGACGGCAGCGTGGTCGGGCGCCACAACGGTGCGCTGCGCTACACCATCGGTCAGCGCAAGGGCCTGGGCGTCGCGATGGCGCATCCCGTGTACGTAACGGGCGTCGACGCCGACAGCAGCACCGTGCGTCTGGGCGAGGCCGAGGACCTAACGGCCACAGCGCTCACGGCCAACGACTGGATCTGGAGTGCCCCTGCCGACCGCATGAAGGCAGAGCTCACGTCCGGTGGCATTCGCGTAGGTGCCAAGTACCGCTACCGTCAGAAAGACCAGGCAGCGACCCTTGCGCGCGGCGAAGACGGGCAAATGCTGCTAACTTTTGACGACCCGCAGCGCGCCATCGCCCCCGGCCAAGCCGTTGTAGTCTACCGCGGCGACATCGTCCTGGGCGGCGGCACCGTTACGGCAGCCATCAAATAACAGCACTCCTCGATAAGTTGCGGTGAAATAGGGACTGTTTAAGCGTTTCAAGCCGCTAAACAGTCCCTATTTCACCGCAACTTTGTTAAGTATTATGATGTTTGTGCTTGCTATATTTAACGATTAGAATACTTAACGAGGTGATGCAGCAGATGAGTACTTCCAACTATATAACCATGGGTGACGCCGCGCGCCTGCTGGGCGTTACGAAGGCCCGTATATCGCAACTGGCTGCATCGGGAACGCTCGCGTGCGATATCGTCGGTGGGCGGAAAATGGTTCAGTACGATTCCGCGATTGGTTATCAAAAGGTCCGTAAGCGTGGACGCCGTCCCGCAGCTGACGTAGGGCGCAAGTTCACGTTGATGTCAGCCGACCACGAGGTCGCGCATGTCTCGTTTGATCCAACGCGCGAGTTTTCCTTTGAAATTGCCGACATACTCGATGCACGAAGGATGCCGTTTGGCACGTGCTCGAGTTCTTCTCCAACGGTGAATAAACGAGCACTCAACACGTGGTGGAGTCACCGGTCGGTGCCCGACGTCCGCCCCGGACTCATCTCGCGCTATCGCGAGCTGGGAATTGACAGCGGTATTGAAGTGCCCGTTCGTTGCCTGGGTTTTTCGCTTTCGGATTGCTATTGGCTAAGACCGGTCGACTGCGACGAGCTCAATTGGCAGCACCTCAATTACTTCGAAAACAATTTTGAACGGTCGGCACCCGAGCATCGTTCAGGCTGGCTTGAGGGCATCGGACTCAAAAATCCTGACAATACGTCCGAGGGCGAGCTCCCCAAATCCTGGATGATCCGCAATGGCGTTCGCATCCTGGTTAAAGGATGCGGAATGGACGATCAGCGACCGTTTAACGAGGCGGTTGCAACAGCTCTACATCGGCGTCTGCTATTCAAAGGTGAGTTTGTTCCCTATACGGTCGAGCGCATGTTCGACGGGCCCGTATGCCTATGCGATGACTTTCTTAATGGCCGTGAGGAATACGTGCCGGCCGCTTATATCAGGGACGCACTCGGTGGCCAGCGAGGAAACTCAACATACGATCGATACTGTCGCTTTCTTGGCAGACACGGGGCTGACGAAGCCACGGTAAGAAAATCCATGTCGCAGATGATTGTCTGCGATGCCCTCCTGGCCAACAGCGACCGCCACTGGCGAAACTTCGGCATCATCCGCAATGTCGACACGCTGGAAATGCGGCCTGCACCGCTGTTTGATAGTGGCAATTGCCTGTGGTACAACGTGCCAACCGCCGTGCTCGTTGCCGGGGAGTTTGAATTTGCCGCCAAACCGTTTGGTCCGGACCCTTCCACTCAGCTAGCATTTGCTGACTCGCTCGATTGGTTCGATGCGTCGCATCTCGATGGGTTCGTCGACGAGGCAGTCGAAATCCTCTCACAAAGCGCATGGGCAACAGCAGGCAATCGCCTCAAGGCCATCCGCCGCGGTCTCAAGCGCCGCACGATAGAGGTAAGCGCCGCCGTTGAGGTGCTACGGCACGTGCAGAGATAACAGCACTGCCCCCTAAGTTGCGGTGAAATAGGGACTGTTGGGGGTGCGGACGATTTCTTGGACCGCGCCTAGGCGTATCCAAGCTTCCTGCGGTACTCCATCGGGCTCAGCCACCCGAGGGACTTCTTGATCCGCTCCTCACGATAGTACACGAGGTAGGCCTCGAGCCTTCCCATGAACTCCTCGGCCGTCACGCCCTCCCAGTCCCTGTAGTGGAAGAACTCGTTCTTGAGGCGCCCGAAGAAGCCCTCGCAGGCCGAGTTGTCCGGGCTGCAGCCCTTCGCGGACATGCTCCTGACCAGGCCGTTCTCCTCGCAGATCCCGATCCACTCCGGCCAGCGGTAGTGGCCGCCCCGGTCCGAGTGGATCGTCGTGCGCACCCCCGCCGGCCTCGCCGCGCAGGCCTTGAGCAGGCTCGAGTTCGCGAGGCGCTTGTCGGGGTGCAGCCCGATCGACCAGGCGACGGGCATCCCGTCGAAGCAGTCGACGATCGGGCTCAGGTAGACCTTCT